>JALSMA010000075.1 GCA_026988015.1 Desulfobulbaceae bacterium | reverse complement strand
AAAAGACTCTTGGATTTGTACAATTGGCCCTTTTGGTAAAAATATTGGCTAAATTTACGGACTGGCTCATGCCAGTAAAATCCATTCAGCTTGTAGCTGGATGACTTATTGAGGAAGCTCTAAGTATGTCGGAATGAAGAGAAATTTCCGTACTGCTGATATGAAGTTTTTCACAGGTCTATTCTGCTGTTGATCTTTTTACAACGCTATCAAAATTGATTTGTTGTCTACTCTCAAGGGAGAAAAGGTTGACAACCCAACCTGTTTCAGTGATATATTATATAAATAATTCGCAAGAAAGTTCAAGGGACATAAAGAATCGTTTTTTTCCTAAGTAATGAAAAACATTTATGAATATCCAGCAAAAACTTGAATATCCCGTAAGGATTCTCATTGTCGATGACTCTTGGGTGTTACGCAGAGTGTTACGAGGTACGCTGTCCCAAAAAGATGATGTGGAGATAGTAGGTGAGGCCACCAACGGCATTGAAGCCCTGGGGATGGTGTTGAATCTTGAACCAGATGTTATTCTGCTGGATATGGAAATGCCTGTGATGGATGGCATGACCACTTTGCAGCACTTGATGATCCATACCCCGACTCCAACAATTCTCCTGTCTTCACTCAGTAAAAAAGGAACAGCCCGCTGCTTTGATGCTCTTAAATACGGAGCTGTCGATTTTGTGTCAAAGAATACTTTTTTCAAAGGGATGGATGGCGCAGCCCATTCCAAGCTTGTTTTAGGTAAGGTATTTGCGGCGGCTGCCATGTCAGTTCATTCCATTGACCCCATGCAACAAAAAAACGGGTCTGGGGCACTTGGGAAAATACGTGAAAAGGTTATTTTTTGCGAGGATTGTGGTAACAGGCAGGTTGTGAAAATCTGGCCACCGACAGATACTTTTTTGAAATGTGGTAAGTGTGGTGATGAAATTTCCCTACTCACCAATAAACGCTACAGGCGCATGAATTTTGTTACTGTTATTGGTGCAGGAGAAAGTGGGTATGCCAATCTTCTCAAGATAATTCCGGAACTCAATCCTGAAATGGGTGGTGCCGTCTGTATCATGATTCTTGACCGGCCTGAGAATGTCGAATCTTTTGTTCAGTATCTTGACGCTATCTGTGATTTTGAGGTGATTCTTGGACAGGATGGAGCAACCCTTGAGGGAGGATGCTGCTATATTTTCTCAGGACGCGATGCTGTGACTCTCTCCCCCTATTCTGGCAACTTCTGTTTTCAAGTCCAACCGTTCCAGGAATCGAACGAACCACTCCCAATAGATGGACTTATGGCTTCTGTTGCATCCTTTCTAAAAACAAGGGCGTCAGGTATTTTGTTATCTGGGGCAGACTCGGATGGACATAGTGGCATGGATGCCATCATGCATGAAAAGGGGAGTTGCTTTGTATTAAGTCCCGCCCATTGTCTTCACAGGAAAATGCCATCGGGACCATTATTACGACATGATATGTATGATGATCTTGATGAAACCCGCCTCGCTGCAAGAATTCAAAAGTGTCATTTTGCCAATAAAGGGAATGTTATTACAGCTTAAAGCTCTCAGTCATTAGAAGGAATACAATCATTGGAACGTGTTAATCCAGTCGAAAGACGGCAATATAGTAGAGTACCCCTGGATATAACAATTGAAATTTATCATATTCACGATGGTAACACAGAGATGCCCCCCATCTTATCTTGTGCAGGGGAAGGGATCTCAGCGAGGGAGGAATCTCTTTTTTGGGAACAGATCGTTATGAGCATGGAAATCTGCTCAGATTACAGATCCCTTTGCAACTAACAACGCGTTCTAAAAAAGATGGGGGCAAATCGCTGAAAGTGATGGGGAAAGTAATGTGGTGTCAAAAACAGACCGATACCGGTCATTACTTGACAGGTGTCCAGTTCCTAAATATCTACGACCAGGATTTTGATCTTTTGAATGATTATGTCCAGAGTCAAATGGAAAAAAAATAATGTCAGTTCTTTTTTTTGGGATGTACGTCACTTGACGAACTTGAATCCTTAACATCTTTTGTCAGGATACACCTGCCATGGCTGAATGTTGAATCGGTTCAGGTGCCAAGAAGCTGATTAAGACAACATGGTAATTGATCTCCCAGTTCAGACGCACTGTATCCAAATCCATTTTTGTATAGAATGTCACCTGCCATTCCATGAAGAAATACACCGGCTGCGGCAGCTGTTTCAGCATCAAGCTTCTGACAGATAAGACCTCCGATAATCCCAGCAAGTACATCACCCATCCCGCCAGTTGCCATTCCAGGGTTACCACTGGTGTTAATATATGTGTGTCCTGAAGATGAAGTAACTATTGTACCCGCTCCTTTCAAAATCATTATGCAATCATTTCTATCCTTACTGTAAATTCTGCAAGCCTCTTTTGCTGCCTTGACACGATTATCTTGTATTTCATCTATGGTACAGCCAAGCAGTCTTGCTAACTCACCTGCATGTGGAGAAAAAATGCGAGGACCTGCAGCTGTTGGCAGGTTGTCCCGGTTTTTGGCAAGAATATTTAAGGCATCTGCATCCATAACCATGGGCAACTCTATCGTTTCGTAAAGCCTTAGCACAAGTTCTGAAGTCGCAGACTCAGTCCCGATTCCTGGCCCTATAACCACTGCACGCTTACCATAGATTTCCTGCTCTATGAAAGTGAGGTCATTGACCTCAAAAACTGTCGTGGAAGCCGGAAGTGAGATGGTCATTGCTTCAACTAGAAGCGTTTCGTAAACAGGATTTAACTCTTTGGGAGTAAACAGACTCACAAGGCCGGTGCCTGTACGAAGAGCCCCTTTAACAGCGAGGGTTGCTGCACCTGTTTTGCCTACAGAGCCGGCAAGGACTGCCAGATGTCCGTGGCTTCCTTTGTGGGCATTATCCACTCGTACGAGTGGAGCCACCAATGCTGCGGCAGTTTCTCTGTCTAACAGTTCGGTACTGATTCTGGCTCTCTCCATTACCTCGGGAGGGATTCCAATATCAATAACTGAAATCTTACCAGCAAACTCGGGGCCGTGGTGTAAGACGTGGCCAGGCTTTGGACAGCCGTAGGTAGCTGTGTAATCAGCCCGGAGACTTGTACCAAGAACCTTTCCATTATCAGAGTCCATCCCGGAAGGGATATCCACTGCAATAACTGGAATACCGCGAACAGAATCTGAAAAATTGATAAAATTAATGGTTTCAGCATGCTCGTCGGTGACAGGCCGGGTCAGGCCGGTCCCGAAAATTGCATCAACTATGGCATAACAGGGTTTTCCCTGATTGATAAACTGTTTGTAGAGTACGGGCAGGGTTTGAACCCGAGCCTTTGAATCAATAACGTGAAAGGGGAGACGCAGTTTCCTGACAATGGTCATGTTTGCTGCAGCATCTCCTTTCAATTTGTCCGGATCTACCAGAAAGAAAAAAATCGGTTTGCAGCCTCTCTGGTGAAGATGTCTGCCTATGACAAGACCGTCACCGCCATTGTTGCCTGGCCCAATAAAAATTAAGGCGAAGGAGTTAACAGGAGAACCAAGTATTTTCTCCATCATCAGGACAGTTCCAAGACCGGCATTTTCCATCAGGACAACACCGGGTATTTTGTAATCGTCAATTGCACTCTGGTCTAAACTGTGCATTTCAGCAGCATTGGGTAACTTCATGGGAACCTGGCGTGAGAAGAGGGGATCAGGTGAGAGCTTTCAAAAATCCAATAATTGTGTCGGCAAGTTGCTGGGGATCAGTATCGGAATGTTTTATGATTCCGAGGTAATAACGACCAAGGGAGAAGACTAGGATACTATCGCCTGAGTTTCTTTCAATACAACAATATATATAGCGCCTTCCCTCAAGGTCGTCATAAAGTGAATCACAGTTTTTGCCACTGGTCACGATGGCGGAGGAGAGTGTAACAGCATCCGCATAATTTTTGCTGACAACATATCCATCGTTACGAACTAAAATATAGCGTGAAACACCTTCAATATCACCGAGTCTTGAAAAATCTTTTGCAGTGGCCATTATGATTCCTCTGATATGTTTTTTAGGCTCTCGATAAAGTCCTCACGATTACCCCCATCGTCTATCTCTTTTGCCATCATAGTGACCAGTTCAGGCAGATGTTCCAGGGAGGGAGTACAGTTTTTAGCCCATACTTCAACAGAATCCTGAAAAACAAGACCGGCAACAGGGCCAATATACTGAGCCAGATTGTTTTCAATTTTAGTTAAGGGAGCCCTCAGCTCAGATTCGGGGGCCATGAGGATTTCCACAACATTGTCCGTAGTGTTTGACTCTGATTCAACCTCTATTTCATGGCCAGGTTTAGAAATTTCTGTCTGGGTTGATGGTTCAGGTGCAATATTAAGGGCCATCTGAACAGTCATTTTTATCATACCGGGAGACAGGGATGGCTGATGTAAAAGAAAGAGCCAATGACCATTGCCTATTTCCATACCACAGAGAATCAAATCCTTAAAACAGACCCTGATTCCACCAGTATCATGGAAGTGAACAGACATCATTGAGACAATTTTAGAGAGCTTTACACTGACGTTATACAATGAAGGATCGTTGCACAAACCTGCTGTCTGGTTTGAGTAAACACCCAGTTCTGGAGAATAGAGAAATCCACCGGAAACTTCAGGTAGACTAGCGATAATATCTGAAAGCTTTTCTGGGTATTCCACGGTAGACCCCACTGCACAGTTGGATTATTAAAGTATAAAAGAGTACATAGTTTAGAAGAAAAAAAACAGTTAAATCATTTTTTGATTGCCTTGTGTCCTCAGCCAAACCTGAATTATTAAGCATTCTGTTTTAACTGTGGTAGATTCAGTGTAACTATTCAGCGTACCTCAGTTTAGTCCATTGGCCTCTCTCGAGTGGCACTAATAAGCTTCGAGGAACAGAAAGAACGAATACAGGACAACTTGAACAGTAACGGCCCGTGCTTTCATTTGTTTGCTACTATTACGTTGAATGGTTACTCCCATTGTTTCAATGGGAAAAGTACTCATTTTAAAAACTCCTGAAGAGAAGCAAGTGTTTCTTTCAAACATGCCTGATTGTGACTTGTATGTTTTTATTTCAGTATGTTAACAAAAACACGAAGCTGTCAAAGATTTCAGGATAATATTATATAAATACTATATTGGCTATTTTGGGCTGTCAAGATAAAAGAATTATGTAATCAGGTGGTTGCATACATCCTTGTCTCTTTTTAAAAGTGGATAACAGGAGAAAAAAAATGGATATTCTCATTTTTCAGCAAAACGGATCGGGGGAACATAAAATTCAAGGTGTGGTAACCCACGGAAAATCCTTGACTATAAAAGATATTGTATCAATAGATTCTTTTCTCCCTGAATTCATAGATACCCCCGAAGACTTTATTGATCGAAATTTTAGCTCTGAGCTTGTCCTCAACTTTTTAAAACATCCGGATCTTGTTCATTACCTGATATCGGTATGCAAGGGGAAAAATATCCCTGTGGTTTCGCCTGGGAAGAAAGGCGGAGGATTCACTCCCTTTACCTGTTGCGGGCTTGGTAGAAACACTAAGTTAGGTAGTTACGGAGAAAGATTTGGGTTACCAGAGTATGAGGTTTCCTTAAAAGGTGATACCATTGCTGATATCAAAGTGATACGTGGTGCTCCATGTGGTGCAACCTGGGATGCTCTGCAGGAATACATAGGTTGTAAAGTCGATGAGGTCCTGACGCGGTTGCCACGACAGGTTCAATATTTCTGTTCTGCAGATCCCAGTGCCTTTGACCCGATCAGCGGGAAAAGTTCTGTTCACTATGCCGGACATGTTCATATAGCCGCATTAAAAAAAGCCATTGAAGATGCTGGTTAAACATCATCCTCATCCATTAGATTCTTACAAAAGCGACATGGCTCGAATCCTGAATCCATGGCGACATTGATATCTTTGAATTCAATGGTACAATTTTTACAGTAATAAAATTCACAACCAGGAAGATGAAAGACATGACTCTTTATGTTCCCATGCACAGTTCCTTCGGTTAAGTAGTCGGGACCGGTGATGGCAGGTTTAAGGCTTTTGGTGGCAGGAACTGGTTTTGGGGCAACGGTGGGAGTTGGTTGTTCAGTCCCGTCAGACTGATGGGTGAATTGTAAGCGCAGCAGGTGTATAAGGGGTGAGAGCTTTTGATCGAAAAAAGTGAACAGTTTGTCTTTTAGTGATTCGGGGACAAATGGCTTTTCATCGGCAGCTTGTTTGATCATGTAAGTTGTAATAGCCATAAACATTATATTTGGCATCCACATAGCCAGCACCACTGGAATACTGGTATCTTCAGCCAATGTCTTTCCAACAGTGAAAAGGATATAGTAAAGAATAAAAAACCCAAGTCCCAAGGGGATGCCTAATGATTTTTTACCTGGACCTGCCTGTAGACCAAGAGGCATACCGAGCAAACCCAGAATAAAACATCCCACGGGCAGCACCAGACGTTTATGGAAATGTACCAGTGCATTTCGACCAGCTGGAGTGTCTCTTCCTGCGGTTGAGGCGAAATCCTGGAGTTGGAGCATTGTCATAGAAGATTTAGACAGTTTTGTGACATCTTCACCATCTAGGACTGTTGGTGGCTGCAGGGGAATATTTATGGTGTATTTGTCAAAACTTATAATCTGGGATCGTGCCTTGTCCGGTCTGTGGAGACTACCGTTGTGCAGAGTGATTGTGACCAGCATATTATCGATCTGGGCATTCATTGTTCCGTACTGAGCCATGGTGATGATGGGGTTATTCTGTCCCCTCATGTCTGAGACCCATACGTTTCGCCACAGGCCGGTTTTTTTGTCAATGGAGTCAACATAGACAACCAGGTCACCAAGAGCCTCCGTAAACTGATGCTCTTTAATACCTTTATCTATTTTTTCCTTTGCCACCTGAAACATCAGTTGTTTCAAGGCAACTTCAGCTTTTGGAATTAACCCTGCAGAAAAATAACAGGTAAGCAGGGCAATGGCAGCTGAAACTAACACGAGGGGTGGGATCATCTGATAAATACTTATACCACTGGCTTTCAGTGCGAGAATTTCAGTATCAGAAGATAAGCGGGTAAAGGAAATAATGACCCCCATCATGGCAGCCATTGGAATAGAGTAGAGAAACATATTAGGAAAGAGGTATAGAAAAAGACGCACAAAATCGACGAAACTAATCTCCAGTTCCAATACAACATTTAAAAAAGGAATCAGCTTGACAAGGAAAAAAACGCTGTTCATAATCACAAAACTTGCAAAAAATGGTGCAAGCATTTCTGTTGCCAGGTAGCTGTACAGCAGCTTTGGGAATCGCAGTGTTTTTTGCATCACTATTGAAGGTTTTGGGAATTTATGAAGACAAGTGTTATTGATTAAGCAATTACCGATCCAGTGTACCGCAGTCTACTGAAAAAACAAAAAAGGGAATAAGGAAAAACAGTTATTTGATTTCCCATATTATTTCAGTCATCAACCTCATAATCTGGTCCGCCACAAAGTTTACAGCGTAATACAGGATCATCACGATCAAAAATATATTCCCAATCTTTTGCTCTGATTTCCTGCTCCCTTTCGCGACCACAGGTAACACAGATCCAGATATCGCCATCTTCTGTTTCAAATAAATGCATGGAAGTTCTCCTCTCTCCAAACGCTCAAAATGTTAACAAACTGTGCCTCAATACCTTATCCGGGAATTTTTGACAAGCTCCCGGACCGAGAGTGTTCAATTGTGATTGGGCCTGATGTTTTGAATATGTTGATTATACCAAACATTATCTGAACCTTAAACGAGAACAGGATGTGTCGGTAACGAACCACCCGAAGGGAAGCGAGTGTTTTTTTTACAGACATGATTGCACACTTTATAAATACATTTCAACGTTTGTTACAAATGTATCAACCACAAGATCACTACGGATCGATTAAGCTAATCACAGGATTAGCAACTGTCTGCTTTAGCAAAACCAGTTATAAGCTGTATAGAGTGCGCTCTGTAGCTGATAACTAGTTTTTTTGCTAAAATTTCGCGTCAACCATCGGTTCATCAATGGTTACATCGATCCAGTGCTGATCCCACCACTCTTTCGGGGTAACAAAAACACCGTTTACCAGCATTGAGAAATGAAGGTGGTCGCCTCCTGCCATGCCGCTGGTCCCTGAATTTCCGATCGTAGAACCTTTTTCAAGGATGTCTCCAGGTGACACGTTGATTTGACTCATATGTGAATAAAGACTGAATACCCCCTGGCCATGGTCAATCATAACCATATTGCCATAAATACCCAGATAATCAGCATAGATAACAGTTCCAGCCCCAGCTGCCTTTATTGTCGCATGCCTAGTTGAGGCGATATCCATCCCAAGGTGGACCTGCTTATCAATGGCTTTACCTTTGTAGTAATAGGTGCGATGATCTGCAAACCCAGCTTTGCTACTACCTGCCATACGAAGGAATCTTCCGGACCAGAGCCGATTTTCCGCTGGATTAGCACAGAGGCTCCGTATTTTGTCATTGTTCATACTGCGTACAGTTCGGTTTGAATAAAGGTATTTTTGAAGAAGATCACCCTTCATTTCCGGATAGTGTTCCTCGAACTCCGGTATCTTTTTACCAAGGAAACCGTCGCCAACATGAATTTTATCTTTCTTTTGCTGCGGTTTGCTTAATACTGTAGAGAAGGGTTTAATAGTCTTGTTTCCAGCGGTATCTTCAGCTATTATGGATGATTTTGTGATTTTGTCAGTAGAATAGGGGAGGGCAATGTAGGAAATAAATTTGGAATCAGAACCATCTGTGAGTGGAAAACCGGGGTGGTATGATTCGTTAATCAGAACTCCACGCTTGACAGTGTCTTCTGCTGTATAGATAACGACTCCGGATCCACCTGGCTTTATATAGCGTTCGCTGTGAATTATAGAGACCCTGGGGGGCTTGGTGTCAATTATAACTCGGTGGGTTACTACATTTTGATTTCCTTTGAGCAGTCCACGCAGAGAATAATCTGCAGCAACGATCTTCAGGGTGGCCTCACCGTCTTTCAGTTTTAATTGCCTTGAATTTATAACAAGAGAAATCTTTTCTTTCTGAGTTCCAACGCTACCTTCTCTGGTTGCCCTCGGGTACTGTTTGTTCAAAATTACTTTTTCCTGATCACTCTGAAGAAGGCTGATTTGTATAGAGCGGATACCACTTTTTTGATCTTCAACTGTTAACAGTACAGTACTCTCTTTTCCGAGGAAATCAGGGAAGTCATGTCCGGTAATCAGGGGCTTTTCACCCTCAAAATAGGTGATGAAAATATATCCTGCGGCACCTGCAATAAGTAATGTCACAATCAGGAATAGAGGAAAGGAGGACCTTTTTTTTGAATGTCTACTCTTGAGTCTTGTCATGATGATCTCTCTTGGTTCTGTTGTAAGTGAATATGGGTAATAGTATTTTTAATACTTCACTGGGTACTGATCCTTTGTTGTTCATCCCAGATAATCTCATATTTCTCAATGTGGAGCTTTTTGCTGGGTACAATTACCAGTCGTTTACCAATTTCCAGCTCCAGTTCTGTGGTGACGGTACCTTCTTCCTTTAGAAGCATATCAGCGACACGGGGATGGACTACAACTGTTATCTGCGGGTTGTCGTAACGGTGTGCCTTTCTGGAAATTTTACGAAATATTTCGTGGCAGATGGTTCGTCTCGATTTCAGTAATCCTTCACCTGCGCAATAATGACATGGTTCGCACATCATCTGGCTGAGATTCTCACAACTTCTTTTACGGGTCATCTGCACCAGGCCAAACTCAGAAAGTTTCAGAATATTGATTCGGCTTTTATCCTTCTTCACAGCTTCCTTGAAAGCATTGAAGAGTTTTTCGCGATGCTCTTCTTCTTCCATATCAATGAAATCAATAATAATAATTCCACCAATATTACGCAGGCGGAGCTGATAGGCAATCTCTTTTACAGCCTCCATATTAGTTTTGAAAATTGTTTCCTCAAGATCATTTTTACCAACAAATCTTCCGGTGTTTACATCGATTACGGATAGTGCCTCTGTGGTTTCGATGATTATATATCCACCGGAACGAAGCCATATTTTCTTTTCAAGGGCTCGACTGATTTCCACATCAATACCGTGAGCTTCAAAAATAGGTGCGTCTTCCTCATAAAAGGAAATCCTGTCTTGAAGTGTGGGGGCAAATGTTTGAACGAATTTGAGAAGTTTCCGGTATGTTTTTTTGTCGTCGAGTATAAGGCTGTTGACCTCATTTGTGAAAAGATCGCGAACTGAGCGGAAGGTGATATCCAGATCTTCGTAGATCATTGCAGGAATTGCTGTTAGGCGGCCTGAGATGTCCTGAATCTCGTCCCAGAGGAGAAGAAGAAACTCCATATCAGCCTCAAGCTCTTCAAGAGTCGCATTTTCTGCTACTGTTCTTACGATAAAACCAGTCCCCGCAGGTCGCAGAGATTCGATTCTCTCTTTCAGGGTAGCCCGAGTTTCCTCATCCTGTATTTTTCTCGATATTCCGATGTGATCGGTGAGAGGCATAAAGACCAGATTCCGACAGGGAAGGGTGATATGACAGGTGAGTCTCGCGCCCTTTGTTCCGATGGGATCTTTGCCAACTTGAACAGTAATTTCCTGCCCCTCGGTGAGTAAGTCTTCAATATTCATACCAGGGGTTCTGTTCACATCAGTGTCCGGCATTGATGATGAGAATTCAAGCTTGCCACAGGGGCTTTGTCTCTTCATCATTCTCGCATCAAGGTCGGCGTTTGAGATATAAACATCATCCACATACAGAAAACCAGTTCTTTCGAGGCCTATATCGACAAAGGCAGCCTGCATTCCTGGCAGGACCCGTACTACTTTTCCTTTGTAAATATTACCAACCAGGCCTTTCTCAGTGGGACGTTGAAGGTGAAACTCGGCTAGGTGCCCATTTTCAACAAGTGCTATGCGGATTTCATAGCTAGTTGAGTTTATAAGTATTTCAGAGCTCATATATCTTCTTTTCAAGAGAGAGTCGTTGGGAAGCTGACAGAGTGTTCGTGTGTATTGAAAATCTTTTATATATACAGTATTTTGTTTGTAAAATCTCCACTTAAATCCAAACAAATCACCGGTAATTTACCCATGACAGGACTTTCTGTAATCATCCCAACATATAACCGTTCGGTGTTGATTACCCGTGCTTTGGATTCAGTCAAGAACCAGACAGTGCCCTGTGGTGAAATTATTATCGTTGATGACGGTTCAACTGATTATACTTACGACGCAGTTAATACCTTTTCAAGAAATTGTGAAATTCCTGTGCATTATTTCAAACAGAAACAAAGTGGTCCGGCAGCAGCGCGTAACAAGGGGGTCATGGAATCAAGTTTTTCCCATATTGCATTTCTTGATTCCGATGATCACTGGGAGAAAAGGAAACTGCAGGTACAATATGGTGAAATGCAGACAAATCCCGATTACCTTGTGTCCCACACCAGAGAGCGGTGGTTTAGAAGAGGGCAACACCTGAACCAGAAGAAAATCCATCAGCCCCGAAATGGTTATATCTTTGACCATTGCCTCAGGATATGCGGGGTAGGCATGTCAACTGTGATGGTACGAAGAGAACTCTTTGAGACAACGGGGCTTTTTAATGAAGACCTGCGCTGCTGCGAGGATTACGATTTCTGGTTACGCATAAGCTGCGCCCATGATTTTCTGCTGATTGATGAGGCACTCACCATCAAGGAGGGGGGCAGGGAGGATCAGGTGTCGTACCAATATAGAGTTGGCATGGACAGACTGCGAATCCATTCAATCATCGATCTTGTCAATAGTGGACGACTGAATCCTGATCAAACCTGGAACGCCTTGAAGGAACTGCAACGTAAATGCAAACTTTACGGAACAGGTTGTCTTAAACACGGTAAAGGTATCCACGGCAGGCAATACCTTGCTCTTACGGAATGGCTGGAAAGTGCTTTGCAGATGAACACTTGCATATCTGCATCCATTCCGTCACACCTTATACCTCAATCGAACTTGAAGTCCATATCATAAAGGATCATGAGAAAACAGCATTCTTGGCAGGACCCGTCACTTTACGTGAAGTATATCCATGTGGAAGAGTCCTGTATGGAGCTTTCCTATACAAAAGAAATCATTGAGAGAGCTGCTCTTCCTGTAACTGTGATTGCTGATCGGGAAGATCCGAAAGGTATAGAGGGAGAGTACCCTGCAAATCTTGTCACAGGAAAACGCCATCTTCTACTCTGTAAAAACCGAGGCCACTTTTTCAAACCATGTCCCGGAACCAGGGAGTACAGATGCTGTGATTATCAGGTGCTCAATATTGGTATGGGTTGCCCGATGGATTGTGTCTACTGCATACTCCAAGCATATTTGAATCAATCCTGGCTTAGTTTTTTTGTAAACACTGATGACCTGTTAGAAGAAATGAGGGCAACATTTACAAGGGAACCTGACAGCTTTTTTCGTATTGGAACAGGAGAATTTACTGATTCTATGGGGCTTGATAGAATCACGGGATTCAGCCCCAAGCTGGTGGAATTCATGGCTGACCAAAGGCGGGCGGTGCTTGAGTTAAAAACAAAGAGTGCAGTAATAGAAAACCTCGAAGGGTTGGATCATAACGGTAGGACCATTCTCGCATGGTCCCTCAACAGCACAAAAATCATGCAGAAAGAGGAGCTAAGAACTGCCACCCTTGAGGAGCGCCTTGCGGCGGCAGCACAATGCGCAAAATGGGGGTATCGGCTTGCCTTTCATTTTGATCCTATCATATATCATCAGGGTTGGGAAGAAGGATACAGGGAAACCATAACCCGACTGTTTCAGGTTGTGCCTGCGGATCAGATTGTCTGGATATCACTTGGGGCTCTTCGTTACCTGCCATCTTTAAAAACAATCGGAACCAACCGTTTCCCAGGTTCACGAATATTTTATCAGGAATTCATCGAAGGGCTTGATAATAAAAAACGATATTTCCGGCCGCAGCGAGTAAATCTCTATAGTCATATCTATTCTCTTCTTAAAAACTACGCTGCACCGAAGACTTGCATCTATTTTTGTATGGAGAGTGATGAAATCTGGAGAGAAGTCATGGGCTATACTCCGGAGGAGAAAGGTGGTCTTCCAGCGATGCTCGATCGTACAATAAGTCATTAAAAAATTAACTGGCCTAAACAAGATGCCCTGTGGTATTAATCTGTTTCGATGGACTCGTGAAAACGCATCATCTCCTTCGTCGTGCACCCTTTAGGAAGTGCCCTTGAGGTACAGTTTTTTTTTCTTTTTAGCGTATCTTAGTGCGTTGAAAAAATAAGGAATTCCAGTGATTCGGATATGAAGTTTATTACAAGTCTACCCTGACGGTAACCTTTTTATGAGGTTGTATGATTTGGGTTTGTCATAAATATCAGTTTTATATTTCTGTTTGTTTTAGATTAAACTCTTTAATTCAAAGTAATTACATCGGAGGAAACATGCTCAACAAAGCTATGGTCATAGGTAATCTTGGGGCTGACCCGGAAATTCGTTTTACACAGGAAGGAACCCCTGTTGCAACTTTTAATGTGGCAACCACGGAGCGCTGGAAAGGGAAAGACGGCCAGCAACAGGAAGCAACAGAGTGGCACAGGATTGTTGCGTGGCGACGGCTTGCAGAGATCTGTGGCGAATATCTTCATAAGGGCTCCAAGGTTTATATTGAAGGGAAAATCCAGACCCGTAAATGGCAGGATCAGAATGGTAACGACAAGTATACCACTGAAATTGTAGCCAGAGAGATGAAAATGCTCGACTCCAAGGGGGACGTAGGGGGGGGAGGCGCTGGCGGGCCTGGTGAACCACCTGTGCCTGCAGCACCTTCTGGAGGAGGCTTCGGTGGCGGAGGAACGGGAGAGGATGTTCCGTTTTAATAGTTTCGAATCACTCCGGGATTTCACGGCGAACACCAAAAACCAGCCTGGAAATCCCGGAGTTTTTTTTGTTATCCCATCCCTTGACTGCAGCACCTCCTGTTCCTATTGTTGCTACAAATAGTACACAGACTAGCATGGTACAATATTGCGTTGACGGAATGCTTTTTTACCGTGCGGAAGGTTAATGTGACACAGTAGACATGGAGGAGATAGGTGGAATATTACGAAATTTTGGGTGTGAGCAAGGGGGCTTCCACCCAGGAAATCAAGAAAGCATACCGAAAACTTGCGTTACAATATCATCCTGATAAAAATAAGGGTGACAAGATGGCTGAAGAAAAGTTCAAAGAGATCAGCGAAGCGTATGCTGTTCTTTCTGATCCAGAGAAAAAGCAGCAGTATGACACTTACGGCTCGACTGATTTTCATCAGCGTTATTCCCAGGAGGATATATTTAGAAATTTCAATATGGATGATATTCTGCGTCAGTTTGGATTTGGAGGAAGGGCTCAGGGCAGTAACGGATTCCGTTCAACCATGGGAGGCGGTGCGGGTTCCTTCGGTTCGATTTTTGGTCAGACTGGAGGAGGTTGCAATGGAGGAAGTTGTCATCAGACTCCGCCCAAAGGACAAGACATCACCTACCAACTATCTGTTACCCTTGAGGATGTGTTGAATGGTGCAGAAAAAAGTATCGCCTTACGAAATAACGGGGCTAGTCAGAGTGTTAATGTAAAAGTACCCAAAGGTATAGAGGCAGGAAAAAAACTTCGACTCAAAGGGAAGGGGGGACAGGCTCCTCCTGGTGGTACCCCTGGTGATCTCTACCTTAAAGTAGATATTGCACCTCACAAAAACTACCAGAGAGAAGGGGATAATCTGATTTTTGAGCAAAAAATACCATTCAGTCAGGCATGTCTAGGTGCAAAAGTTGATGTTGAAACCCTTGATGGAAAGAAATTCAAGGTAAATGTCCCGCCCGGTATCCAGGGTGATTCAAAACTACGCCTCAAAGGGTATGGTTTACCGGAGGGCCCTCATGGCAACAGTCGTGGTGATCTTTTTGTGAAAGTTGGCGTTGATATTCCCAAAGAGCTTAATGTTGAACAGCAGGAAATGATAGAGAAATTACAGCAATATGGTTTGTAGATTTTATCGGAAGGCGCCCTTTACGACAGACACCAGCGGAGACAAAACAGGACGATGGGGAGCTCCCTGCTCGTCCTGTTTTGTTGTGGGTGTCCTGAGCTAATAGTTTTTGTCAGCATATGCCAGCCATCCGCCGGCACTGACGAGATTCTTGTCGTAGGAGTTGAGAGAAAAGCTGAACTCCAGATCCAGCTGTGAGGTGTCATCAGAAGTTGCCGTTATTTTTTCTTCTCCCATATCCACCGCAATGGAGATTTTTCCATTCATGGAAAAAAGAGCATCAATATCTCCCTCATTCAGTTCCATGGCAAGAATACCGCAGTTAAACATATTCTGACGAAATATTCTGGCAAAACTTGAAGCAATAACCACATTTATGTTATTTACCTCAAAAGCCCATACTGCGTGTTCCCGTGAGGAACCACAACCGAAGTTGCCTCTGGTAATTACCACCTTTGCCTCTTCCATCTCAGTTGAGTGGCTGTTAAAGGGTTTGCCGTCGAGAAGTAAGTCCTCAAGTAAGTGTTGTTTTAGCGCAATTTTTGTGATTTCAGT
Organism: Desulfobulbaceae bacterium; assembly: GCA_026988015.1. Taxonomy (GTDB): domain Bacteria; phylum Desulfobacterota; class Desulfobulbia; order Desulfobulbales; family Desulfocapsaceae; genus Desulfocapsa. Next base: position 70,472 of record JALSMA010000075.1, on the reverse strand, counting down.
GAGATATTTAGCTGGTATTATTTCGTCGGTGTTTATATCATTTCTGTCCAGCAGTATTGCAGGACCTCCAAAAGTTTTCATACTCTATGTACCTCTATATTAGGCGAGAAATTGTCTGGGATCACTGATGGTTCCGTTTACGGCTGTGGCTGCAGCGGTTGCAGGACTCATAAGGTGAACCATGCCCCCCTTGCCCATCCTACCGTTAAAATTTCGATTGGTGGTTGAGGCACAGATCTCATCTTCTGCCAATACTCCGGAGCTCATTCCTAGGCAGGCTCCACAGGTCGGGTTCAAAACACAGAACCCGGCGTCCATGAAAATTTTAATGATACCTTCTTCAAGTGCCTGGGAGTAGATTGCAGGAGTAGCTGGTGTTACGATTCCCCTGACACCAGCGGCCAGTTTTTTTCCCTTGAGAATTTCAGCTGCCTGTCGTAAATCTTCGATCCGGCCATTGGTGCACGATCCGATATAAATCTGATCAACTGCGGTCCCTTCCATATCTTTTATGTCTTTAACGTGATCAGGTTTGTACCCAAAGGTAACTTGAGGCTCAAGGTCTGATACATTGATTTCCAAAACCTCTGCATACACAGCATCATCATCTGAGTGCCATTTCGTGAAATCTACAACGGCGTCATCTATGGTAGTGTACTCATTTTTTATAAAGGGCCAAAGGTACTCAGCAGTAACACGATCCGGATAACAGAGGCCACTTGTGGCACCTGCCTCAACCGCCATGTTACACAAGGTCATGCGGGAGGCCATGTTCATCTGTTTGACGAGTGGTCCGGTAAACTCAATAACCCTGTCTGTGGCACCATTGACGGTAAGTTTTTTTATTATGGCAAGAATCACATCTTTTGCTGACACGCCTCTCTGAAGCGTGCCACTTATTTCTATCTTCATTGAGACCGGGGATCGAAATGTGCAGACGCCTTTCAAGATACCAACTTCAAGATCAGTTGTACCAACTCCTGCAGCAAAGGCGCCAAATGCACCATGGGTACAGGTATGGGAGTCACCCATGATCACAGTGTATCCGGGGCGGATAAAACCTTTTTCAGGGAACAGAGCATGGCACACACCGTTCTTACCAATATCAAAGAAGTCCTTAATTCGGTGTCGCCTGGCCCATTCCCGCATTATTTTTCCCTGTGCAGCAGTTTTGGAATCTTTTGCGGGAGTAACATGGTCAATTACTGCCTTAATCCTGTCTGGATCAAATACCCTATCCATACCTTTTTCTATCAAATCCATGATGGCGATAGGGGTGGTTATTTCATGACAAAGGACTACATCAAGATCAAGCACCATATTTTCCGGGGTCGGGCTGTCACGCAGATGCGCATCAAATATTTTTTGGGTAATGGTTTTTCCCATGGGCATACTCCTGAATTAAAAATGGTTTTGCTGTAAATTCCTGTGTGACTGGACAGGAAAATTTGGCATATTACCCCAAAAATGATACTGTTGCCAGTAGATAATCCCTTTGTGGGAGTCAGTATTTACTAAAGCCTGAATCCGTATCGATTACATGATTGCTTCTGGTAACAATCAGAAATGCGAGTATGGGGTCCTTGCTCAGAGAGGCAATAGAAACTTCAAGCCCTCTTGCAGCGAGGGGACTGCCGATGCATCCTGTTACTTTGAACCTGTTGATATCATGTCTCAGTGCTAGTGTGTTCAATGAAAACCAGGCGGCATCACCATCGAACGATCATGGACCCAGGCAAACGCCATGCAGACAAAATCAAATCCTACCGGAGAAGTTACCAATGTCATCCTGTTTTAATTTTATTATCACACTTTTTGTTCTTGTCTTCAGTGTGTCTGCATCACATGCAACCCATGGAATTTCAATTGATGGGAAGTTGAAATATAAGGCAGGTTTTACCCGGTTTGACTACACATCACCTGACGCTGCAAAGGGGGGGCGTTTAGTCCTCCATGACAATGGCAGTTTTGACAAGATGAATCCTTTTACGCTTAAAGGGACTGCACCATTAGGTATTGAAATGTTTGTTTTCGAGCCACTTGCTGTAGGTTCCCTCGACGAACCTTTTGCTGAATATGGTCTTATTGCCAAAGATATTGAACTTGCTGCAGACAAACTATCCATGATCTTTACAATCAACGAAAATGCTCGTTTTTCTGACGGAAAGCCCATTACTCCAGAAGATGTGAAATTTTCCCTTGAAACATTTAAGGGTGACAAGGTACATCCTTTTTACCCCTATTACTACCAAGACATCAAGGAGGCAAAGGTCCTCGATGAACATCGTGTACAGTTTATCTTTAACAGGACAAACCGCGAATTGCACATGATAGCAGCTCAGATCCCTGTCTTGCCCAAAGCATTTTTTGAGAATCGTTCGTTTGCAGGTGATGCGATGATGCCCCTCATGGGATCAGGTCCTTACATTATTGATAAAGTCAACCAGGGCCGTTCCATCAGTTACACCCGCAATCCAGATTATTGGGCCATCGATCATCCAGTCCGAAAGGGGATGTATAATTTTGATTCCATTGTTGTTAATTACTATAAAGATCAAATCGTTGCCGTTGAGGCTTTTAAGGCTGGTGAATTTGATTTTATGCTGGTGAATATAGCCAAACAATGGGCCCGTGACATGGTTGGCAAACGTTTCGAAAATGGAGAGTTGATAAAAAAGCGCTTTCCCCATAAAAATAATGCAGGCATGCAGGGTTTCCTGATGAACACCAGACGCCCGCAGTTTCAGGATATCCGGGTTCGCAGAGCACTGGGTCTAGCGTTTGATTTCAAATGGACTAATAAGTCTCTTTTTTACAACCAGTATAAAAGAAGTAACTCGTATTTCAGCAACTCATACCTGGCGGCTGAGGGCACACCTTCCGGTCTTGAATTATCCTATCTCGAGCCTTTTAAAGAGGTGATTCCCCCGGAAGTATTCTCTACTCCATTGAAAGCACCTGATTCGTCAGATAGAGGTGGTATGCGAGCCAACCTGCGAAAGGCCAGCAAGTTGCTTCTCGATGCCGGCTGGAAAGTGGATGGTGGCATTTTAAAGAATGATTCAGGGCAACCGTTTTCATTTGAAATACTTCTGGTCTCGCCATCCTTTGAGAGAGTTATGGCACCCTATGTCAACAACCTGAAGAGACTGGGGATCCAGGTTGATTACAGAACCATAGATCCTGCCCTGTATACCGACAGAATTCAGAAGTTCGACTTTGATATGATTGTTCAGGTCTATGGCCAGTCACTATCTCCCGGCAACGAACAGAAAAATTACTGGCATTCCGAGTCATCCGATCGCCCAGGTTCCCGGAATCTTGCAGGTATCAAAGATCCGGTAGTTGATGTCATGGTAGATAAAATTGTCTACGCAGCAACCCAGGAAGAGCTTACTGCAGCCTGCAGAGCGCTTGATAGGGTTCTCTGGTATGGCTATTACGTTGTACCAAACTGGTATCTCAATGTTCATCGGCTTGCTTACCATAATAAGTTCATGCAACCAAAGACTCTGCCACTCTATTATAATCATTATCAACTGTTGATGACCTGGTGGGGCAGGGATAAATCATCAGTGGAAGCAGTCAAACAGTAACAGATACAGCCTATGAAACCATTTAAAATTCTTTTTGTTGACGATGAAGATATCAATCTCCTGAATTTCAGGATGATTTTTCAAGACAGATATGAAATCATAACAGCGGCATCTGGTGAAGAGGGGCTTGAGTGTTTCACAAAAACAGCTGATATTGGCCTTGTTATATCAGATCAACGCATGCCAGGTATCAGCGGTACCGACATGCTTGGTATGATATACGATATTGATCCAGATCCGATACGTGTTCTTCTTACTGCCCATAGCCAGGTTGAGTATATCCTTGACGCTATAAATCTAGGGAGAATCTACCAGTATATCCTTAAACCCTGGAATACAAATGAGCTTAACCAAATTATTGACAGGGCCAGGGATCTTTATCACCTCAAGAAAGAAAATATCTCCCTGACAATTGAGCTTGAGAAAAAAAACATACACCTTGAACGTACCAATCAGCAGCTCCTCAGTGTAAACGAGGAACTGGAACGGGATGTTCAAAGAAGAAAAAAACTCGAAAGTTCCCTCAGGGAAAGTGAAGAGCGATTCCGGAAGTTTACCCAGGCATCCCAGGATATCATCATTCTCTTTGACGTTAAAGGCAAAGGCCTGTACACCAACCCTGCAGTAAAAACCCTTCTAGGTTACAATGACCAGGAATTCATGGATAAGCCCCTAGGGTATGCTCTGCACCCCGATGACAGAAAAGGTGTGAGAGAGGAGATATCAATACTGCTCACAAGCAACATGACATCACACCCGAGAGAGGTTCGGGTACAGAAAAAAAATAAAGAGTATCTCGAAATGGAGCTGAACCTGTTTTGTATCGATCTTTCAGGTGGAGAACGAATTGTCGGGTCTATGATTCGTGATATCACTCAGCGTAAAATAGCCGAAGAACAACTTCGACTATCAGAGGAGCGGCTCGGAGATCTGTCAGCCATGCTGCTCACCGCTCAGGATGATGAAAGGCGCAGGATTGCAATGGAGCTTCACGATGAGTTCGGCCAGTCTCTTGCCGCCTTAAAGCTTCAGCTGTGGGCTATGGAGAATAATCTTCACCGCAATGATGAATATTGGAAAGACAGGCTTGTTAAGGAGCTTGGTGAAACACGACAATATGTGAACCTTCAGATTGAAAATGTAAGGAAACTATCCCGGGATCTCTGGCCAATGATGGTTGATGACCTGGGTATCGATGCGGCATTTGATAATCTTATCAGCGGATTTCTTGGTTGTTCTGAGATAGAGATTGATATTAAAATGGAACCAATCGGATCATTCTTTTCAACAGCAGAGCAACGTCATCTTTACCGGTTGCTTCAGGAATCCTTAACTAATGTAATTAAACATGCAGATGCCAGTAACGTTCAGGTTCAGGCATACCAGACAGATGATTCAATTATCCTGGCAATCCATGACAACGGCTGTGGCTTCGATGTTGAAGCAGTCTCTAGGTCAACAGGAAAAACAAGGGGAATCGGGCTGCAGGCAATGGCAGAACGAGTAAAACTTCTCTCCGGGGATCTTGCTATAAACTCTCGGCCGGGCATGGGAAGTTCTGTGATATTCACTCTTGATAAAGAACGAAACAGATAATGGGAAAATGTACTATTTACCTCAATACTCTCAAAGATACTAAGATATTCGGAAGGTTACTGGCAAAACATGCCCTTCCCGGTGACATTATCTGCCTAAGTGGCGACCTTGGTGCCGGAAAAACTGCCCTGACCCAGGAAATTGCCAAAGGACTTGGTGTGCCTGAATCCTGCTATGTCACCAGTCCAACATTCTCAATTCTTCAGAAGTATCCCGGGGAAATCCCTTTGTATCACATGGATTTCTACAGATTGTCCGACGAAACCGAGGTGGAAGACCTGGGTTTTGAAGAATTCTTTTATCTTTCCGGACTAACAGTGATAGAATGGTCTGAAAGAGCAGGTTCTCTTATCCCGGTTACACGCCTGAAACTGAAAATAACCATTGAAGGTGAGGATACCCGAAAGGTTATTGTTGATTTCGGGAAGGGCTCCTGGGAAGAGCGACTGCGATTGGATCTATGAAGGATCTTGGACGAGTCCTTATCCTGTATCCCCCCCCATTCTATACCACTTGCGAGTGATATTGTTAATATGGATGTATTTGTTGCGAGACAACCTATTTTTGACAGGAATAAACGCATTTATGCGTACGAGTTGCTGTTTCGAACTGGAATGTCCAATGCCTTTCCAGATCTTGATGGCGAGACAGCCACTTCCAGCCTGCTGTCATCTTCTTTTTTTACAATTGGCATAGAACAGATTTCCGGGGGGAATAAAGTCTTTATTAACTTTACTGAAGATCTCTTGCTGCGTGGTACCCCTGCCATGTTTCCTTCAGGAAAAATTATGGTTGAGGTCTTGGAGGATGTTACCCCCAGCACAGAAGTTCTGGAATCTTGTAAAAAATTGGTTGCCGCGGGATATGAGCTTGCTCTTGATGACTTTGTTTTCACCGAACAGTGGCGTCCACTAGTGGCGATTGCAAAAATAATTAAAATTGATTTCCGTCTTACTGGTATGGAGGAAATTAAAGGAATTGTAAAGACAGTAAAACCTTATCCATGCCGGTTGCTTGCTGAAAAAATTGAAACCTACAGTGAATTTCAACAGGCCAGAGATATGGGGTTTTCGTATTTTCAGGGCTACTTTTTTGCAAAACCGGAAATCCTAAAAAACAAAGACATACCCTCACCACAACTTACCCTGCTGCAACTGATCACAGAAGTAAGTAGAGCAGAGTTTGATGTCTCCAGGCTTGAGAAGTTGATTAATCAGGATGTGTCAGTACCCTTCAAACTTCTCAAATACTTGAATTCAGCACTCTTTTACAGGGTGCAACCTATCTCCTCCATACGTCAGGCCATCGCTTTTTTAGGTGAAAGGGGGATTAGACAGTTCGTTTCTCTGATAGCGGCCAGTAAATTATCAGAAAATAAACCTACAGAACTGATTCGAACCTCTATTATTCGTGCCAGGATGCTTGAACTTATGGCGGAAAATCTTCATAAAAGTAACAGTAGCGACTATTTTATGCTCGGCCTCTTTTCTCTGATTGATGCCATGCTTGATAATGAAATGGATTATCTGCTGAACCAGTTACCATTAACGGAATCTGTCAAAAATGCACTTGGCGAGCGTCGCGGCAGTATGTTTCCCTTTCTGGAGTCCATTGAACTCTACGAAACTGGGAACTGGTCGGATTTTGAAAATGTTTTGGCTGGCATTGGACTGGATCCTGCAAGGTATCCTGTATTTTATATGGACTCCGTCGGATGGGCCGACAACTATCAATAATTCTTTTCCACTTCTTTTTTTCCACTCTTTGCAAAAACAGATCAATCTCTGTATAGTGCAAAGCTTATTCGATTTTCCATGGGACCACAATGTGGCATCTGTGCGTGCCACATTGTGGTCCCATGGTCTTTAAAAAATCTCACTAAGGATGTTTCAGTTATGAAAAAAAGAAGTATCTGTCTTCAGGACTGCATGAAGACTTACACAAAGGATCAGGATAAGGCTATTACCCCCGAAGAGACAATTGCCAGGTTTAACGACAAACTGGAGCATTTGAACCTGGACATTTTGAAAGTTGTTAAAAGAATAGATAACGGGCGTCTCGGCATTCCTGTCTACTTTTCTGTTTGCGGCGAAGATGCCAGAGCAATGACAGGGACAAAGAAACAGATGGGCAAGGGAGCTTCTCCTATACAGGCAAAGGCTTCTGCTTGTATGGAACTGGCTGAACGATTCTCCTTTTTTACATTTAAAAACAATAGTGATAATTTCATTGAAGGTGACTATCAGGAAATTCGGGAGCAGGGGTACCCGGTGCTTGACCTGAAATACCTGTTGCAGTCTGTACATGATGAGATTCATGATATCCAGTTTCTAGACAAGGTGTTACAGGGAATTCCTATGCAATGGACCTGGGCCACGAATCTTAGAAGTGGCGAAGATGTTCTAATGCCATTTTCCTGGTTTTTCGCCATAAATGAATTCAATGGGCCTTCTGCTGGGAATTCCTATGAAGAGGCGGCTTTACAGGGAATATGCGAGATTGTAGAGCGTCATGTCTGTGCTGTGGTATCGCATTCAAATTTAAAAACACCCCTCATTGACCATGACAGTGTGACTGATCCGGTTGCCAAAAATCTTCTTGCAATATTCAAGAAGCATAACATTGACCTCTACTTAAATGATTTTTCCCTTGATACCGGTATCTGTACTATTGCAGCCCTTGCTGTGGATCACTCAACTTTTCCTGAAACAAGTGAGATTGTCTATACTGCCGGAACCACACCTGATCCAGAGAAAGCTCTTATTCGGGCAGTTACTGAAGTGGCCCAGTTAGCTGGCGATTTCAACACAAAATCAAACTATGTGGCCTCAGGACTCCCCAAACCCCTGGCCATGGATGAGGTGAGACATATAACCGAGAGTGGCCTGAGTACCAGGATTGAGGATTTCCCTAACCTTGGAGATCCTAATATCAAGGTTGAGGTGGATAACTGCGTTGCGGCTATGGCAGCAAGGGGCATGGACACCTTCATGATAGATGTTATGCATCCTGAGTTGAAAATTCCCGCAATTTACACAATTATCCCCGGAGCCCATTTTCGTGAACGTTCCATGATCCAGGATGTCGGACTGTTTGCGTCAAAACTTCTTGTAGAGAGAGTCCCTGATTCTGTTGAGCTTGATAAAAAACTTGCACGCCTGGAAGGCATCATTTCAGGTGCATATTACCTGGATTTCTACAGAGGGAGGAATCTCCAGGAAAATGGCCAGCCGGAAAAAGCACTTGTCCATTTTGAGAAATCCCTTACATTAACACCGGAAGCTGAAGATCTTCCTTATATATATTCCTATATGGGACACTGTTATAAAGATCTTGGTCAGTACCAGGATGCTCTTGAGATTCTTCAAACCGGACTTTCGGAAGATGAGGAACGTTGGGATATTTATAATACCATGGGAGTGTGTTATTATAAACTGGATCAGTATAGTAAAGCAGTCACCTGTTTTGAAAGAGCTGTTGAGCTCAACCCTGTCTCAGCTCTGGATTATGCCAACCTTGGGGTTAATCACAGAAAGCTTGGGAACACTGACAAAGCTGTTCATTACCTGACCCTGGCATTGTCAATTGACCCTGATATTGATTTTGCACAACAGCAGTTTGCCGAGTTAGTCACAGATTAACTCTTTTTTGGGAGAGGTCCATAACCATGTCGCCAAAGCCATCATTATTAGAATTGAATCCAAAAAAAATTCTGATCCGCTCTACGAACTGGATTGGCGATGCGGTTATGACCACACCAGCTGTACACAGCATCCGTGAAAATTTCCCGGATGCTGAAATCACCATGCTCGCCGTTCCCTGGGTTGCAGATATTTTCAGGCTAAGTCCTGACGTTGATAAGCTTTTCATCTATGACAAAAAGCACCTTTATCAGGGGAAGGTCAAAGGCGTTTTTAAGCTTGCAGAAGATCTGAAAGAATTCGAGTTTGATGCGGCTATTCTCCTTCAAAATGCCTTTGAGGCTGCGTTGATAACCAGGCTTGCAGGTATTCCAGTCAGAGCCGGTTATAAGCGTGATGGAAGGGGGATACTCCTCAGCCATGGTGTTAGCATAAGTGATGAAATAAAAACTAAACATCAGGTTCACTACTATCAAAACCTGCTGGCTAAGCTGGGTCTTACAACAGGTACCGACACCTTACAACTACACATTCCGATGGAACTTGACCAGTGGGCCCACGGTCTTGTTGACTGCCTTCGTTACCAAAGTCCTGTTTCCCTGCTCGAACAACAGCAGGGGGCAATGATTCCTGGCCTGCCAGCGTTAAAGGCACTTGGACAAGAAGGAGTTGCCATTCCAGTCATAGGATTCAACCCTGGCGCCGCTTTTGGTCCTGCCAAACAGTGGCCTGTTGATAAGTTTGGCGAACTGGCTTCTCTCGTTGCTGAGAATTATGGTGAAAGTGGTTGTGTAATATTAGTGTTCGGGACCGATACGGACACTGCTGCTGCCCAGAAAATCCGTACTAATTGTATGCGTACTCCGTATCACGTTCTTGATATGACCGGAAAAACAAGTCTGAAGCAGGCCATGGCACTGATAAACTGCTGTGACGTATTTGTGACTAATGACTCCGGATTGATGCATGTAGCAGCGGGACTTGGGACTCCAAGTATTGCAATCTTTGGCTCCACTGATCATGTCGCCACAGGACCATACTCCCAAAACTCCATTATTTTGCGGCGTGAGATGGCGTGCAGCCCCTGCATGCAGACGCATTGTCCTCAAGGCCACCTTAGATGCCTTGAATCCATTAGTGCGAATGATGTGTTCGAAGAGCTTGCCGGAATGCTCTCTCGTAACCTTCTCGGAAATTCATAGGCTTGCCATGAGTACCCACTCTCCCACACCAGCCAAAGGCAAACCTGCTGTTTTTCTTGATCGTGATGGTACCATCAATGAGCAAATGGGATATATTAACCATCGTTGTCGGTTTATTCTTCTGCCTGGTGCAGCTGAGGCCATCAGGCGGTTAAATGACGCAGAATTGCCTGTTATAGTAATAACAAACCAGTCAGGTCTTGCCAGAGGCTATTTCCCCGAAGCATTACTCACCGAGGTACATGAGAAGATGAACCGTCTTCTTGCGCTCGAGGGTGCCCATGTTGATGCTATTTACATCTGTCCGCATCACCCTGAAGCCAAAGAGGGACAGTTCCGGATTGCCTGTGATTGCAGAAAGCCTAAACCCGGGCTGGTTCTTCAGGCCGCAGCTGAGCTTGGCCTAGACCCTTCCAGGTCTTTTGTTGTTGGGGACAGATGGTCAGACATTAAAACCGCGGCCAATTGTGGTGCAACATCCATTCTGGTAAGAACCGGGTATGGTAGAGGAGATGAACAGTTCATCGGACCGCAGCAAACTGTCCAACCGGATTACCGTGCTGATGATCTCCCAGGGGCTGTGAATTGGATTTTGGAACAATCGTAGTTTTTCGGCAATGGAACAGTCAGGTAAACAAGAGGGTTATCCGGCCACTGTCCATGGACGCATGAGATCCATGAGGTAGACAGATATTTTCTGCACCATGACCTATTGGGAAATTCCCCCACACCGGTAATGCAGAGACTTCCGTGAGTTCAAGAATTCGATTCCATATCTCTTCATGGAAGCGAATTTTTTCTAGACTGTCCTGGTCAGCATGCAAAGAAAAGTCACCTAAAATAATCCCAGCAGGCTGATTAAGCTTGCCGCAGTGCCACAGCTGAGTGAGCATTCTGTCAAGTCTGTAAAGTGGTTCCCCGACATCTTCAAGAAAGACTATTTTTCCACGCCAGTCCTGGTCTGCTCCAGTGCCAAGCAAGCTAACCAGACTGCTCAGGTTTCCACCAATCAACCTGCCATTTACGGTATCACCATCGCGGAGAACCTCGGTCTGAGGATAGGTAATGGTTTTGTTCCAGTTTCCAGTCACACAGGCATAAAAATTCTGCAGGCTGTCGCGGCAGAGACTTGCCAGAGAGGTAAGGACCGGCCCGTGAAGGGTGATGAGATTGTTGGTCTGCAGCAGGGCACTGTGTAGAATCGTAATATCGGAAAATCCGATGAAGAGTTTGTTCTCCTTCTTGATTTCAACAGGATCCAGAAAAGGGAGAAGGCGCAGAGAGCCAAATCCTCCACGCAGAGCAAGAAGGGCAGAGATCTCAGGGTTTATCCACATCTTATGAAACTCAAGGGCACGATTACTGTCGGTATCGGCAAGATATCCACTGCCAGGCCAGAGAGAACGCGGAAACCTCACCTCAAAACCCATCTCCGTAAGAATGGCTACGCCACTTTCAAGTGACTTCTGGTCTCGAAGCTGCCCCGCCGGAGCTACTAGTCCTATGCAATCGCCCGGCTGTAATGATTTGGGATAAATACTGTTTCCTGTCTTTTTCATTATTAACAATCTCGTGAAAAGCTAAAGTTAACCGATGGCTAAACTGGTAAGTGCAGACTCCGAGAAGCTTCAGATGCGCCCCAATGGTACTGCCTGAAGAAGAGCGTAAACGAAGCAGGTGCAGAGCTTTTACGACGCATCATAGTTTATGAAAAAGTAAATGAAGGCCATGGAGGGTGAGCATATCATCCACATCTTCTATGGTCTTACTGTATGGAGCGATAATATGTGCCATACCACCAGTGGCAACCACTTTCATGGGCTCTCCATTGGGACAGAGTTCCGAGTAAATCTTCTCACTAAGCCCATCAACCAGGACGCCATATCCGTGGAGAACCCCACTCTTCATAGCATCAATGGTATTCCGTCCAATAATCGCCGGAGGAGGGATGGACACATCAATGTTTGGAAGCTTTGCTGTACGATTTGAGAGGGCATTGAGGGATACTGCAATACCTGGAATGATTATTCCCCCTAGATATTCACATTTGGAAGATACACAGTCAAAGGTGATGGCGGTTCCAAAATCTATTATTATCAGATTTTGCCGATATCTTTCCCAGGCAGCAATGCCATTGACCAGCCTGTCGGCACCTACTTCTTCCGGATAATCTGTAAGAACTTCAATATGGTGGCCGATGGTGGTTGCCGACACTACAAGGAGTGGTTTAGTGAGATGCTTGGAGAAATAACTTTCAATACATGCAATCCAGGCCGACTCAAGGGCTGGAACGACACTTGCCAGAACAACTCCGTCAATATCTTTTTTATCTATTTCCGCCATACTAAACAGTGCATGGTAGCGGATGGCAAGTTCATCATTAGGCCTTTCCGGGTCAGACTTAAGACGCCATTGCCCGACTAGTTTGTCGCCGTCAAACAGACCTGTTACTGTGTGCGTATTTCCGACATCAATGGTGAAAAGCATGCATTATCCTGGGTGAAATAGTGGTTTAGCTTGTGACTGGGGGCAGATACCTGTTAAACTAAATTTCATGTATCCTGAATTTGTGATGGCTTCGTTTGTTGTTTTAGGTAACATATTGAAAAGCATTATATTTGCAGCCTGATATGGCGAAAACATCTACCTGCCTTCGAGGCCTTCATTGTCATATCTAATACTATAAAAGAAAATTACTTTAATCAATGTCTGATATCATACTGGTTTACACTACATTTGAAGATAAAGAAGAAGCCATTAAACTTTCAAAAATGCTTCTTGAGAAAAAGCTCATCGCCTGTGCCCAGATCGATGCTACTGTGGATTCTATCTACTGGTGGAAAGGTACCATTGAACAGACACAGGAGTTTCGACTGGTTATGAAGAGCAATCAGGGATTATGGGAAGAACTTGTGTCAGTAATCGAGCAGCACCATTCATATGACATTCCGGAAATAGTTGCTGTACAAGTGGCCTCAAGCAACCGCAAATATCAGCAGTGGGTGCAGGAAACAGTAAAGAGATGAGTGACAATACAGATAAAAAAGACAAAAAGAAATCATACCGGCACCGTAAACTCGGTAAGTATGTGTGTCATTGCTGCAAAAAAGAACTTCCTTACTGTCTCAGCTGCCCGTGCGGCTTCATGATCTGTGAAGAATGCTTCAAGGAAAACACCTGGGGGATGTCCAACGGTCCGACCTGGATCTGTCCGGACTGTGAAAGAATACGAATGACGGTCTGATACTGTCACGGGAAAATGGGGTAGAGAAAAAACTGGCGACGAGTGAAGGCGTTAAGGTGTTTTTGCATGAAACATTGGTCCGTTAACACTGTTTTGCGATACAGACACTCCAGTACCTGCCTGTATCAGAGCATCCATATATCTACCGGCCTTAAAAAAAGCCATCTCCATGCTGTTATTGAGGCACAGGTATGCTGCCAGAGCCGATGAAAATGTACACCCCGTACCATGGAGATGCTGATTGTTGTAGCGTTTCCTCCTGGATTCACAGTGGGCGTTGCCTGGTTGTACAAGATAATCCGTTAATTCAGAACTGCCCTCACCAAGGTGTCCTCCCTTTACAACCACCGCCCTCATTTGTGGATATTTTTTTAAGATCTTTTCGGCACTAAGCAATGCACCTTTTACAGAGTTTATGTTTTCGTGACTTATTGCCGCGAGTTCAGAAATGTTTGGAGTAAGGACCGAAACCTTGAATAATAATCCTGTATTTAACGTTTCCAACACATTTCCCTGCACCAGGGAGTCTCCAGTGGTGGATGCCAGAACAGGATCATAAATTATTTCCCCCTCAAAATGAGAGAGGGCTGCGTCCAGTGTCTGGATAATCTCAGGGCTGCCCGTCATTCCAATCTTTATGTGAGTGACATTGTGGTCGACCAGTACAGCAAGGATTTGAGCCGCTACCAGTTCATTGTTCAGAGGGGTTATGCTTGTGACTCCATGGGAGTTCTGGACCGTGATACAGGTTATTGCTGCAGCACCATAGACACCGATTGAGGTTACTGTTTTTAAATCTGCCTGGATACCAGCTCCTCCACAGGGATCGGAGCCGGCTATGCTGAGCAGGGTAGGGTGTAAAACCAAGGAATCCTCTTAATATAATAATCCCGAATCCGTTGTGGCTTCGAGGCAATGTGCTAATTCTTGTGTCCACCGTATTCCGTCTATTGCCAAATATAGTAAAATGCAATACTATTGCAACATCTCATCATATTAATAATCAGAGTAACCCCCATGCAGCCCTCTTAACATGCCGCCAAAAGCACCCGTTTACGACGAAAGTAAAGTAAAAACCCTCAGCTCCCTTGAACATATTCGAAAGCGACCCGGTATGTACATCGGTCGCCTCGGATCTGGTACACATCCTGATGATGGTATTTACATTCTACTCAAAGAAGTTATCGATAATGCCGTCGATGAATTTATTATGGGAGCAGGAAAAAAGGTTGATATAAACATTTCTGAGGAAGGTCTTGTGCGGGTTCGGGATTACGGACGTGGGATTCCCCTCGGAAAAATTGTAGACTGTGTTTCAAGGATAAACACAGGCGCCAAGTACTCAACCGATGTTTTTCAATTTTCAGTCGGCCTCAACGGTGTCGGGACAAAGGCTGTCAATGCGATGTCGGAGTTTTTTCAAGTAACGGCTTTTCGTGATGGTAAATTTGCCTCTGCTGTTTTTTCAGGTGGTAAACTTGAAAAGGAGACAAAAGGAAAAACCAAAGAGGTGAACGGAACACTCATTGAATTTTTACCAGATTCAGAACTTTTTGCTGATTTCAAGTTTGACCTTGAGTTTGTGGATAAGAGACTCTGGAGATACGCTTACCTTAATGCTGGTCTCAAAATTTACCTTGATAAAACATGCTATCACTCAAACAACGGACTGCTTGATTTGCTGGATAAAGAGCTTGGCGGTCAGGGAATCTATGACCCTATTTACTATCAGGACTCGACTTTGGAATTTGCCTTTTCACACAGTGAAGGATATAGCGATACCTACTATAGTTTTGTAAACGGAACTTATACCAGTGAAGGGGGAACCCATCTGTCGGCCTTTCGTGAAGGTATCTTGAAAGGTGTTAATGAGTTCTCCAATAAGAAGTTTACTGGTAATGATGTACGTGATGGCATTGTGGGAACCCTCGCAGTGAAGATTGTAGAGCCTGTTTTCGAATCTCAGACCAAAAATAAACTTGGTAACACTGACATCCGGGCCTGGATTGTCAATAAAGTAAAAGATTGCGTTTCCAGTGCTCTGTATAAAGATTCTGATCTTGCAGACAGACTCCTTGAAAAAGTCCAGCGAAACCAGAAGGTACGCAAAGAACTGCAAAGTGTACGTAAAGAAGCCAAGGCAAAGGCCAGAAAGGTTGCCCTTAAGATACCCCAGCTAAAAGATTGTAAACATCACCCCAGTCGCAATAAACCATCCCCTGAGGGGAAAGAGAACATGATCTTTATCACCGAGGGACAATCTGCTGCCGGTTCTATTGTCTCCTCCCGCGACCCGCTGACCCAGGCTGTCTTTTCATTGAAAGGAAAACCCATGAATGTTCTTGGCCAGAAACTGGCTCTTCTTTACAAAAACGAAGAGATGTACTCACTCATGCGTGCCCTGAATATTGAAGAGTCAATCACTGAACTCCGTTATGATAAGGTTATTTTGGCAACTGATGCTGATGTGGATGGTCTTCATATTAGAAACCTGCTGCTCACTTTTTTTCTTCACTACTTTGAACCGCTGGTAAAGCTTGGTCATGTGTATATCCTGGAGACCCCGATTTTTCGAGTTCGTAACAAGAAAGAGACCCATTACTGCTATAGTGAGAAAGAAAAAGATCGTGTAACCAGGAAGCTCCAGGGAAAGGGTAAGGTTAAAAAGAATGTGGAAACCACAAGATTTAAGGGGCTTGGGGAGATATCACCCAAGGAGTTCAAACAGTTTATTGGTCCTGAAATAATACTGAAACAGATTGATATGGGGTCGGTGAGTGAAATGACAGATGTTTTGTCGTTTTATATGGGCAAAAATACTCCGGAACGAAAAGCCTATATCATGGAAAACCTCCTCTAGAATTATAAAAAATTTACGATAACATTCATCAAGTGGACTCACAGCACGGTAAATTACGGCAGTTTTTTGAGTATAATTTTCTTGAATACACCTCCTATGTCATAAAAGAGCGTGCCATTCCTGACATCAATGATGGTTTGAAACCGGTACAACGTCGTATTTTGCAAACCCTGCATAATATGGACGACGGACGGTTTCATAAAGTCGCCAACGTGGTTGGTGCCACCATGAAACTGCATCCCCATGGCGATCAGTCCATATTTGCGGCACTGGTAAATCTGGCGAATAAAGGCTACCTTATTGACCGCCAGGGAAACTACGGTAATATATTCACTGGTGATTCTGCTTCTGCACCACGCTATATTGAATGCCGCCTGTCACCCCTCGCTCGTGAGATCATGTTTAACAAGGACCTCACGGAATTCATTGATTCCTATGATGGTCGAATGCAGGAACCGGTAAGCCTGCCGTGTAAAATCCCGCTTCTTCTTCTGCAGGGAGCAGATGGTATTGCTGTTGGAATGGCAACAAAGATAATGCCCCATAATTTTTGTGAACTCCTTGAAGCTCAGAAACAGATTCTACGTGAAGAAGAATTTTGCTTGTTTCCTGATTTTCCACAGGGAGGCATGCTCGATGTGTCTCAATACAACAATGGAAATGGAAAGATTCGTTGTCGGGCCAGAATGGAAGCCATCAACGAAAAGACCATTATTATCAATGAGATTCCCTATACAACCACCACCCAGTCACTCATTGATTCTGTTGAAAAAGCCGCAAAGGCAGGTAAAATAAAAATTATTTCTATCAACGACTATACTGCTGAAAATGTTGAAATTGAAATTAAGCTTGCCCGTGGAATTTACGCTAAGGACACCATTAAGGCACTCTATGCCTTTACTGACTGTGAAGTACCCATCAGCCCCAATCTGACACTGGTTCAAAATGGAGTACCAAGGACCTCTACAGTTGAAGAGGTGATACATCACAACACCGAGAAACTTGTTGCTGATCTTACCCGTGAACTGGAAATAGACAAGGGACGTCTTGAGAACAGGCTCCATGCACGCTTGCTGGAGCAGATTTTCATTGAAGAACGTATTTATAAGACAATAGAAGAAAAAACCAGCTACAAGGCGATTGTTAAAGGTGTTGATGAGGCACTTGAGGGGTTCACAAAAGAACTCAAACGTCCTGTTACAACTGAAGATATTGAGAGGTTACTTGAAATAAGAATAAAACGAATTTCTCGTTATGATATCAATAAACAGAAGAAAGAAATAAAAGCAATTCGTTCTGAAATCAGTACTATTGAAAAACACCTCAAAGATATGATAGGATTTACTATTGGTTATATTGATGGGCTGTTGAAGAAATATGGCAAAGAATATCCACGCCTTACAGAATTAACTGAATTCACCGAAGTCAGTGTTCGTAAAGTTGCCTTATCGAACCTTACCGTCTGTTATGACAGAGAAGATGGGTTTCTTGGGCACCAAATCAAGGTAAATAATGGAGACAGTGAGTTCTCTATTCCTTGCTCTGAGTACGACCGCCTGCTGCTTATTTATGAGACAGGGAAGTACAAGGTTGTGCAGGTGACAGAGAAACTCTTTGTCGGGCACGATATCCGCTGGATTGGTAAACTGAAAAAAGGGATGATATTTAATATGGTATACAGGGAAGGGCGGGAAAACCTGTGTTATGTGAAACGATTCGCCACCCCTAAATTTATCCTTGATAAAGAATATAAACTCTTTAGGGAACACAAAAAATCAAAAATTCTCCTCCTCTCACTGGGAGAGGAAAAGAGTGCCAGAGCAAGTCTTATGCCTTCTCCACGCGCCAAAACCAATGT
Source organism: Desulfobulbaceae bacterium (assembly GCA_026988015.1). Lineage (GTDB taxonomy): Bacteria > Desulfobacterota > Desulfobulbia > Desulfobulbales > Desulfocapsaceae > Desulfocapsa. The sequence continues at coordinate 52,475 of JALSMA010000075.1, read as the reverse complement.
AGTTGAGATATCCTTTGATGATTACCTGGTCAAAGGGCCAGCTGCGAAGGGGAAACGTGTCTCCACAAGAATTGTTCGACGCGTGGTTGATGCAACCGGAAAGAAGCCGAAAGAAAAAAAGGTTAACCTGGCACTTCCAGGAATGGATATCTCCACTAAGACCTCCAAGAAAACATAACCCTGTTCTGATTTTTGCTTGTTTATTGACAGATGTTTTGTACTTTCTCCTGACTTCATGACAGCTTGGCGCATGTTTTTTTTAATCTTGCAATACTATCATGTACATCGCAATTAAACAAAGACTGTAACAACGAAGCAGGGGAAGAGTTTTTTTCGATGCCACCAATCTGTAATCAAAGTATGGTGACAATTACAGGTTGTATTCCCTCAGTCAATTTTTTGGGGTTGACAGAGGGTCAGGCGGGTTCAGCATTTAAAGAATGATGGCCCGCCCGAACTATTTTCGCAAGAAGTATTTCTCCTGGGACATATTTACACGTAACATCAGCAATATGAACCAGGTGATTGGTGGTAGCTCTCGTGACAATTGTACACCCTTCAACCTTTTCAACCATCACCGACAATACCTTTCCCACGTAGTTACGATTATGCTCGAGGCAAATCTCATCCTGCCTTGTCTGGAATCGGAGCAATCGTTCGGCCTTCACTGATTCAGCAACTTTATCTTCAAGTTCTGTTGATCGGGTTCCTGGGCGGTCAGAGTATTTAAAAGAATAGGAGCCATGAAACTTGACCTCTTCGAGCAACGACATGGTATCTTCAAAATCCTGGTCAGTTTCTCCTGGAAAACCAATTATCATGTCTGTAGTGATTGCAATATTAGGAGAATAAAACCGAAGGGCTGCAACTTTATCAAGATAAAGTTCGCGAGTATATTTGCGGTTCATAAGAGTCAGGATTCTATTGGATCCTGACTGAACAGGTAGGTGGAACTGTGGGCATAATTTTTGGACATCTGCAAAACACCTCATCAACTCATCTGAAAGGTCGTTCGGATTGGAACTTGTAAAACGTAGACGATCAAGCCCGGGTATTGCGGCAACTTCCCGAAGCAAATCACTAAAGCTATAGTCAGGTTTTGAAGAGGCAACCATATTAGTTTTACCATAGGAATTTACATTCTGCCCTAACAGGGTTATCTCCCGGACGCCTACGTCAACTAAAACCTTAGCTTCTTCTACTATATCCCTTACTTTGCGAGATACTTCTCTGCCGCGTGTGTAGGGGACAACGCAATAGGTGCAGAAGTTGTTGCACCCTTGCATAATGGTGAGGAATTTTTTAAACATTGCAGGGTCACGGCTATCGGCGCTACCTGCCACAGCTGGAACAAATGCCGGTATGTCATACCGGTCGTCGAGGTTCGTCACCACAGAGTTTCTGCTGCAGTTTTCTAAGAGTTCTACAAGTTGATAGATGTTCTGGGTTCCAACCACGAGGTCAACGTGAGGCATGCGTTCAATGATCTGTCGACCTTCCTGTTGGGCCACGCACCCCGCAACACAAATTTTTAACTGAGGGTTTTTCTTTTTCTGTTTTCGCAGAACACCAAGCAAGCTCATCACTTTCTGCTCGGCTTTTGCACGAATGGAGCAAGTGTTGAGAATGATCAAATCAGAACTGTTAGAATCGGAAGTTTCGATGTAGCCATGTTCGGACAAGAGCTGAGCCATGATTTCAGAGTCGCGCTCATTCATTTGACAGCCGAAAGTCTTAATAAAGAAGGATCTAGATTGCATATTGGTTTTACTCTCCACCCAGGATTGCGGCAAATTTTGAAGTTTTGTGGTACTGGAAACATCGGCAAGAATCGAAAATAGAAGATCCGCCTGCTCGGAAGGATAGCGAATACTGACGATCCCCTTGTGGCCCGGAACCGTAGAAAGCAGACAGAGCCCACCGTACGCCTCCAGGATAAATTTCAAATAATGATACCTGTGATGGTCTATTCTCAGGTATATGGGGTTGAGTTTCATTTTTTTCTGACTCTTCTTGAAAAGAGAGCTAAACAGACAGTGAGGAGTCAACTTCACCCATCTGGTGTTCCCTTTGAGCAAGCAGAGGTACGACAACCTCCCTGATGTACTCATCAGTCTGAGCGGCTGCTCTTCCTGTAAATTGACTGTAATCTCCAATCAGTTCGTTAAGTTCTTCGAGTGAGAAGGGGATTCTGTCGTCGCCAGCGAGCCTTTCCAGGAGGTCGTTGTCTAGTCCTTCTTCTTTGACAATCCTTCCCGCTGCAAGTGAATGTTCCTTAACAACCTCATGCATTTCCTGGCGACTTTCACCTTTTTCAACTGCTTCCATGAGAATCTTTTCCGTTGACATGAAGGGTAGCTCCATGCGCAGATGTCGCTCAATCTGTTTTGGAAATACGACCATTTGGCTAGTTATGTTGATGTATAGCTTGAGTATCGCGTCAGTGAGGAGAAAAGCCTGAGGAATATCCATCCTCCTGATAGCAGAGTCGTCAAGCGTTCTCTCAAACCATTGGTTTGCAAATGTTGCGGAAAAATCGGCAGGGAGCCCTATAAGTTTCCTGGCCAATCCGGTCATCCGTTCAGAACGCATCGGGTTACGTTTATAGGCCATCGCAGAAGAGCCTGTTTGATGTTTGGCAAAGGGTTCTTCCTGGACTTTCAAGTTAGAAAGCAAGCGCATATCCACGGCAAACTTATGAGCCGAAGCTCCAAGCCCTGCTAAGGTTTCGGCAAGCTTCATGTCTAATTTTCTTGGATACGTTTGACCTGTAACGGGAAACACTGTGTCAAAGCCAAGTTTTTTTGAAACCAACTCGTCCAATGCCCGCACTTTTTCGTTATCACCGTGGAACAGTTCCACGAAGGTGGCTTGCGTACCAACCGTTCCCTTAGCACCTCGAGCCTTTATTTGATCAAACAGGGAGTCAATATAATCTAGATCCATCACAAGATCCTGGATATATAAAGTATTTCTTTTTCCAACAGTTGTGGGCTGGGCGGGCTGATAGTGGGTGAAGCCGAGAGTGGGGCGGTTCTTATGCTCAAGGCAGAATTTCGCCAGATTGGATACAACTTTTAAAACAGCTTTTCTCACAAGATCCAGGGCCTGTTTCTGAACTATCAGATCCGAATTGCATACCACGAACTGCGAGGTAGCACCAAGGTGAATAATCCCTTCTGCCTTAGGACATTTTGTCCCGAATTCATAAACATGAGCCATCACATCATGGCGAATTTCCTTTTCTTTGGCTGCTGCGAGTTCAAAGTTAATATTATCAACATTAGCGCGCATCTCATCTATCATTTCCATAGTAACAAGATCTGTCAATCCGAGTTCATGTTGGGCCTCAGCCAATGCAACCCAGCATTTTCGCCAATTGGTAAATTTTGTCTTTTCAGAGAAAAGCTCCTGCATCTGAAGACTGGTGTATCGACTTACTAGTGGTTCCTGATATATATTTCTGTTCATTTATTTCTCCAGATGAAATTAGTTAGTATTGTAGGATTAGTCTGTTTTACCATTAAACAGCAGAACATTAAACAAAACAGCGCCCGATAGTACAAACCAGACAGGCATGACAAATATTCGATTTTCCAGGGTGATACTTGGTCTTGCTAATGTATTGGATTGAAAATATTCCCGTTAGAGGAGTGATATTATCGGCCATCCCCTCTGAATTGCAATTGCCTTTAGCTTGTTATCAGGGTCAACGACTATGGGAGATGATACAATTTCAAGCAATGGCAAGTCATTTATAGAATCACTGTAAAACATACTGTTATCCAGCTGAAATCTATTGGTTTTTAACCAGTCTTGAAGTCGCGCAACCTTTCCCTCCTGATAGCAAGGTATACCGTCAATCTCATTAACAAAACGTCCGTTTTCCACCTGAACCTCAGTCGCTATTAGATTATCAATACCAAATAGCTCCACAATAGGTTTGGTAACAAAACTATTGGTTGCCGTAATAACGACCATGGTGTCACCATTTCTGCGGTGTTTCTCAACAAGTTGTTTTGCCTTTTCACCAATCATCGGCTGAATAACTGATTCCATGAACTCCTTGTGCAGTGCCTGCAGCACATCTATGTTGTGTTGACTGAGGGGGGTAAAGCTAAAAGCAGAATATTCATAAATATCGAGACATCCAGCCTTATATTTTTCATAAAAAGCATCATTGGCAGCAGTGTAGGAGGGGCCATCGACTAGTCCCTTTTTTACAAGAAAATTTCCCCACTCGTGATCACTGTCACCAGTTAGCAAAGTATTATCTAAATCAAAAAGTACCAACGTCATATCGTATCCTTTGTGGTCGTCCTAGTTTGCAAAGAGTTCTGGTAGTCATCCAATAAAGCAATAAGCTCTCAGCAAGTTATCCGCAACAAACCTACCCGGATTAAGAATCAAGCGGTTTGTAAAGAGAAAAATTAGCTGCTCTTAAAAAAAATCCTTGATTATCAAATTCTGAAGTCTCTTAACAGACATAGCTGGAAAATCAAATAAAATTGCCACCCAGCCTATCACTAAAATGGTAAATGTCGCATAATGTATATTATGTATAGTTTCAATATTGTTTGTTATGTCAGTATGTTGTGCATCAGAAACCTATTCCGGTAACTCTTGCCTGCCAGCTTCGTTTACCACGAAAAAAATTGACACTCGGCGTGTACAAGATCTCCTTGTGCATATTGTTGAGACATCTCTCAAATTCACCACCAAAACCAAAGGCCACCCCCTTGACACGACTTTGCTCTTTTGTAATAACAAAGCGCAGGTGATTCTTATCCTTTCCTATTTGGGATAATTCCGAAAAACTTGAACCCCGGTCACGAAAAATCGGCTGAGGGTTCCCCTGGCCAAAGGGTTCCATCATATGCAATTGTCTCAATATCACCCCCCTGAACAACTCCCCAACCTCGATTTCAGCGTCATACTTGCCGCCAGTATTACCCTTAGCTTGCACCCCTTGACCATTCACTGCAGATTCAAATAACACCCTGAAATCATTCACTGTGTCAGCCGTCAGGGTCAACCCTCCTGCCATCATGTGTCCGCCAAACCCCAGCAAGGCATCCTTGCAATCACAGAGTGCTTTGTAGAGATTAACTCCAGGAACCGATCGTGCGGATCCTTTAAACAGGCCACCACCCACGTCACACAAAACCACGCTTGGCTTTTGATATTTTTCTACAAGGTTTGAGGCAACTATACCTGCAACCCCTACATGGTAGCTCCCAGCCACTAGAGTGGTTGCAAAGCCATGACTGTTCTCCGAACAGCTAACCTCATGTTCTGCATTAGCATAGTTGGATGACGTTATGTGCTTGCGTTTTTCATTATCTGACACAAGGCTGCTGGCGATGGCGTTAGCCTCCTTTCCGGGAGCCGCAAGAAAAAGTTCTACTGCCTTACCGGCATTACCGAGGCGGCCCGCCGCGTTGATTTTTGGTGCCAACTGGAACGATATATCTTCAGACCTGATAAGGCCAGTGTCGAGGTTTGTCTTCCTGCACAGTGCGGCAAGGCCTGAATTACCGCCATCTGCCATTACCTCCAGCCCAGCTTTTACCAAAACCCTGTTCACTCTGCAAAGTTGAACCATATCGGCCACGGTTCCGACAGCTACGAGGTCAAGTAGCCCCTTCAAGTTTGGCATTTTTTGACTACAGAAGTAATCTCTACCCAGGAGGCCTGCCCTGACTCCCATCGCAAGGTAAAAAGCAACTCCGACACCAGCCAGGTCGCTATCCGGAAATGAGCATTCCTCTTGGTTGGGATTGATGACGGCATGCGCCTGGACCCGTAAATCTGGCGGGGTGTGGTGGTCTGTTACCACAATGGTGTAACCTGCATTCCGTGCGTAATCGACAGCCTGGTGAGCAGACACCCCGTTGTCAACTGTGATCAGGACGGTTGCTTTTGGGTCGAAGTCTTCACTAATCCTGATAAGGCCATCTTTCTGTAAGCCGTATCCATCTGAAAGTCGGTTAGGAATATGGTATTCTGCCTTTTTGTTCAGTAAGGCAAAGAATTTTACGAGCAATGCGGTGGCTGTGGTCCCGTCTACGTCGTAGTCCCCCCATATAAGAAAGGTTTTGTTCTGCATAAGGGCGTCGCAGATCAGATCCACTGCAAGGTCCATATCCTTCAAAAGGGATGGATCCGGAAGTTCGCTGAGCTTTGGCGACATGAACTGGCTAAGTTCAGAAGGGTCAGATATTCCACGCGATGAAAGGATATGTTCAACTACAGGGTGAAGTTTAGACCCGCCTGGCAATTTTATTTGAGACATAATGTAACTGTTTAGGACATGGTTGCGGAGTTACTGGATAGAAACCGATCAACATCAGCCCTCACCCCACCCTGTTCTGAAGTGTCAACCCACTGGAGGTTATTTAACTTTTTGAACCACGTATACTGTCTTTTGGCATATCTCCTGGTGTCTCGAATAAGGTTTTCCACCATTGTGTCCCAGGTCCACACCCCAAGTACATACTTCACCATGTGGCTGTAGCCAATAGAACGCATTGATTTTAGTTCTGCCCCATACCCTCTCTCCAGAAGATTGCGAACTTCATCTTCGAAACCCGATTCGAGCATGATTTCTGACCTCTTCTGTATTCGGGCGTGGAGCCGGTGGCGATCTGTGGTTAGCCCTACCATTTGCACCCTGGTAAATCGGGGTTCTTTTTTTCTCTTTCGATCCCGAGCTATATACCACGACCATGGTTTGCCGGTTCCCTTGTAGATCTCAAGCGCTCGGACAAGTCTGTGGGTGTCGTTTGAGTGGATTCTTGTTGCACTAATACGGTCACATGTGGACAATTCTTCATGCATTAAGGTACGTTGACCGGCTTTAATTCGTGACGTGAGATCAGCTCTAATCTCAGGGAATGCAGGTAATTCCCTGGAGAAGCCTTCCAAGAGTGCCTTCAGGTAGAGTCCTGTTCCACCTGTGAGGAGTATTCTCTTACCTCTTGATTTTATTTCTGTCATTGCTTCAATGGCATTTTTCTCAAAGTATACAGCATCATAACTGGTATCAGGGTCTACAATACTAATGAGATGATGCCGAACACCATTCATTTCTTCTTTGCTGATTTTGGCAGTACCTATATCCATATAACGATACACCTGCATGGAATCAACACTGATAATCTCAAAGTCAAATTCTCTAGCAAGACTTATGGACAATGATGTTTTTCCAATAGCTGTCGGGCCGATAAGTACCATGATCGGCTCACGACAAGGAAAAAAATCCATACTAGTCATGGGCGTTTCCTGAAACTGAAACATGGCGCCAGCCGTCTCAGACGTATTTTTCCTATTCCATTTACCAGGAGCAAGTCTTTTTTTGAGGTAAATCCACCTATTTTTTCTCTTGTCTCGAGGATATTCAAGGCAAGGCCTGGTCCTATTCCATTGATAGTCATAAGCAACTCCTTATCACAATAATTAATGAGGATTGGAGCAAAGAAAAATGGACTAAAGCTGTATTCGGTCAATGATGAAAGGACACCGGGCGCCGCAAGGGCTAACATTTTCTTCTCTTCAACACCAGGCCCAGAGTGTTTACTTGCAATTATGAGGTTTTGTTTGGCGGGAATCTTCGTAGAAGATATTGCAGTGGATGAGTATACCAGCCATATAAAAAAGAAGAAGCAGCAAAAAAGGACTAAACCATCCCTCGCCGCTTCCTCTTTTAAACTATGACCTGAGTCAGTCTTTTTCTGTTTGACGCTGCTCATCTCGCATCAGCTTGTATGTAATCGAATCCACTAGAGCCTGCCATGACGCCTCTATAATATTTACTGACACGCCAACTGTTCCCCATTGCTCATGCTGGTCTTTGGATTCAATCAGTACCCGTACTTTGGCCCCAGTTCCCTGCTGCCCGGACAAAACACGAACTTTATAGTCAATGAGTTCGATTTCATCCAGTGCAGGATAGAAGCGAGCGAGAGCCTTTCGCATGGCACGATCAAGTGCATTAACCGGACCATCACCCATGGCGGCAGTGTGAACTTCCTGTCCCCCAACCTCAATCCTGATGGTCGCCTCAGTTTCAGGAGGTTGGTCCATCTGCCTCTTAATATTAATCGCCCTGAAACCTTTTAAAGTGAAATAATTGGCCGTCGCACCGACAGCACGTCTCATGAGTAATTCGAAGGATGCCTCTGCTCCCTCATATTGAAAACCTTGGTTTTCAAGGTTTTTCAGCTCAGTCACAATGGATGCTGCAATGGGGCTGCTTGGGTCAATCTCAATTCCGAATTTTTTGGCCTTATGAAGAACATTTGATTTACCTGCCTGATCTGAAATCAAAATCCTTCTGATATTTCCAACTTTTTCAGGTTCAATATGTTCATAAGTCAAGGGGTTCCGTTTTACAGCAGAAACATGAATACCACCTTTATGAGCAAATGCAGAGCGTCCTACATAGGGTTGATATTTATTATGTGGCAAGTTGGCAAGCTCATCCACTAACATGGCAGCATCGTACAATTTATCTATATTCCTGGTGGCTTCACAGTCATAACCCATCTTAATCCCGAGAGCAGGGAGGATTGATGTTAGATTTGCGTTGCCACATCGTTCACCATAGCCGTTCATGGTTCCCTGCACCTGGGTCACCCCAAGGCTCAATGCTAGTAGCGAGTTCGCCACAGCGGTTTCGGAATCGTTATGGGCGTGGATTCCCAGTTTGACATTAGAACCACGTTCTGCAAGAAAACTTTTTACCCTTTCAACGATTGGCTGCACTTCGTGTGGCAGCATACCACCATTGGTGTCACAGAGAATGAGACATTCTGCTCCGCCTATTATTGCCTTATCCAAAGTGGCAAGAGCATAGTCCGGATTTTTTTTGAACCCATCAAAAAAATGTTCAGCATCATAAAAAAGATTTTCAACATGGGGCTTCAAGTAGGCCAGTGACTCTTCAATAATTACCAGGTTGTCTTCAAGTTCAATACGTAAGGCATCATGGACATGTATATCCCATGACTTACCAAATATTGTTATTACAGGAGTATTTGCGTCAATTAAAGCCTTGAGATTTTTATCCTCCTCACAGCTATTTGTAAAAAGACGAGTAGCTCCAAAGGCTGCCAGTTTTGCATGTTTCAGCGTTTCATCCTGCATGCTTTTGAAGAACTCAACAGCCAGCGGGTTTGATCCGGGCCATCCCCCCTCAATGAAGTCAATACCGAGCTCATCGAGTTTATGGCTTATCCGGATTTTATCGGAAACCGAGAGATTGAAATTTTCTGCCTGAGTACCATCTCTCAGGGTCGTATCGTATATCTGTATAGACTTCGTCATAATGCTCACCACTTATATGATTGATTCCTCTTCGGGTACGGTATCCTTATCAAGCTCAAATGCATCATGAAGGGCACGTATAGCTAATTCGGTATACTTTTCTTCTATAATACAGGAAACCTTGATCTCAGAGGTTGAAATCATGGAAATATTAATTCCCTCATTAGAAAGAACACTGAACATGGTAGATGCAATACCGGAATGGTTCCGCATTCCGACACCAACGATAGATATCTTGGTTATGGAATCGGAACCGTGAATACCTCCATTTGCACCTGTTTTTTCTGTAATAGAATTAAGCAGTTGCATTGTTCTCTGGTAATCACTGCGCAAGACAGTGAAAGTCATATCGGTAAGCCCGTTACCGGTATCCTGATTCTGAATAATCATATCAACAATTATATCAGCATCGGAGATCGGAGTGAAAATTTTAGCAGCAATACCAGGCTGATCGGGAACACCTGAGATAGTTATGCGTGCTTCATTTTTATTATAGGTGACCCCTGAAACTATCCGTCCTTCCATTTCTTCATCCTCCTCAACAACCCATGTTCCTTCAGTTTCTGTGAAGGTGGAACGGACATGGATCGGTACTTTATACTGTTTTGCAAAGGTAACTGATCGTATATCGAGAACTTTCGCTCCAAGACTGGCAAGCTCAAGCATCTCATCGTAGGATATTCTATCAATTTTTTTAGCCTTGTTACAGATATTTGGGTCTGTGGTATAAACACCCTCTACATCTGTGAATATTTCACATGCATCTGCCTGGAGTGCCGCAGCAAGAGCCACAGCGGTGGTGTCTGATCCGCCTCTTCCAAGTGTGGTGATGTTTCCGTCACTGTCAACTCCCTGGAAACCTGCAACAACAACAATCTTGCCTTCTCCAAGTGCAGACGTTATTTTTTCTGTATCAATAAATTCTATACGAGCCTTAGTGTGGGAGCTGTCCGTTAAAATCTTTACCTGATCTCCAAGATAAGATATACAATCATCGCCATATGCTTTTACCGCCATAGCAAATAAAGAAACGGTAACCTGTTCTCCAGATGAGAGGAGTACATCCATTTCCCTGAGGTCGGGAATTTCCTGCATCTGCATGGCAAATTCGGTGAGACGATTTGTTTCGCCAGACATGGCAGAGAGTACAACCACCATCTGGTTACCCTCTTTTTTCTTTTTAAGTACCCGTTGTGCGACCTGTTTGATTTTTTCGGGATCGCCCACTGAGGTCCCTCCAAACTTCTGTACGATTAACGCCATCTATCCAAAGCTCCTTTCGACATATCTCACGGTATTGAAAAATTAACGGCAGACTGGTAAAAGTCTGCCGTTAATGAGTCAGCTAAAAACAATTCATTTATTGTTGATGGCTAAGTAAAAAAACTTCAGAAGCGAAGCACGAATTTTATTTAATTTCGGCGTACCGGGAAACGTCGCAATTAGATAAAAAATTGTACACAAGGCCACTTCCTGAAGGGCGCACAACGAAGCAGATGAAGATTTTTTGCGATGCCATCAATGTTGTAATGGCTACAATTTAGTACCTGTCAGTAAAAAAGCAACTTTTTCTTACCAGGTAACGGTGAAAGGGCAATCCGATTTTCTATTATTGATACAGTTGGCTGATTCACAAACAGTGAACTTGTGCTAATATGATGCACTGTCAATACATTTAACCAATAAAAAGATTCCAGGAATATAAAGCTGTGCTCTGCACAATAATTTGCCATGACCAGTAACATCCCCTACAATATCGTTCTTGTCGAACCCGAAATACCGCCGAACACTGGCTCCATCGCACGCTTGTGCGGGGCAACCAACACGGTCCTTCACCTGATTCATCCGCTGGGTTTTTCAACGGATGATAAATACCTGAAGCGTGCCGGTCTTGATTATTGGAAATTTGTTGACATTCGTTACTGGGACTCATTTGAGGATTTTCTAGAGGTTCAGGACGAGACCAGACTCTACTTTCTCACCACAAAGACAGATAGAACCTACCTTGAAGCACCCTTCAAACCCGGCGATTTCCTTATTTTCGGAAAAGAAACCAAGGGATTGCCGGAGGAACTCTTGAAACTCTATTCAGATCGCTGCTACACCCTTCCCATGCAAAACCCTAATATCAGAAGCTTAAATCTTGCTATGACAGCAGGTATCGTACTATATCAGGCGCTCACTAGAAGTTGAAGTAAAGGTTCACAGTAGTATTCTATGAGTATCCAGTCATAACCAATTGCACTGCTGTTGCGTCCCATATCTCTTACTGCGAGCAATCCGGGCTCAGCCCTGGCGATGAGGCTTTCAAGGTTGTCAGTAGTAATCTCTGAGCCACGCCCGTGTTTATTGTTACCCTGTCGAGCTTATCTGCTGTACCCCTGGCGTGTCTGTTTGCTGCTGATCGTATTTTCCAGGCCTTTATGCAACCTTCCTGTGTTGAGAGTGTAGGCAGAAGAATAATGAACTGCCCCTTCCCAGCGACAACCCGTATAATTGTAACTTTCCAGCTCTTTTCTGATACACTCAGCGGTAAGCAGTAACACATTGCCCCCAGTTGTATGCCCATGTCTTTCATTTATAATGCGTAAATGGTCAATATCTATCAGCAGTACACTAAGTGTTATCTGAAAAAAATGCTTTGAAGAGTCAGGTTTCATGAAGTCTACAGGTGACGAAGGGACTGGAATATGGTAACAAGGTTTACAAAAATAAGTCGAACATTGTCGTACGACAACCTGACTTCGTGAGCGAACGCCACAGAGGGAGGTGAGCTTTTTTCCTTCAACATACCTGATTACAGATTTTTATATTTACATTTCAGTATGTTATCAAAAAAACTACAAAGCTGTCACGGATTCAAGGATAAAACAACAAAGAATTCCTGCTGATCCCATCTGCAATATCAAATTATCTCTTAATGATTCTTTGTTGCACAGGGATTTTAAGAAATTGTTATTTAACAGATTCAGGATCATTCAGGTATTATTTTTTCAAGAAGGAGTAAAAAATGGCCGATCGGGTATATAATTTCAGTCCAGGTCCTGCGACATTACCGGTGGAAGTTCTTGAGCAGGCTTCAAAAGATTTGGTTAATTTTAAAGAGACAGGAATAGGACTCATTGAAATAAGCCACCGCTCTCAAGAATTCATGGCAGTTGCAGAAAATACCGAGAAGCTGCTGCGGGAACTTATGGAAATACCAACCAATTACAAGGTTCTCTTCCTCCAGGGGGGCGCATCCAGCCAATTTTTCATGATTCCCATGAATCTTCTTGGTGATGGTAAAAAAGCCACCTACCTCAACACAGGAGCCTGGTCAAAAAAAGCCATTAAAGAAGCCAGATTGTTTGGTGATATAGACGTTGCTTTTTCAAGTGAAGACCAAACGTTCAACCGTGTTCCAACCCAAGATGAATACACTGTCCCTCCCGATTCAGAATATCTTTACTTTGTATCCAACAACACCATTTATGGTACTCAATTCCCCCAATTCCCAGAAACTGACAGGATACTGATATCAGATATGTCATCTGATATCCTGTCCAGAAAAATTGATGTCTCAAAATTTGGACTTATCTTTGCCGGAGCCCAGAAAAACTTGGGTCCTTCAGGAGTTACCATCGTTATTATCAGGGATGATCTACTCGATAGAACTCCTGCAGGAACCCCTACCATGCTTACCTACAAGACCCATGCAGACAAAGACTCAATGTTCAACACCCCACCCTGCTTTCCTATATATGTAGTTGGCGAAGTCCTCAAGTGGTTAAAAAAACAAGGTGGGGTTGACGCGGTACAGGCCAGAAATGTTGAAAAAGCTACTCTTCTTTATGACTGCATTGACTCTACAGATTACTATCGCGGGCATGCCGAAAAGTCATCCCGCTCGTTCATGAATATACCCTTTACTCTTCCCAGTGCTGACCTCGAAGCTAAATTTATCTCAGAAGCTGCGGAGATAGGGCTGAACGGCCTTAAAGGCCATCGTTCAATTGGAGGTTGTCGGGCGTCAATCTATAATGCATTTCCACGTGATGGTGTAGTGAAACTAGTGGAATTCATGAAGAACTTTGAGGCGACCACCCAGATCTGAGAACTGAATAAGCATGAACTACGACGGAGATATCATTCGTCCACCCAGTGAGGCGGACTCCATAATCATCCAAGTCACTGTAGGCTGCTCCCACAATCGCTGTACGTTCTGTGGTGCCTACAAAGATAAGGAGTTCAGGGTACGCAGTGATGCTGAAGTTGCCGAAAACATAGCCTTTGCAATGAAGCACTGCGGTCTGCAAAAACGTGTTTTCTTCGCTGATGGAGACGCCCTTATCCTGTCTCAAAAACGCCTGGTAAAACTTTTCAAGGAGATAAAGTTTTATCTCCCACAGGTCAACCGTATCGCTCTGTATGGTAACAGCAAAGCGATCCGTACCAAATCCGAGGCTGAGTTGAGGGAGTTGCGGGAGCTTGGTTTGCACCGCATTTACATGGGACTGGAAAGTGGTGATGATGCGGTCTTAGCTCAAGTCAAGAAGGGCGAAACAGCTGCGTCCATGATTCATGCTGCCCATCTGGTGAGAAATGCTGGTGTTTTCCTGTCCGTCACCGTGTTAATTGGACTCGCTGGGATTCGGAAAAGCCTGCAGCATGCTGCTGAAACCGCTAGGGTTCTCAGCGAGATGCGTCCTAACCAGATAGCCGCTCTCTGCCTGATACCCTTAGCCAATACTGAAATTGGCAACCAGTTTGAGACTGGTAAATTTCAGCTCCTTAATCCGGACCAGATGCTTCTAGAGCTTCAGAAGTTAATTGAAAATATCAGCTGTGCACCAGTACAATTTATGGCGAATCATGCCTCCAACTACCTTCCATTAAGTGGCCGCCTGCCACGTGACCGTGAAGCCATGCTCGGAAACATTGCCCAGGCACTTTTAGGGAACCGCGCTCTGGTCCCCGAAAAATTTCGTGCGCTATAGGCAACCAAATATGAATTCTAAAACCGACCTGAGGAACCTGACTCAAGAAGACTTGATTTGCTATGTGGAATCCCTCGGGCAGCCACCATTTCGTGCCCGTCAGATAATGTCATGGCTCTACCGCCCCGGCATCACCGAGTTTTCCCAGATGAGTGATCTTGCCAAAAAATTCAGGATTATTCTCTCTGAAAATGCATATATTTCGCGCTTCGACAATCCGCTCATTCAGCGCTCTAAAGATGGTTGTGTTAAATTTGGCTTTCTTCTGAACGACGGTAAACTTATCGAATCAGTTCTTATCCCGGAGCCAGACAGGAACACACTCTGTATATCATCTCAGGTTGGGTGTGCCATGAACTGTTCTTTTTGTCTGACTGCCACCATGGGTTTTACCAGGAACCTGCTCCCCTCTGAAATCGTCAATCAAGTTTGTGCTGTAGGCGATTACTTGCGTGATCAGCCAAAATCAAAACTGATCGGGCCGGCCAGGGTTACCAATATTGTCTTTATGGGAATGGGTGAACCGCTGAACAATCTTGATAATCTCATCAAGTCTATTTCTATTTTGACGGAGCAGCGTGGACTTGATATGACCAACAGGCGAATCACTGTATCCACCTGTGGCATTGCCAGTAAGATGCTTGAACTAGGTGAAGAAACAGATGTTAACCTGGCCATATCACTCCACGCAGTGGACGATGCTACCCGTAACCGGCTTATGCCTGTAAATACGCGTTACTCTCTTGATGATCTTCTCCAGGCCTGTAGGGACTACCCAATGGCCAAAAGAAAACGGATTATGTTTGAATATGTTCTCCTGAAAGGCATCAATGATTCCGATGAGAACGCCAGAGATCTTGCCAGACTGTTAAAGGATATTCCCTGTAAAATCAATCTTCTTCCTTACAATGAATCACCAGGTCTACCCTTCGAGAGTCCATCAAGGAATCGAGTGTATGCCTTCCAGAAAATTGTGCGGGATCGTGGGTATTCTGTATTTATTCGAACCAGTCGTGGAGAAGATATCTCAGCAGCCTGTGGACAACTAGCAAAACAAAAACAAGGTGAGGAACAGAATGCCTGAGCTTGAAACATGTTCCGG
This sequence comes from Desulfobulbaceae bacterium, assembly GCA_026988015.1. GTDB lineage: Bacteria > Desulfobacterota > Desulfobulbia > Desulfobulbales > Desulfocapsaceae > Desulfocapsa. The sequence continues at coordinate 37,067 of JALSMA010000075.1, read as the reverse complement.
ATACAAATACTTGATTGAAACCGCATACGACCGTGAAACCATAAAGGATATGGAACGGCCTGCAATTGCTCAGATTGACACTTTCAAGAGATATCCCGAAACAGAAAAGCTGGAACTCCCACGCAGTTGGCAACTTAAAGAGGCACGCATCGTGCCGCTTCTCCAGAACAGACGTTCCAAACGTAAATTTACCACCACCGAAATTGATTTTGAAGAGCTTGCCTTTATGCTGTGGGCCAGCCAGGGTATAACCGCAAAATCAGGGTGTTACACATTTAGAACTGCTCCATCGGGAGGTGCGCTCTATCCTGTTGAGACATATCTCAGTATTCACAGGGTGAAAGGTGTCACCCCCGGATTGTATCATTTTAATGTGGAAAATTTCTGTCTCGATATCTTAACAGAGAATGACACCTCGGATAAAGTGGCCGCTGCCTGTTTAGATCAGAAGTTTATGGCACAATCAGCTGTAACCTTCATCTGGTCAGCAGTTATCAGGCGCTGTATGAGTAAATACGGAAATCGGGGAATGCGCTATATCCTTCTCGACGCAGGGCACATCTGTCAAAACCTGCTTATTGCAGCAGAAGCTACCGGGAACAGCACCTGTCCTGTAGCAGCATTCTATGACGATGAACTCAACGAGATTCTCGGCATCAACTCTAATGATGAAACCGCAATCTATGCTGCCGCAGTTGGGCAAAAATTCAGTAACTAATCCTTTGTTTCCCCTCACTCCTTAAGCTCTTTATACCTCTTCTCCGGGTTAATGTAGTACTTGTGGCTGGTGGGTTCTGCTTCTCTTGGTTTGTTAAAAAAATGATCCACCTCAGCGGGTATTTCAGAGAGTGACCTTCCGGTAAGAAAATAATAACCGAGCGCAATCCCGCCAGCTACGAGCAGTAATATTACCCCTTTCTTAATATTGGCCAGCAGGCTCGGACTCCTGCAACTTATCAGCGCAAGACAAAGTATAACAACTCCAACAACAGGCCACCCGTACCCTTCTGGGATTACATTCACATCATTACCCATTTGGTTGAATTTGTATTACAATTCGTCTTCCCATTCCGAGAAAACAGACTTTGGTAAGAGGGCAAGATTTATCTTCCTTGCCTCCTCTATTCCTGCATGCAATGCTTCAGAGTTCATCTGTTCAGTGCCTTTGGGCACCCTGGATAGCAGCGCTTTTTCCAGCCCTTCAAGTGATACTTGACCACAGAGAAATCCAACTGCCCCAAGGGCAACCATGTTTGCCACCAGCTCACGACCAATTTTCTCCCTGGCTATTTGTGTGAAAGGAATGGAAACAGATCGGCTTGAGGGTAACTGTTTTACAAGGCTGCTATCGACCACCAGTAATCCATTTGATTTTATATCAGAAAAATAAGCATCGCAAGCGGTCTGAGTCATTGCAAGCAATAAGTCAACACGCAATGCCTTGGGATAATCTATGGGAGAACCTGAAATAACCACTTCTGCCTTACTCTTCCCCCCCCGGGCCTCGGGTCCATAACTCTGAGTCTGACACACATGCTGATTGTCGTATGCTCCCACCCCATCAGCCATGACAACGGCAGCAGTGATTATTCCCTGGCCACCTGACCCACTGAAACGGATTTCATATCGTTCATCACTCTTCATAACGTTTAACCCCGTTCTTTTCCTTGGCTTTGGTGATAATTTCAGCCTTATGTTTTGCCTCTTTGACAATGCGCTGATATTCTTCTGTAGAGACAGGCTTTTCAACGTCAGCAAGTACCCCGATGGTGATCTTCCCTTCAAGCTCATCATCACTCATTTTTGTTGCTTTCTCGACGGTTACCGAGCGCTGTTTGAATCCACTGATCATCTCCACAGCACCACCAAGTTTATTTCTCCTTCCATGCTGAACGTGACAGTTTGAAATAATTTCAATCACCGAAAACCCACGCTTCTCTATACCTTTCTTGAGCATCTCCTCCATGTGGGTAGCGTGATAAACTGTACTCCTGGCAACAAAGGAGGCCCCAGCGGTTGCCGCAAGCTCTGCAATGCTGAAGGCGTGCTCAACGTGACCGTATACAGATGTTGTTGATTTTGAACCATATGGTGTAGTTGGGGAATACTGCCCTCCTGTCATCCCGTAGGTGGAATTGTTGATAATAATTGCAGTAAGATTTAGATTTCTTCGTGCTGCATGGATAAAATGATTTCCGCCAATGGCGGTAGAATCACCATCACCCATTACTGTCATCACCGTGAGTCCTGGCTTGGCAAGCTTAATGCCAGTGGAAAAAGTGAGTGCGCGACCATGGGTTGTGTGGATGGTGTTAAAATCCACATAAGTAGGCATGCGTCCAGAACAGCCAATCCCTGAGGCTAGAACAACTTCATCCTTATCCAGGCCCAAACTGTGCACAGCACGCAGCAGGGCGCCCATAATAATTCCGTTTCCGCAGCCCGGGCACCAGACATGGGGGAATTTCTTGTCATGTCGTAAATATTCTTTACGTATTATTTCAGCACGTTCAAGCATTGTATTCATAGCTCCTTAATCTTGTAGGTGTATGCAAGATCATACTGTGGTGATGTGTTTGAGTATCTCTTCCGGAGTAATCAGTTGTCCATCAATTCGATTATGTTTTACAATACGACAGCCTGCCTGATTGACTCGCCCTATTTCACGGCTCATCTGTCCCAAATTCATTTCCGGGACAATGGCGACCCTGCATTGTCGCAAATAAGTATCCACAGCTTTGCGTGGAAAAGGAAACAGTGTCACAAGCTGTACAAGTCCTGCCTTTACTCCAAGCTTACGGGCATCGCGTACGGCCCTGAGCGCAGATCTTGCAACGGACCCATAGGCAATAACACACACCTCGGCATCCTCCATAAGATGGGTCTTTGTAATTTGGATATCCTGAAAACCTTTACTGACCTTAGTATGGATTCTTCGTAAAAACTTATCTATTTCCTGGGCATCCTGGGTCGGGAACCCCTTTTCGTCATGGACAAGACCTGTGACATGGTGCCTGTAACCGTCTCCAAAAGCGGCCATATCTGGAACGCCACGATTGTTGTCTGCATAAGGCTTGTACCATTCCGGTGGAACATCAGGCTTGACTCTGTCAAAAATTCTGATCTGCCCCTGCTTCGGTAGGGTAACAGACTCTCTGGTATGCGCCACAACCTCATCAGAAAGGATAATGACCGGTATCCGGTATTTTTCAGATAGATTGAAGGCTTTAATGGTCACTGAAAAACAGTCGGCAACCGAGGAGACTGCCAGGACAATAATGGGATGATCCCCATGAGTTCCCCACCGTGCCATCTGCACATCGCCTTGAGAGGGGCTGGTTGGAAGACCAGTACTTGGCCCCCCCCGCATAACATTTATTATTACACAAGGCACCTCAGCAATACACCCATAACCAAGGTTCTCCTGGATAAGTGAAAACCCGGGACCACTGGTTGCGGTCATGGCCTTTACTCCAGCAAGAGACGCTCCTATCACTGCACCCATTGAGGCAATTTCATCTTCCATCTGGATGAATGTTCCTCCAACCTCAGGTAATTTAACAGAGAGAATTTCGCTGATTTCGGAAGCAGGGGTGATTGGGTACCCTGCAAAAAAACGACAGCCTGCTGCAAGAGCCCCGGCAACTATCGCCTCATTTCCCTGGAGGAGAATTTTTTTCTGTTTGCTTTCATTAATGCTTTCCATTAGTACGCCTCCTCCCGGGATGTCTTTCTTTTATTGTGATTGCAAAATCCGGACAATGGATTTCACAGAACCGACATCCGCTGCAGCTATCCATGTCATTAATGGCAGGATGCCCAATGTCATCTAGTTTTATTATTTTCTTGGGACAAAGGGCTGAGCAGAGCCCGCACGATTTGCACCATTTCTGAAAAAAAATAACAGTATATAACTTTTTCTTTTTTGGTTTCGAAGCAGCAGTTTTTTTTCTTGTCCCACTTTTTTTGGGCATAGTTTCTTTGACCATATTGATAACCAGTTTTTCGTTTTTTGAGTTGATAGGTACTTCAGTAAAAACCATTAATTCCACCAAAACAGTATCCCTGTTTTGGTTATATCCCCACTGGGCTTACTGTCAAGGATATTGTGTAATTTCCTGGGAATAGACAGCTTTGGCTACACGGCAAGTCCGTGTCAGGGAACAAACACCTTCCCTGACAATCCACCAGTATTACTTGCCTTTACAATCAGAATATGCTATTAATTACAAGTTTGAAATTTTAGATTAGGTAAAAAAAATACCGATTCAAAATTCCCTGAACTTTTCAGGGAATTTCCCCCAGTGTCATTCCGTTACAATTTTGAATTAATCTGTGAAAGGAGTTGCTTTGAAAACAAAAATACTTGTTGCTAATCGTGGTGAAATAGCCATCCGACTCATTCGAGCCATACAGGAGCTCAGTTATGAAGCAGTTGCTGTATATGAGTCACCCGACAAAGAATCTCGACACATACGAATTGCCGACGAAGCAGTCTGGCTGGGAAATGGTCCCCGTTGTGATTATCTCGACATTGACAAAATCATAAATGCTGCCAAAAAATCCGGTGCTACAGCTATCCACCCCGGCTATGGGTTTCTTGCAGAAAATGCCGATTTTGCAAGAGCCTGTGAGGACGAGGGGATCATATTCATTGGCCCTTCCTCCGAAGTTGTCGCAAGTCTTGGAAATAAGGTGATCGCCAGGCAGATCATGGCCGATGCCGATATCCCCATGGTACCCGGAACTGAGAATCTTTCACCTGGTGATGCAGGAGTCAAGGAGGCCCTTGCCTTTGCAGCCACATATAAATACCCGGTTATGCTTAAAGCGACATCTGGTGGTGGCGGACGTGGAATCAGGTTAATTGAATCTGACGAGCAGATGAAAGCAGAAATTCCCGTTGCCCGTGCTGAAGCCAAGGCAGCTTTTAATGATGAATCTGTATATCTTGAAAAGGTGGTCATTGATCCCAAACATGTTGAAGTTCAGATTATGGCTGACAAGGAAGGCACCACAGTTCACTTAGGTACCCGTGACTGTTCCATTCAGCGCAGAAACCAGAAGCTGATTGAAATTGCACCATCCATGATTGGTGACAAAGATCTCCTTGATACCATATGCAAAACGGCTGTAAAAGCAGCAAAAGCTGCCAACTATTTCAATGCCGGCACAGTTGAATTTCTGATTGATAAAGATTTCAACTATTATTTCATGGAAATCAACACCAGGGTGCAGGTTGAACACACTGTCACTGAGATGATCACAGGTATCGATATCGTCCGTACTCAGATCAAACTTGCTATGGGCAAAAAACTTGCATTCAGCCAGGACGACATTAAAATGCGTGGCCATGCAATAGAGATGCGTATTAATGCTGAAGACCCCAAGGCCGATTTCATGCCAGAAGGTGGAAAAACTGTCTCAGTCTATCGTTCACCTGGTGGATATGGCGTTCGTCTTGATGGTTTTGTTTACCAGGGCTTCACCATTCCTGAAGTGTACGACTCTCTGCTTGTGAAAATGACCGTACACGGTTTTTCCTGGAATGAAACAGTTGACAGACTACGCCGCTGCCTGCAGAATTTTGTCATAGCGGGTCCCAAAACAACCATCCCCTTCTATCTTAATATTGCAAAAGATCCGGATTTCATCGAAGGGGATTTCGATACTTCTTATCTCGACAAACATCCTGAACTGTTTGACTATGAGGACAACGCAAATGAGGCAAGCAAACTTGCCAACTTGATTGCAGAGATCCATCATCGTGGTCACAACCCCTACGCTGCGTAGTTTTAACGACATTATAAGATAAAACTTATCTGTCAGCTGAGGATTTTCTTACAAGCGACAGACATTGATAGAGAAGGAATGACTATGGAAAGAATTGTACAAGGAACATCGCCCGCTGAGGTGATTCGCCAATTACAGAATTCAGATGGGTATCACATCACCAATACTGCTCGTGATCTCTCCCAGTCTGATTTTAAAAACAGAATACTTCTGCACACAGACCTGCTGGCTGCTGATGCCAGAGAGCGTGCAGGCTACTTTTCTCTGGAGATCACAGGCGGAGCATCGGTTCATGTTGATATTCTCCGTAAGCAGGTAGACCCCTTCCTAAAGCTGGATATCCTGCGAAAAAAGATGCCAACTACCATGTTTCAGACTCTGTGTCGTGGTGTAAACCTCTTTGGATACAGGCCTTACCCTCAAAATGTTATTCGTTTCACTGTCAAAGAGTTTGCCAAGTATGTTGATGTGTGGCGTACCTTTGACTTTATGAATTATATCCCTAATATGCAGGCGGTTTTTGAAGAAGTTGGCAAGGCCGGCAAGGTCAATGAGCCCTGTATCTGCTTTTCAACTGGTCCTGAGCACACTGACAAATATTATCTCGGTAAGATCCAGGAGATTCTCGATGTCACCGGTACAGACATTATCCTCTGTATTAAAAATCATGGTGGCTTGGGAACTCCCAAACGGATTGGAGAGCTGGTTGATAATATTCGCCAGAAATATCCTGACCTTCCCATCCATTATCATGGTCACAACACTGACGGCAATGATATTGGTCGAATTGTAGCTGCTGTTCAAAATGGCGCCACAGTAGTTGATGCAGCCGATGCCTCATTCACCGGTTTCTATGGCCCTGCACCCATTCTTTCTGTCGTCCAGACATTAAAGGATCTTGGCTACAACGCTGCGACCATTGATGAAGAGGCGGTCATTGAGACTTCTGAGGTAATACGGGATGAACGCCAGCACTACCAGGCTTTCGAATCTCAGATCAAAGGCTTTCAGCCCACTGTTCAAATTCACAAACTCCCGGGTGGTGCCATGGGTTCAAGTCTTGAGCAGGCTGTAAAGGGTGGTTTTCTTGACAAAATGCCAGATATCCTCCACAAGGAACTGCCAAGGGTCCAGAAAGAGCTTGGTAATTACTGGTCTGTTACCCCAGGATCTCAGATTCTCTGGACGACTGCTGTTTCAAATGTCCAAGGTGGAGAACGTTATGGAAATGCTTCTGGAGATTTAAGGAATCTGCTCCTTGGAAAATATGGTCCTTTCCCTTTTTATGAGCCAGAAGATTGGATTTTCGAGAAGGTCCTCGGCAGTGACTGGAAGAAAGTCCTGGAAGAGGAAGGTGGTGTTGAAGATATCAGCGATATGGACATCGAAAAAGAGAAAGAGATTCTTAGCGATCGCATTGGTGAAGAACCTACCGACCAGCAACTCGTCCTCTACCTCCAGCATCCCAACGATGCGGTTGAATTTTTCAAATTTGAAGCTAAATTCGGTAAGGTTTATGTTCTACCACCATCTATCTTTCTCCATGAAGGTGGTTTCGAGGCTGGTGAAACCATTAGTTTCACCGACCACACCGGTAAGGAACACCGGGTTGAAGTGGGTCCTTCCATTAAGGATGAAGATGGAGAAACCAGTGTTTACTTAAACGTGGATCACCATCAGAGAGTCTATACATTTGAACCGGAACTCGCCGAAGGTGCAGTTGCGAAACCGGCAACCATTTCTAAAGAGGAAATCATCGATCTTGCCAAAGCTGGTGACATGCGTGCCTCTTTTGCCGGAAACATTTGTGAAATCTCCGTTGAAGAAGGTCAGACAGTGTCTGCCGGTGACAAGGTTGCTGTGATGGAGGCCATGAAAATGCAGACCCCCATAAATGTTGAAATTGACGGTATTGTTACTGCTGTTTCTGCGAAAGTTGGTGATGCTCTGCAACCTGGCGACAAAATCCTCAAAGTTGATATTGATGAATAAAGTGAGTCAGTATTCTTGAGCCTTTAAAAAAGAAAAAGCCCTTTCATAATTTATTATTATGAAAGGGCTTTTTCTTGTACTGAAACATAAAAAAGGCTAATGGCAGGGCTCTTCCGGTCATTAGCCAAAAGTGGAGCCGACAAGCGGGATCGAACCGCTGGCCTACGCTTTACGAGAGCGTCGCTCTACCAACTGAGCTATATCGGCTGTTTTATCTTAAATCTGAATCTGTAACGACTTTCGAATATTCACAGATTAAGGTTGGAATATCTTTTGTTTTGACTTCACATAGAAACAATGTTTTCTTTGCAAAGCCTGTATAGCAAGCAACTTAGCCAAAGTCAAACCTTTTCCATGTCACTACGTGTTGGTGAATCGTCCATATGCGACCAGCTCTCTACTCATTTTTAATTCTATTTTTTCTCTGTTCCTGTTCAGAAGACAGGGATACAGATATAAATACTGAATCTACTGTGACGAATGCTTCTGAAAGCGCCGGTCTCGCAAGTGTTGGGTGTGTTTCCTGCCACCAGCATAGTCTTGATGCCAATCATGATTTCAGCTGCACCAAATGTCATCAGGGAAGTGATACTACCGCTGAAAAGGGTATAGCCCATAAGGGACTTCTTACTCAGCCAGCACACCCGGATAATATGATGCGTATCTGCGGAGAATGTCATCGGGCTCTAGTTGACCAGAATAGTCAGTCAGTACATTTCACCCTGCATAACGCCATTAATATGGTTCGCAAAGCTTTTGGCGCTGAACAGCAGATAGCCACACTGCTTGACATACCAGTCTCAAATACCCCACAGACCACCTTACAACTCGCTGATGATCTCCTCAGGCGCCGCTGTCTCCGGTGCCATCCATATTATTCCGGGGATAGGTACCCAGCTGTTGTCAGAGGAACGGGATGCGCCTCCTGTCATCTTCAATTTTACAAGGGCAAGCTGGTATCCCACTCTTTTATTAAATCCCCCGGGGACAGTCAGTGCCTGCAATGTCATTACGGCAACTGGGTCGGATCAGATTATTATGGCCGCTATGATCATGACATGAATGAAGAGTATCGAACTCCTTATACCACCAGCCAGGAATTTTTTCGACCCTATGGGATTGAATACCATCAACTCAGCGCAGACGTTCACCAGCAACAGGGAATGGTATGTGTAGATTGTCATACCGGTAAAGAACTGATGGCGGTAAGAAAAAACTCAATCCACTGTGAGGATTGTCATGATTCTGTCAGCCTTGCAGATAAACCTCCTGCAAATATTACCTTTGATAAGAAAAGCAAACAATTTATTTTTACCTCCACTGCTACCGGGAAGGCTTTGTCTATTCCTGTTATGGAACACCCTGCCCACAAAAAATATAATTCATCTGTGGGATGCCAGGTCTGTCATGCCCAATGGGCCTTTGATGACAGAGGAACACACCTTCTGCGCAATGACCTTGATGAATATGACGACTTTACAAGGCTGACAGTTCAGGGCAGTTTTGAGGTTGAACAGATCCTGGAAAACAATCTTGACTTTGACCTTGAAGAAATACCTCATGTCATGACTGATAAAATAAGCGGGAAACAGAAACCAGGCCTCTGGTACAAAGGATACGAAACAAGACGATGGGAGAATATCACCATCGGCCCTGATGCCACAGGAAAATTACAGGTTATGCGTCCCCTGCTCGATATCTCCCTGTCTTGGCTTGATGAAGACGAGGAGATCCGTTTTGACAGCTTCAGGGCCAATTCTGAAAACCAGGGCTTCACGCCATATATTCCACATACCACAGGGAAGGCTGGAATGTTTTACCTGGAAAGACTCAAGGTTTTATCCCAAAAAGAAAATGATCCCGAAAAATAAAATATTTGTTTTCTGGCAGTTCTTTTCACAAAATTTCCACTGGTCCGCAGTATCAATCTGCTATATGGTTTTATTGTCTGTTGTTTTGGCTTTTATCACACCAGAACACGGCAATGCTGTGAGGAAAAAACGAATTCCTGCCACCCAAAAACCCTATGTGATCAACAATCGTCTCTACTCTCCCCTGCCTTCTGCTGTCGGCTATGAAGAGTACGGCATTGCATCCTGGTATGGTAATGACTTCCATGGAAATCCCACTTCAAATGGCGAAACCTACAATATGCATGGCATAACAGCCGCCCACAAGCTCCTTCCTATGCACACCATGCTTCTGGTCACTAACCTTGATAATGGCAGGGAAACAGTGGTCAGGGTTAACGACCGAGGACCTTTTATTCAAGGACGAATTATTGACCTCAGTTACGGAGCCGCCCAGCAGCTTGCCATTGTCCATTCCGGTACAGCAAGGGTTAAAATAACGGCTTTGGGAGAACTGAATAGAGATTCAAGGGGAGGTGCAGGACGTTTAAAAAAATATGCTGATCTCAAATCCGGGGAGTATTATGTGCAGATAGGTGCTTTTACACAAAAGTATAATGGAATCAAACTGCAGGAGAGGTTTCTCGATGCCGGGCATCATGCAGTGATACAAAAAGCAAAAGTAAATGGAAAAACATTTTACAGGGTGCAGGTATATGTGGGAAAGACGCTGAACAGTGCCCGAAGAAGTGAACAGGCACTAATCAGCAAAGGATACAGGGGAGCTTTTGTCCTAGCACGTTAGAAATTACCGGCATCAGCCTGTCGTACCTTGCTGACGAATTCAGCGAGTTCTTTGTGGTCTTTGACTCCCGGCTCAACCTCGACACCTGAGTTGACGTCTACCCCGAATGGGGCGACTGCTGAGATTGCATTCACTATATTTTCAGGATTAAGTCCCCCCGCAAGAATCATGGGGCGCTGCAGGTTCAGGCTCTGAATAATGCTCCAGTCGAAACTACTGCCTGTTCCTCCAGCACTTCCCTTCACATAAGTGTCAAGCAGATACCCATGAACCAGGTCATCATAAGGAGCGAACTCGTCCTTTTTGCTTGTGTTAGAGACTCGAAAGGCCTTGATCACATGACACGGAGCTGCAAAGCGTTCTACCCGTTCGCAGTATTTCGGAGTTTCACTGCCATGTAACTGGGCATGCGAGAGTCCGCAGTACTCGACAATCTCTTCAACTTCCTCCCTGTCCCGGTCCACAAAGACTCCAACACAGTCTACAAATGGAGGAACTTTTGACACAGCTGCCCTTACAAAATCAGGGTAGACATTGCGGGCACTTTTATCGTAAAAGATAAAACCCAGGGCATCAAGGCCTATATCCACACCTGCGATAATATCTTTTTCCCTTGTCAAACCACACATTTTAATACGTGTTCGTGAGCGCATTCTGGTCCCTTAATCTCCTCTTAATCTCCTCTTAATCCCTGCAGGCTGATACCACCTTTCTCACCCCGCATCAACGACTCCCCTATAAGTGCTGCACATACTCCGGCATCCTGCAGCATCTTGATATCTTCATGGGTTTTCAATCCTGATTCGCCAACAACAGTAATATGATCGGGAATGAGCTTTTTGAGACGAAATGTGGTTTCAGTGTCCATGGAAAAATCTTTAAGATTGCGATTGTTAATACCTATCAGATCAGCTTTGGTTTTCAGGACAGTTTCGAGTTCTTTCTCATCGTGGACCTCAACAAGACAGTCAATAGAACAAGCAGACGCCTGGGCAATGAAATCTTTTAGTTGATACAGGTCAAGGATTGAGGCCATAAGTAAAATAGCATCTGCACCACAAATTCGAGCCTCTTCAATCTGTAAGGGATCAATTATAAACTCCTTGCGGAGAATTGGCAGCGAGACGCTTTCGCGAGCTTGAAGAAGGTAGAGCAGGGATCCTTGGAAAAAACTTTCATCGGTCAATACTGAAATTGCCTGAGCCCCATTTTTTTCATAGCCCAAGGCAATTTTGACAGGATCGAAATCTGGACAAATCAATCCTTTAGATGGGGAAGCCTTTTTGGCCTCGGCGATAATTGCAACACCCGAATAATCAAGAAGGGCCTGGCGAAAACCACGTGGTGGCATTATTTCAGCTTCTTTGTATGGGGGCGGAATATGTATCCCCTGACTTCGGAGTAGTTCCACCTCCTCTTTCTTTTTTGAAACAATTGCATCTAGTATCTGTGCCATTTCAACAACCTGTGAGAGTTATGTGAGGTCTTACATTATGATGATTATTTATTGGAATAAGCGATCAGGGAGTTCAGTTTTCCAAGTGCCTTTCCGGAGTCAATGGTGGCAGCTGCCAGCTCAATACCTTCTTTCAGGTCTGCTACGGCCCCGGCCACCATGAGGGTTGCCCCACTGTTCAGCAATACCATATCCCTTTTTGCACCCTTCTCACCACTTAGCACAGCTCGCATCTGCTCTGCCGATTCTACGGCATCAGCACCTCCCCGCAAGTCGGTTATTTCTGCTTTAGTAAATCCCAGTTCTTGAGGATCCACGCAGTAGGTGGTAACGCTTCCATTCTTAAGCTCTGAAACCCGGTTCTTTCCAGTTACTGTCAATTCGTCCAGGTTTCCTTCGCCATGCACCACCAGGGCTCTTTTCGAGCCAAGTTTTGCAAGAACCATGGCTAAGGGTTCAGTCAGCTCCCCATTAAAAACACCAAGAACCTGAACATTGGCCCCTGCAGGATTAGTCAACGGGCCAAGAATATTAAAAATGGTCCGGATCCCCATTTCCTGACGCGGCCCAATAGCATATTTCATTGCACCATGCAGAGCTGGAGCAAAGAGGAAACCAATACCCACTTCCCGGATACAGTGTCCTATTTTATCTGCATCTATTTCAAGAGAGACACCAGCTGCTTCGAGTACATCTGCACTGCCGCAGTTACTGGATACGGATCGGTTTCCATGCTTGGCTACGGGTATTCCTGCCCCTGCCACTACAAAAGCTGTGGTGGTTGAAACATTAAAGGTTCCAGAACCATCTCCGCCAGTTCCGCAGGTGTCAGCAAGTATCTCACCAGCACGGGTATCAACCCCTGATAAAATTGGAGTCGCTTTTTCTCTCATAACCCTCACGGCACCAGTTATCTCCTCAACGGTCTCTCCTTTCATACGTAATGCTGTGATAAATGCACCGATCTGAGCGTCTGTCACCTCGCCCGACATTATTTCACCCATCACCTCAACCATATTGGATTCTGTGAGGTCATTCTTTAAGACAAGCTGTGAAATTGCTTCTTTAATGTTCATTTTTTATCATTTCCTGCCATAAAATTCTTAAGAAGTAAAATACCATCAGGTGTCATTATGGATTCCGGATGAAATTGGACACCTTCGATATCCAGAGTCTTATGTCGCAATCCCATTATTTCACCTTTATCCGTCCAAGCACTTGTTTCAAAACAATCGGGGAGCGTTTCTTTTTCTATAATAAGTGAGTGGTAGCGCATCCCATCAAATGGATTGGGCAGTCCCCGAAAAACACCTCTGTTGTCATGAAAAATTGGTGATGTTTTCCCATGCATAATCCTGGAAGCACGAACAACCTTTCCGCCAAAGGCCTCACCAATTGACTGATGCCCTAGACAGACACCTAAAAGAGGGACCTTACCACTGAAATGTTTAATGGCGTCGATAGAGATTCCAGCCTGCGATGGAGTGCAGGGTCCCGGAGAAATCAGGATTCGAGAAGGGTTGAGTTCCTCGATTTCTGCAATGCGTATTTTGTTATTTCTGAAAACCTTGATTTCACAGTGACCATTTTCCTGTAACAAGTTCCCTGCAATAGTCTGGACTATATTGTATGTAAAGGAATCGTAATTATCTATGATGACAAGCATGAGCTAAAACCCTTTTTCTGCAAGCTCCACAGCTCGCCGTAATCCCATGGATTTATTAATAGTTTCTTCGTACTCTTTTTCAGGATCAGAATCAAAAACCACCCCAGCTCCAGCCTGAACCCAAAGATCATCCCCCTGCATAACAAAAGTTCTGATAGTAATACAGAAATCCATATTGCCGGAGAAGCCAAAATATCCGACAGCACCTGCGTAGGGTCCACGACTGTCCGGTTCCAGTTCGTCAATTATTTCCATGGCCCGAATTTTGGGGGCACCACTCACTGTTCCCGCTGGAAAACAGGCCTTCATCACATCAAATTGATCTTTCTCTTCATCAATAACTCCCCGTACTCCAGAAACGATATGCATAACATGACTGTATCGTTCAACGACAAGAAGGTCTGTCACTTCAACTTTGCCACCAAGTGCCACCCTGCCGACATCATTACGGCCAAGATCAACAAGCATCAGGTGTTCTGCCCTTTCTTTCGGATCAGCAAGTAACTCCTGCTCAAGCTTCAGATCCTCATCCTTGTCCCTGCTCCTTTTTCTAGTTCCCGCAATAGGTCGAAGTTCTATTGCGTCACCTTCCTTGCGAACCAGAATTTCGGGTGAAGAGCCTATCTGTATCAGCTCACCAAGCTTCAGGAAGAACAGATAAGGGCTGGGGTTGATATGTCGAAGTGCACGGTAGAGATCAACACCATCAAGTTCTGTTTTGGTATGGAAACGCTGAGAAACAACGACTTGTATAATATCGCCAGCTTTAATATACTCTCTGGCCTTGTCAACCATGGAGCAGAATTCACTTTTTTGCATGTTGGATACGAATTCATGGTTACAACTGCCACCACTGCTATTGAAAAAAGTTTGCGGCACCGGCGCTCGAAGAAGATTAATTACAGAATCAATATTTGCGATACCAGTATCATACAGCATGCGATCTGAAACAGAATCATCACTGGCCACCCAGCAGACGACCGTGACAGTCTGTTTAAAGCTGTCATGAATCAGAACAATCCGGGGGACCATAAAGGATGAGTCAGGGAATTCCAGAGTATCTTTTCTTGCAGGAAGATCCTCCATGAACCGAACCATATCGTAGCCCAAAAAACCGACGGCACCGCCGCTGAAGCGCGGAAGATCAGAGGACTCATGAGCGTTTAGAGATTCGAGTAAATCCTTTAATGCCTCGAGTGGATTATTGTCTTTGGGATGATTGTCAACGAAATTATACTCAAACGAGTCCACTTTGATATCATCTCCTTTTGAGGAGAATGTTACAATGGGATCAAAGCCTATAAAAGAATACCTTCCCCATTTTTCACCACCTTCCATGCTCTCAAAAAGGAAAATGTGATCCTGCCCTTTGGAAACTTTTGCAAAAAGGGTCAGTGGGGTGTCAAGGTCTGAAATGATCGTACGATACAGCGGAACCAGACCTGCAGACGCCATTATTCTTTCAAAGGTGTTGAATGCCGGGAGATGTGTAGTAGTGGACATGAAATAAATAAACAAAGAGTAATGTTACAAAAAAAACTACCAGATAATAAAAAAACAACCCATACCACCTTACCATAGAATAAAAAAAAGGCCATAAAGTCTTATGACTTCATGGCCTTTAATTACAACCATACATTACGGGATGTCCCCGCTTCCAAAAGGTCCGATCAGACAGTGGCCTGCATCTTGTTAACTCGCTTCGTCAAGCGGGAAACCTTTCTCGAAGCATTTTTCTTGTGAATAGTTCCTTTAGAGGCAGTTTTTGCGATCACAGGAATGGCTACCTGAAGGGCGATCTGTGCATCTTCCTGCAAACCGGAATCTATGGCAGCATCAACTGCCTTAACAGCATTTCTCATACGGGTCTTGTTAGCACGATTTCTCAAACGGCGCACTTGAGACTGACGGTTACGTTTCTCAGCGGATTTATGATTAGCCACGAATATCTCCTGTTGGTATCTAATATATTCATAACCGGTCTTCGAGACCGGAATATTGCAAGGTAGTCTGGTTAACAATTAAACCAGCCAGCAAACTTTATAGTTGTAATATGATCGATGGTCAAAGTCAATAGAAAACAGACATTTTTCAAAAAAAAGAAGGTGGTTTGAAAGGTTCTTATTGACTTGGAATGAGATACCGAGATATTCTATACCTCTGGAGATACTTTTTTGAATGAGTAATTTTTCTTATCTTTATTTGTGGTTAGGTTATGGGGTTTCCAAAAGCTGTTTTCAAAGTTACCGAAGTCAAGAGTTGTCCTCTCTATACCTATGGAGATCTGTTTTCCGTCACCGGAATAACCATTTCCATGTGTTCTAAGGAAGAAAACACTTTCGTCAACACCACCATTATACATTCTCCCCTGAAAAAAGAAAAATGTAAGATTCTTAATGGAGATTTCACTAAGGTCATTATTCAGTACGAACGTGCCGATAAAATTCCGGTCTGCATGATCAGCTGCAGTGGCTGTACCGGCTCCATACGCCTGGAATACACCAAAGAACTTGGCCTAGTTGAGAACGGTACCGACACTGATTATGCTAATGAGATGGCATCCATGCTCCACCTGCTTTCCGACTTTGCTTTCTTCAAAAATATTGACAAAAAGAACCTGGAGACTGTGGTTAACTTCTTCCGGCTTAACAAGCTGGAAAAAGGAGACATAGTGATCCGAAAAGGAGATCCGGGCGGCAACTTTTATATTATCATTACTGGCTCTGTGAATGTAATCAACGATGGTGGCATGACCATCAGCACCCTAAATAAAGGAGATGTTTTCGGTGAGATGAGCCTCATCTGCAACGACTCAGTCGGCGCAACCATTCAGGTCCGAGAACCTTCATCCATCCTCTATATTGACAGAAAAAACTTTCAGCGCATCTTGGAACAATATCCATCCATCCAGCTCTATTTTACCAGGCTGATGGCAAAGCGTCTGACGAAGTCCAACATCATCCGCACAGAGGACCTTTCATCTGGCATGATAGGAAATCTGGCTGAAATCCCGGCTGAAGCGCTCTTTCAGACCCTGAACATGAACAACAAGACAGGGATTCTCACCATTAATGAAATTTCCAAAGGCACAGCCAGATTTTCTTTTCGGCAGGGTTCTCTTATTAAAGCAAAATACAACAACCATGAAGGTGAGGCAGCGTTTTATGAGATATTGAAAGAACAGGAAGGGAGGTTTCGTTTCACCCCTGGAATACCAACGGAAGATTTTGAAGTTCCCGAAATCGGCTATTTCATGAAGCTACTCATGGAAGGCATGCGCCGACTCGATGAAGGTAGGGAACGGAGAACCAATTAGGAGATTGTCCGGGACAGGTATTTCGTTCAAAATCGAGGTGTTTCTGTAAAACAAGCGCAGGCATATTATTGATATTCTGAGGAGTACTTTTCAGGAATAACGACTAATCTGGTTAAAAAAGCATTCCCGGACATCCTCCTGGCCCCTTCATGTAATGGCCATTATTACTCCAGCTTACCAAGGTAGTTAAAAGTGGGCAGTTTTGAGTACTTTCCTGACACTGCCATCCTTTCCGCCAACCCCTCCATGTCCTTTTTGCCACAAGGCAGATTGCTGAGATCCACAACCGCGTAATCCAGCCCTGCTGACTTCAGTTCAAATAGATACGGTAAAAGAGAAAACGGCCTGACTGGAACTGTGGCAGTTATGTTTTCCTTTTTAATAATGACGAACTCCTCTTTTCTGGGACTTCTGAGTGTCTTATTATGCTGGAAATGCTCTGGATCAAGGCGTGCTGTAAACAGGGCCGGAGCACCATAAACCGTCAGCCCTAGTTTCACATCGCTATGATATCTCCTGTATCTTGCGATCAGCTCCACAATGATATCCCGGTCACATTCAATGGAAAGCTGGGCAGATTCCAAGCCACCCTCTTCCATAAGTGTCACCGCCTGACTATTCATCAGGCTCACAGTGTGATCTGATGAAAGGTAAACTCGCTGTTCGTTTTGAAAAAAAACGAACTGGGTTAGATGTCCAATCTGAAAACTTCTGAATCCAGACCTGACAAGCTGCTGGATCTGTTTGGTGAAACGCTGTTGTTCCCCTTCAAATACAACTGGAGGCAAACACCATGTAAGGTCACGCATCCGCCTGCCGAGATACCTCTTCAGCTGACCTGCCTGACTTATGTTTTTCCTTGTGATCGGTATCAGGTAACGATCGGGCACAAACGGAAGTGGTTTGAAGAGAGACTCCGCAGATTCCATCCGCAACCAGAGATCCAAAGGGGCCTTTATTTTCCTGGTGGACTTTTTTGCTTTTTTAGAGACAAATGGCTTTGGTGTTATCAACTCCGGGATTTCTTCAGCTTCCAGCAGTGATGCGACCTCGGCGATAATTTGTTGTATGTCCTGCTTTCTCTCTTGAAGAATTGTTTCCAGTTCTGACGCGACCTTGCGGTTATCCGGCAAGATCCCGGATATGGACGTTTTCTTGTTCACATCCACCCGATACACATCTATTCTGTTTGAGGCCTCATACAGGTTCCACTGCGGTAGCAGCAACTGAACCTTCTTCCCTGCCCCTGCCCGTTCCACACTGCCATTTCCCAGCCGTAGTTCTTTGAGGCTGAATGCAAGACGTTCCCCTGAAGGTTCTGCGTGTAACCGGATTCTGTCACCCTCAAAAAGTTCTTCGCGAAGGGTTAATTTACCATAATTCCTCCCTTCAAATGGTTTTACATTTCCCAGCCGCCCCAAATAGTCACCCATGTTTCCTGAATGATGAGGAGTTATAGCCGCAGCGGGCTGTGGAGAGAAGAAATATCCCGATGAGGTCTCTCTTCCCATTGCCCGGTTGCTGAGAAGAGTTGCCTCCTTAAGTGCCTCCGGGAATTCACCCTCGGCAGCATCCATTACCATTCTGTAAGCGCGTACGATATGAGACACATAATGGGCAGAACGCAGCCGGCCCTCAATTTTTAGTGAGGCTACCCCTGCCTCCCGGAGCGCAGGAATAGCCTCGAGCGCTGAAAGGTCGTTCATTGAGAAAAGATACTGGCCCTTAGTGTTGGAACTGGATGCAGGCTTCTGCCTGGATTGTTGCTTCTTTTTTAATTTCGTCTGTGAACGAACACCTTTCCTGGTGTTCCAGCTGTAATGCCGACGACAGGGCTGTACACATTTCCCGCGCAAGCCACTTTTCCCTCCAAGGAAAGAGGAGAATAAACAAAGTCCTGAATAGGAAAAGCACATGGCTCCGTGCACAAAAACTTCGATCTCCACCTCACTCTTTGCACAGAGTATTTCAATTTCTTTCAGGGTAAGTTCCCTTGCGAGCACAACACGCTCAAACCCCATTGTCTTAAATCCCACAAGTGAACCCGAGTTATTTGCAGAAAGAAGTGTTGAAGCGTGAAGTGGGATTTCCCTGAAATACTCACGAATCAACCTGACAATTCCAAGATCCTGGACAATCAGGCCATCGGTTTGCATTGCCTCCAGAATGGCAAGGGTCTCTATGGCGCCAGGCAGGTCCTGTTCCCTGACCAGGCTATTGGCTGCGAGGTATATTTTTTTATCATTTGCATGGCAGTACTGAACCATTGCGTAGATTTCTTCGAGGCGCAGATCACGGGCCAAGTTCCTTGCGTTGAGTGCCGGGGCGCCAACATAGACAGCATCAGCACCAGCCTCCATGGCAGCAAGGAAATTTTCAACATTACCTGCAGGTGCCAGGAGTTCCATTTGTATAAAACCTTTTCAGAGGGAGTAATTGCTTCCAGGGTAATAGAGAAACATTGTTATGACAGGTCAGTTTTTGTTCTGCAGTACGACTTCATCATGACCGCCAATCTCTTCGAACACAACTTTGATTTTTTCATCTGATCGGACTGTGGTATGCAATCCTACATAATCGGCCTGGATCGGCAATTCACGTCCACCCCTATCCACAAGGATTGCAAGCTGAACACTTTTGGGTCTGCCGTAATCCATCAGGGCGTCAAGTGCGGCCCTGATGGTTCTCCCGGTAAAAAGAACATCATCAACCAGGATAATATCCATCCCCTCAACGCCAAAACTGATATCCGTTGTTTTTACCACGGGATTCTGGGTAATAAGACTCCAGTCATCACGATACAGATTGATGTCAAGGCTTCCATAGGGAATCATTTGTGATGTCTGTTCCTTGATAATCTGACGAATTCTCTGGGCGAGAAACACACCACAGGTGTGAATACCAACGATGGCAATGTTGTCAGGGCTATGATGTTTTTCCAGGATCTGAAGGCTTATCCTGATGATGGCAAGTTTGATTTCGTCACTGTTTAACAGGGTGTAACTTTTCATGATTATCCTTGGATGCGATTCCAGAAGAATTCAGTTCCTCTTTTATCAACTCTATTTATTGCTTCAGGAAAGGCTTCACATTCAGCTGCAAATACATTTCTCGCTATATCATCAGCACTGTCATCATAATCAACTATCACACTTTTCTGGTAGATTATAGGACCCTCATCATAAACTTCATTTGCGAAATGTACGGTACAGCCACTAACCGTGCAGCCACGTCGTTTAACTGCATTGTGTACCCTAGAGCCATAAAAGCCATCTCCGCAGAAAGAAGGTATCAGCGATGGGTGGATATTAATCACTGCTCGCTGCAGTGCAGATGGCGGTGTGTAAAGTTTCAGAAATCCAGCGAGAGAAATGATATCGATATCATAATCTGCCAGAATTGCGTTAATCTGGTCATTACCTGCAGCATGAAAAGCAGGATAGCCATATTTTTCAGCCTTGGACAGTCCAAGAACACCAGCAATATTTGAAACAACCACCTTAATCTCTGCCTGCAGACTTCCAGCATTGATTCTTTCGTGGAAATTGTCAAGAGTTCTGCCACTCCCGGAGAGTAACACCGCCATCTTTAACATGTCAGTTCAGCCTCTATTTGAAATATTCGTTACTGTCCACATCGACATTCTCAAGCCATGCTGAGATGGTGGTATCGTATACAGAGGTGAGTTTGAACACCTTGGCGGCAAGACGGAATCGGGTTTTCAGGGTTGTATTACCGGTTTCTTTGATCTCTTTTATAACCTGAGGATAATCATCCGGGTCTACAATCACGGTGACATCATTAAAGTTCTTGGCAGACGCTCGAAGCATGGTGGGACCACCAATGTCTATATTCTCTATGGCATCACCAAGGCTACAGTTTGGATCGGCAACAGTTTTTTCAAATGCATACAGATTAACAGCAATCAGATCAATATTTTTTAAGCCGTATTGGGCACACTGTTCCTGATGCTCCTTATTGGTACGCTGATTCAAGATACCACCATGTACTTTTGGATGCAGCGTTTTAACTCTGCCATCAAGCATTTCAGGAAAACCTGTAAATTCTGAAACATCCATGACATCAATACCGGCTTCCCTGATTTTAGCAGCGGTCCCGCCAGTAGATAAAATCTCAACTCCAAGGTCTGCAAGCTCTTTAGCAAAGCCCTCAATACCAGTTTTATCAGTGAGGCTGATTATTGCTCTTTCAATTTTACTCATGTCCCTTCCTTTTTTTGTTATTCCCCTTTACGGATAAATTCCTTAATTTTTCTTCGATCTCGTTTCCCCGGACGTTTTGCGGGCAAGCTCTGCCCCGCATAAAACAGGGAACGTTCAAGACGTTGCTCTTCCCGGTTTTTTATGGAGTCGGCGGTTTCATCATACAACTTTCTGGCAACCACAGCAGGCCCCCTACGACTGGAAAGTGCTGTTACAATGATCACAAAACCGATCTGGCCCTTATGAATGGTAAGCTCATCCCCGGGAACAATACCCTTCGAAGGTTTACAGCGTTGGCCATTTAAAAATATTTTGCCACCTGCTGCAGCTTTAGAAGCGAGGCTTCTGGTTTTAAAAAACCTGGCAGCCCAAAGCCATTTATCAATTCTGACCTGCTTCTCATTATCTGACATTAAGTATCATCCGGGTAAGATCATATCAAACACTCTGCGCGAAACCCTCATTTTACACTGAATCACCATAAATTAACATAAAAAGATGGTTGTTAATGGTCAGTTTGGGCACATACAACCATTAATGTGATTTGCAACTTGTCGAACAGGTCAAAAAAGAGTAAAGAATGCAATCTGAAAAAAAGTCCCTGAATCATCTACTCATCACAGGATTGTACATGCTTGTTAAAGACCTTCTTAAGAATCAAAAGACAACGTTTAGTTTTGAATTTTTCCCTCCCAAGGAAGATGCAGCCGCAGACCGTCTTCTGAAGACAATCTCCAATCTCATGCCACTTAGCCCTTCTTATGTAAGCGTGACGTATGGTGCTGGAGGCACGACAAGAGATCTTACCCATGATCTTGTTGTCAGAATTAAGAAACAGACAAATATAACAGTCGTGTCTCATTTAACCTGCGTTGGCAGCAACCGTGCTGAGATGCATTCTATACTCGAGAAATACCAGGAAGCCGGAATTCAGAATATTCTTGCCCTGCGCGGTGACCCACCCAAAGATCAGAAAGATTATGTGGAGCCTGCTAATGGATTCGCTTATGCCGCCGACCTGGTATCCTATATAAAAAAACACTTTCCAGAAATGTGTGTTGGTGTTGCCGGGTTCCCCGAAGGTCACCCTTCCACCCCCAATCGCCTTCAGGAAATCGACTTTCTCAAGGAAAAAGTCGATGCAGGTGCTGATTATATTGTCACCCAGCTCTTTTTTGACAATCGTGACTTTTACGATTATTGTGAACGTTGCGAGATTGCCGGTATCCATGTGCCTAATATCGCTGGAATAATGCCTGTCAGCACAAAAAGCGGTCTGATAAGAACGGCTGAACTCGCAGGTGGGGCGAGGATACCAGCCCGGTTGCTGAAAGCAGTATTTCGTGCAGAAAATGATGACTATGTTGAAAAGGTTGGTACTCACTGGGCCACCGAGCAAGTTCGAGACCTGCTCGACAACGATGTTCGCGGTATTCAGTTTTTCACTCTTAACTCCTCTCAAGCCACTTTGGAAATTTATGATTCATTAGGGGTACGTGATTCAACCCAGCTTCGATAGATCAATGAAGATACAATCTGTCGGAATCAAGGATATTCAGATACCAGTTCGCATTCGTGAGAAAAACGGTGGTCTCCAAAATAGTGTTGCTACCGTTTCTCTCCAGGTTTCTGTACCGGGAGAATATCGCGAGAGCTGTGTCCACACGTTTACATCTGTCCTCAATCAGTATATGGATGACCTGAGTGTCAGTAACTTTCCGGATCTTCTTGCGGAAGTAAAAGAAGGGCTCTGTGCCAAAAGTGCCAGGGTCGAGATGTCGTTTCCCTATTTTATCGAAAAAAGAGCTCCGGTTTCTGACACCAGAAGCCTTATGGAATACGAATGCAGTTTCACTGGAGAGGTTGGAACGGATAATGACTTCATTCTTTCAGTGAGGGTTCCTGTCACCACGCTCTGTCCCTGCTCAAAAGAAATAAGTGAAGCTGGAGCTCATAACCAAAGGGCTGAGGTCACTTTAAATGTCAAATTCAAGAAATTTATTTGGGCGGAAGACCTTATTCGGATGGTAGAAGATGCAGCATCATGTGAACTTTGGGCCCTTTTGAAAAGGCCCGATGAGAAATATGTTACCGAAAGGGCTTATAACAATCCGATGTTTGTGGAAGATGTTGTGCGAAAAGTAGCAGTTTCAGCACTTGAGGACTCTAAAATAACATGGTTCTCAGCAAGTGTTGAAAGCTTTGAATCGATTCACAAACATAGCGCTTACGCCTATGTTGACTCAAACGAGATCCGGTAACATCTCAGCAGCCCCTTTTTGCCCCTCACATTTTATAAGATTTCATTGAGGTTTCACCACTGAGCGGCTGTTTTTCTGATTCCAACCTGAATCCGTCACGTACCCAGATCTAAATGCTGTAAAAACTTCTCAATCACAAGTACGACTTCAGCTAAAGTTTCCTCCAAGTCATGAAGACTGGAAAGATGCGAGGGTACCGGTGTGGTAGACAACATTGTATCCAAATCTGTGACAATCTTATAGAGACGACCTGACCCTACCACCAGGGCAACACCTTTCAGGGAGTGGGCAATATCTTGTGCAGATTCAATATCACCAGCGTCAATAAAGGAAGCCATCCGAAAATAATCATTACGATGATTTTGAAGGAAGGTCCTTAAGATTTTTTCGTGTAGAGCACGATCCCCCCCTATCCTTTTCAGAGATGCAGTCATATCAACAATATCAACCGGGTAATCCTTTTCCCGAATACTGGCTGTTTTTTCTTTATCCTCTGGAGAGAGCCCTTTTCCTATCCACTTAAGTAGCTCACTAAAAAGGATATCCCTGTCAATGGGCTTTGGTATGTGACCGTTCATCCCAGCTGCAATGGCAGACTGTTCATCACTTACAAGGGCATTGGCAGTCATGGCAAGTATTGGCAAGTTCCGAAATTTACTTTTTTTTCTGATGGCTCTTGCCGCCTCATATCCATCCATCACCGGCATCTGAATATCCATCAGAATACAATCAAAATGTTCGGTTTCGAGTTTGGCCAGCGCTTCCAGACCATTGCCTGCAACAACGGTTGTTATCTGTTTTTGGGAGAGTATCGAAGAGGCAACTTCCTGATTTATCAGATTATCTTCGACGAGGAGTATCTTGGCGCCATAGAGGCTACTAAGATCTTGTTTGCCACTGATTTTCGGGTTATCGGTGCAAAGTCTCCCCAAAGGGTCATAACCTGAAGCAAGATGAGTATTTTCCTTTGTCATAGCATTCCACTACAGTTAAATATCGGCAGTTTCGGGATGCGGCGCTGCTATATAAAAATAGAGGTTGACGCAAGTTTAACGCGAATTGGCCGAATAATGGTTTCAGATTCAGTTTTTACTCTTTTCAACCCGCTCTTTCTGATCAACAGCTGCCTTCATCATACGAAACAGTTCACGATAATGGAATTTGTTGTGGGTTTTGACATACTGATAAATAACCTGACGCAATTCTTTTTCTTTCAGGTTGGGATAGACTTCAGTCACTTCTGTAATGAATGGACTCTCCCAGTCGGGTTCAAAAGGGATCTGTTCAGAAAGGCAATTCTGGTGATACTCCATTGCTTCATTTATCAGGGTGTCTCGCAAACGTTCTGCTTCATGAAACTGTTTTCTGGCATGAAGGTCAGAACCTTTTCTTTTAGTAATAAAGAGATATATTTCATCCAGTGGTCCCTGTCGTAAAACTTTTGCCAGGTATTTAATCTGACGGTTCCGAGAACCGCCTTTGAGCCCACGGGTTGCGAGGATTTCTTCATGGATAACTGTGCCACCTGGGAAACTCTTAAGCTCCTTGTCCGAGAGATCTGCCACCTCTTTGGCAAGCTCTCCAACCTGCTTATAAATACGTTTCATTTCCGATTTACTGATAAATTCGCTCATAAGATGACCAAAGTGTTATAAATAATAGTTAACGACAGGCAATGATATCAGGAAAAAGTTAGTCGATTAAAGCCACCTTCTTCCCACCAGGGGCGTGTGGCATCCACTCCTGTGATTTCAAACAAAATCACCTCAAGAATCAGGTAAACTTTTGTGTTTTTTCGTACACAGCAGGTGAGCGTTTCACCATGAAATCCAAGGGCAGCATGAAGATGAATAACGGGCTCTTCACCATCCATGTAAACTGAACCAGTTCCGATGGCCTCCCTTGCCTCATCCACACTTGTCCAGACGGGGATTGGAGGTATAACCGGTTCTTCAGGACCGATAACCACATCTGCATGTCGCACAGCACCGAGGATCTGGAACCAGCCAACCCTGATTTTTTCATTAATCAGAATTCCTTTGAGTTCCTCTAAAAAATCATCGCCATGATCAAAGCGAATTGTAAGTACCCTGCCCACCGAGCCACTTCTATATTCCATTGCTGCGTTTTCCTGCTAATATATTCATGAAGTATGTAGTTTGCCACCCAATCCTTCTTGAAGAAGTTCTGTCAGGGCAGTCTGCCGCTTTGCGCTGTCAATATTTCGAACGGCCATTCCGAAAGCCTGTCTGGTGCCGGTAAAAACAGCGAGTTTTTTTGCACGGGTCAGACCTGTATACAACAAATTGCGAAATAACATATTAAAATGTTGGGACACCACCGGAATAATAACGCAGTCAAATTCACTCCCCTGTGCCTTATGAATGGTGATGGCATATGCAAGATCAAGCTCACTAAGTTGATCCCGCTGATATTCAACCGCTCTTGAATCTGTAAAAAATGTCACGACACAGGTAATATCAATACTGTTTATTTCTGAAATTTTCCCGATATCACCGTTATAAACCCCAAGATCGTAGTTGTTCCTGCGATGAATAACTCTATCACCAACTCTGAAAATCCTGTTACCAAGAACTATCTGTCCCTTATTTTCATGTGGTGGATTGACCTTCTCCTGCAATGATTCATTCAATTTGACCGTACCAAGACTTCCTCTGGTCATGGGAGAAAGAACCTGTATTTCGGTTGATTTTCCAAAATATTTAGGTACCCATTCTGTATAAAGTCTTATCAGAACCTGGCTGGCAGTGAGTCCATAATAAAGAGATGACCATGGGTGAATTTTTCTGGTGACAGCCCTTAGTTCATCGGCCTCGGTTTCAGCAGTCTGGAGTATTCCAAAATCAACTGTATCATCGATATTATACGATCCTTCATCTTTTTTATGATATTTTTGGGGAATTTGCTGTTTATATTCGGACACGTAAAGATTATCAAGCCCATACTCTTCCTCAAGCGACTTGAGTTTAAGATGTTTTTTTGCCTTTCTTATAACTCGCAACTGCTCCTGGGTCGCCTCGCTGGAATCAATAAAAAGACAGTCGCACTTCTGCTTCCAGAGTTGTGGGCTTTTAAATGGCGAGGGAACGTGAGGAATTTCACCTTTGTTCATGGCATGGGCATAAGAAATAATTGTTGAATCCTCGGCCTGACGAAATATCTTCAATAACGAATACACTGGAATGTGGTTTGACCTTATTATGTCACTCAGTACGTTCCCAGCACCAACTGACGGTAACTGGTCAGCGTCACCAACAAGAACGAGTGCGGCATCCCGTGGAACTGCACTAAAAAGTGCAGCAGCGAGGCTGATATCAAGCATGGAACATTCATCAACAATCAACACACCACAGTTGAGTGGATTATCTCTGTTTTTTTTAAACGAACCATTTTGGAATTCCAGGAGGCGATGAATTGTTTTGGCCTCTATCCCGATTACTTCTTCCATTCTCTGGGCGGCCCTGCCAGTGGGGGCGGCAAGAAGGACTTTATTCCCCATGGCCATAAACAGCTTCACCAGGGTTTTTGTAGTGGTGGTTTTGCCGCATCCTGGGCCTCCAGTTAGAACAGACATTCCACAGCCTGTAATTCCACTGACTGCGTTTTCCTGTTCTTTGCTGAGAGTGATGTTACTTTTTTTGCCATATTCCAAAAGCCATGTTTTTATTCTATCAGTATCTATGGCAATAGGCTGGCAGAGCCTGGTAAGATCAGCTGCACAACTCTTTTCATCGTAGTAGAGTGTTTTGGAATAGTAGCAGGAAACACTTTCTTCTTCTGTTGAGAGGATTCTTTTCTTCAGCAGGCCATCCTTTTCCATTAACTGCAGATATGTCTCCAGCACGCCGTGCAAATCAAGATCCAGTAACTTTTGTACTTCAACCTGAATCTGATCAATCGTGAGGTAGCAATGCCCCTTTTCCCTGGATGCTGCAAGAATATGCCTTATTGCGGCAAAAATTCTTATCGGGGCGTTTGCTTCTATTCCAAACGATAAAGCTACTTTATCTGCGGAGAAAAAACCTATGCCATAAAAATCGTTAGCCAACTGATACGGATTCCTGGAGACGATCTCAATGGCCTGCTGACCGTATTTTTTGTAAATACGAACTGCAAAGAGCGTGGATATCGAGTGTTTCTGAAGAAATATCATTACATCGCGGATACCGCAGTGCTCCTCCCATGCCTTGGAAATAGTCTCAAGTTTTTTTTGGGCGATGCCTGGAACCTGTACCAAATCCTCTATTGTTTCCTCAAAAACAGACAGCGTTTTTTCACCAAAATGAGAGACTATACGTTTGGCTGTCTTTGGTCCTACGCCAGGTATGAGCCCAGAACCAAGATATTTTTCGAGTGCGGCAGCTGATGCGGGTTTTTGTTCAACAGCACTGTGTGCCGTAAATTGTCTTCCATATTTAGGATGATTACACCAGCTGCCACTGAATTTCATTGAGGCACCTGCGAAAACTTTGGTCTGATGTACAATCACAGTGGATGGTTCGAACTCCTTGAAACACATTACCCTGAGAACACTCCATCCATTGATCTCGTTATGGTAGGTAACACGTTCAACAATACCCTGAATAACTTCAATGTGATTGTTTTGCATTTTCATGACAGCATTAAACTACGGGTTTCCATATACTTGATCTGCATCCGTGACGACTTCTGTCCACCATTCAGGTAACAACCTGAATTAATATATTATGTTTCAAATTACTACCTGTTTAAAGATACCACTTACCTCCCATTTGAGCATTCATGGCAGGAGGGTCTTGTTAAGTTTTTCCTTGACTAGAAATAATTATCATGTCAAATAAGGCAGGATTTTATAAATATTCACTTAAGACAATCTCGTAAAAAGATCAATTGATAGGTGACTAAGTAAAAAACTTCAAATGCGAGGCGCATATTTTTTGTTTTATTTCAGCGTATCAGGGTACGTCGTAGTTGAACAAAAAATACAGCAACGAAGCAGGTGTAGAGGTTTTACGATGCCATCACTTAAAATCAGTACCAGAATATCTATTTTCCGGGCACAAAACTTTGTGGTAAAGAAGACAAACCGGGGAACGGAGAAAACGTATGACATTTCTAGAAGGATTACTGTGGTTGACTTTAAACGTTTACCACGAAGCACGCTCAGAACCGGAGATTGGTCAAGTTGCAGTTGCTCATGTGACGCTGAATCGGGCTGTTCAACGTGAACTCAGCATAAAAAAGGTAGTTAAACAGGCCCATCAGTTCAGTTGGACCGGCCAAAAAGTATCCTATATCCCCAAAGACCCTCAGGCCTTTTTTGATTGTCTTAAATCCGTATATATCGCGCTTAACTCTGCCGACTTCACCGCGGGATCCACTTACTATCACCTTGATAACATCGAACCATACTGGGCATCCGAATATACTTATGTTGATCAATACGGAAGCCACAAGTTTTACAAACAGTAGGTTGACCTGATCGCCAGACAAATCTACTGTTTCATCCTCCAGATCCCTATAATGCCTGGGCTGCTTTCTCCAGAGCGGAACATATGGTAGTAAGCTGCTCTTCAGTCATGTTTATTGAAACGGGATAAACCAGAGTCCTTGCCATGATATCAGCTGACTTTGGCAGCACTTCCGGGTCATAAATCACCCTTCTTTTACCACCTGGTTCTGCAAAGGGCCAACCTGATGCTGCAACCGCAGCACCCTTGTGCAAATGTTCCCAGCTTGGATAAAAATGCCAACTGTTCTCACTGAAGTTAATGGCACCTGCGCCATTTTCGCCAAGTATCGTATTAACTGTCTGACACTGTTTTTTAGTCGGAAGAATAAAGGCAAAAAACGTTGCAGTGTCACCCTCTGCGTCAACAAGAGTTCTGAAGCTTACTCCGGGTATCTCAGCAGCAGCAGCACGCAGGCGTTTCTTATTGGATTTCTGGGAGACTATCATTGCATCAAGCTTGGCAAGCTGAGCTATTCCCATGGCTCCCTGTAATTCCATCATCCTGTAATTAAAACCGATAAATCTCCTGCCTTCTCCACCACGTCCGCCAGGATTGACGGTATGATCATGTCCGTGGTCATGGTATTCAGACATTGTTTTCCACATCTCCTGATCACCGGTAATGATCATGCCACCCTCTCCAGTGGTCATTGTTTTCACTGAATCAAATGAAAAGGTACCGCAGTCTCCAAAGGTACCGAGATGTTTCCCGTTGATTGTGGCACCTGCTGCCTGCGCAGTATCCTCAAGCACAGGGATATTATGCGTTGCGGCGATGGCGACAATCTCTTCAATTCGTGCCATGGCGCCAAGCATATGGACAGGGATAATACAGCGGGTTTTGTCCGTGATCTTCTTCTTCAGGTCATCCGGATCCATATTCAGAGTTTCATCAATTTCTGTGAACACTGGTATTGCTCCGATGTCCAATATGGCCTCCCAGGTTGCCACAAATGTAAAACCCTGGGTGATAACTTCATCTCCCGGGCCTACACCCAGAGCAGCAAGGGCAACTTTCAAGGCAGCAGTCCCGGAACTCACAGCCTGGGCATGCGATGTGCAGCAATAGGATGCGAACGCTCTTTCAAACTCAAGGACTTTATAGACACCTTTTCGCTGATCTCCAAATTCATATCTGAACAAAACACCCGTTTCAAGGACATCGTTTATCTGCTTTCTTTCTTCATCTCCAAAGACTTCAAAACCCGGCATAGCAAAACTCCCTGATATCTTATTTTGTCAGCATCTGTTTTATGGAATTATCGGCATCAAGCAGGGCAATATTGGGGTGATAACCCTGCAACTCCTCAGGAGAATAAAACCCAAAAGTTACAATGATGATAAGATCTCCGACCATTCCTTTTCGTGCAGCAGCCCCATTCAAACCTATGACGCCTGAGCCTGATTCACCTTCAATTGCGTAGGTGTCAAATCGTTCACCATTATTTATGTTATAAACCTTAACTCTTTCAAAGGGAATAATCCCGACAGCTTTGAGGAGATCCTTGTCGATGGTTAGACTTCCTTCATAATCAAGATCTGCTTCGGTTATGGTGGCCCTGTGTAACTTGGCCCTGAGCATCTGACGCTCCATATCAACTACCTTTTAAAATTGAATTATCTATTAATCTGATACGATTATTAATTTTTACAGCAAGAACAAGCAGTGAGTTTTTAGTGATTTTGTGACAATCTTCAAGGGTTGTATCATTGACAACCTTTATATAGTCGATTTCACATTCCCTGTGAAAGTTTATAACATTGTGAACCAGACTCTTTATCTGTGCCGCATCCACATCTTCTGCTGAGCGTTTAGAAACAAACTCTCTGGCCTTCTGGATACTCCTGAAGAGAGAAAGAGCTGCATCCATTTCACCCTTTTCCAGATAGCTATTACGTGAGCTCATCGCAAGGCCACTCTTCTCGCGTACTATGGGGTGTCCTAATATCTTAATGGGGAAATCCAGGTCGCGAACCATCTTTTTAATTACGGCGAGCTGCTGATAATCTTTTTCCCCAAAAATTGCGCTATGGGGACGTGTCAGATTAAAGAGCTTGGCAACAACTGTAGTAACTCCATCGAAATGACCAGGTCTACTGCTACCACAAAGCTGAGAAGTCAGCCCTGTAACACTAACAGTACTGCCAAAGTTCTTCGGGTACATGGCATTTTTTTCAGGAGCAAAAAGAATATCGACCCCCTCACCTTCTGCCAGCCTGCTATCCCTTTCAAGATCATATGGGTAGCTATCAAGATCTTCATTTGGGCCAAACTGGATTGGATTGACAAAAAGACTGACAATCACCTTATCAGCGTTCTTTCTGGCCATACGCATGAGGGACAGGTGTCCTTCATGAAACCAGCCCATGGTGGGAACCAGCCCCACAGTCAAGTGACGCAAATGATATCTTTCTGTGACCTCTTTTATATCTGTCGGGGATGTAACCAGTCTCATTCGTTGGTACTGAGTCTATTTATTTTTTCATGTATCATTCTGGTCAGAGGAGGGTTCTCTTCTTCACCAAGGAAAGTACCAAGGTATTCTTCATACACAGCCAGAGCCTCATCCCTTTTGTTTTCAGCTTCGAGAACACGCCCCATACCCATAAACCCTTCATCTTTGTACCCGGCAACTTCTTTTAAGAGAGAATAAGACAGAAGTGCCTTGCCATAGTTCTTCCCCGCTTCCTGTGACTGAGCAATAGCAAAGGTCAGTAGGCCATACATTGGGTTGGAGTCTGAGATTTCTTCCAGAACACTGGAATAATATTTTTCAGCCTCATCAAAAAGACTGTCCTTCATGGCAATGTGCCCTAATTCAACTTTGGCCCATAACGCTGCAGGAGTGCCAGAATATTTTGCTACAACATCCTCCAAGGCTGTAATTTTCTCAGCGCCTGATGCTTCCAGGGATATTGCAAGACTGTTGGTAGATTTTTCTAATCTGTTTTTTTTGTAACTATCATATAAGGCTCCGACAACCACAGTAAGAACCACAACAACTGCAACAACCTGAATGATTCGTTGGTTCTTTCTGATGAATCGAACTACACCGGGAGGAAGGTTGAGCTGATCAAGCACTCCACTTGGTTGGGCATAGGCACTTTCTGCTACCTCATTTTGATTAAACGCACTCTGCTGGCTCATCCGACACTCCTGCTTTTTTCTTTACCTTTATGACAAAACCCTTTACCAATACCTGTGGTAATGGCCACGTGAATCTTGGCTTTTATTTTACAAACATAGCTCTTTTATTTACCCTATCCTGGCAGCCATGTCTATTCTCAAACTCCATTAATAAAGATTTTCCTGATTCGGGATCCACTACAGGTGTTGTTAAATGATTTCTGAAGACCTAAAAGATATTTACTCAGTCAGTAGTCTTACAAAAGAGCTGAAAGCTATAGTTGAAACTCGCTATCGATTTATTAAGGTTCAAGGGGAAATATCCAATTTAAAACAACCCTTTTCCGGGCACTCTTATTTTACATTAAAAGATGCTAATGCTCAGATACGTACTGTTTTATTCAAGGGACAGGCCCGTTACCTTCCAAAACCTATTGAAAATGGTCAGCAGGTTATTTGTCATGGTCGCCTCTCCATTTACGAGCCACGCGGTGACTATCAGCTTATCGTTGACTCCGTAGAATCCAGGGGAAGCGGCCTTCTGCAGCTCAAGTTTGAAAAATTAAAGAAAATGCTCCATGATCAGGGTCTTTTTGATTCAAGTCTCAAACAATCTCTGCCACTGTTTCCAAAAAAAATTATCTTGGTCACCTCACCTAGTGGCGCTGCTGTTCATGATTTTCTCAAGATATGGAGAAAAAGAAATTTCCCCGTTGATATTGATATTTTCCCGGTACGGGTTCAAGGTATGGAAGCTGCTCGCGAAATCAGCGATGCTCTTACTTTTCTGAACAGAACGGTTCCGGAAACAGATGCAGTAGTACTTTGTCGTGGCGGTGGCTCCCTAGAGGATCTCTGGCCATTTAATGAAGAAATCCTAGCACGAGCAATTCACCACTCAATTATTCCAGTGGTTTCCGCTATTGGCCATGAAATTGATTTTAGCATTAGTGACTTTTGTGCGGATTTAAGGGCTCCTACACCAACTGCAGCTGCAGAAATGCTGATTCCAGACGGACTTGAACTGCAATCACATATTAGCAGAATTCACACCACGATCGGCAGGATTATGGTGTCAAAAATAGAAGATCACCAATATCAGATTGAGCAGAACAGAAGGCTCCTTGGAGACATGGACTCCATCTTCACCCATTCCTCCCTTCGACTTGACCACGCCGGGCAAAAACTTGTCGCATTAATGAAAAATAAGCTCCGCAAATTTGAAGATCTCTGTGCAACACTGTCACTGCGACTCAAAAAAAGTTCACCTGAAGAAAAAATGCAGTCACAGACACAAAGACTGCATTTTGCAATGGAAAAATTGTACTATCTTATTAACAGAAACCTTGGAGAAAAGGAGGCCTCTCTGTTACAGCAAGCCACCCTTCTCGATGCGGTCAGTCCCCTTGCTACAATGGCAAGAGGGTATTCAATTTCAAGTAAAATTGATGTAAACAGTGGCCTAAAGACTCTTCTCAGAGATATTGCCCAGCTCAACATTGATGATCGTATTGAAGTTCGTCTTCACCGGGGAAAAGTTGAATGCGGAGTAATACGATTGCTTGATTCGTGACAGGTCGCCTGCCATTCCAAAAATTGCAAAATTTTACTTTTACTTTTACAGGTCACCATCGAATGCTCAAAGATTCCAGTTTTAAATAAAGTTGTTCCTGTTTGCTCCTTGAATAGGGTTTATCGTCACCTGATTACGCTCAAAATCCAATATTTCCATTTTGTCCAGCTTATCAATAGTATATGTTTTTCCAGCCGAGAGATCCACGTGGTGAACATCGACCTCTATTTCTGTGTCAGCAATGCACTTAAAAATGTTGAGCGCTTCGCTTTCAATGGCAATATGTACTTTGGAAATAAAGGCAAAATCGTTCCCATAGGCCCTGAAAACAAGTGCTTCGGGAAAACAGGCCACAAGCTCGCCTGCAAACTCTTTTAATAGCAGGTTCCCTTTGTCCCACCCGTGAAGCTTGTTGTATTTAGGCACATTTAAAAGGTGCAGCATATGCAAACATTTATATTGATTCAAACTCAGGTTGTTCAAAATGATTTTCAGATAATCCTCATTGTATAACCCGGTCAATTTGTCGTTAAAAAAGTATGAGAATCTTTTTTTCTCAAGATTGCTTACCGGAAGTTGATTAATAGATGTAGAGATCGTCACACCAGCCAGCACCTTCACTGCTGCCTTGACCACTTCAGGGTGAAACTGACTGCCGCTGAATGTCTGGAGCTCTGCCAGAGCTTCAGGGATCTCTTTTCTCGCCTTATATATACGGTTGGTTGTCATGGCATCAAAGGCATCTGCCACTGTCATTACTCGGGAGAGCAATGGGATTTCGTCACCCTTAATGCCATTGGGATACCCTTGGCCATCGTGCCTTTCGTGATGGTTGAGAATGATAACTGCTAATTCCTGGTACATCTCGATATTTGAGAGCATCTCATAACCGGCAAAGGCATGGAGTTTTATCAAATCATAATCCAGACTGGTCAATTTACCAGGTTTAAGCAGGACTGAATCCGGCGTTGCAACCTTACCGATGTCGTGCAGGATAGCGGCCTTATAGAGTTTTCTTGTCTGGTTTTCATCAATACCCATCTCTTTGGCTATCAGTTCGCAATAGTTGGCAACACGCTCAGTATGTCCGGCAGTGTAGGTATCTCTTTGCTCAATCATGTCAACAAAAGAAAAAATCGTCTCTTCATAGTTAGCCGTGCGTTCTGCGATAAGCCTTGCCACTGCCCCTCTTTGTCTGAAAGAATCTATAGCAAAACCGATGTCACCCGCCAGTTCACTCAGCATCCCTTTTTCTTCAGGTTCAAAACCCTCCTTACGCCAGGTATAAATGGTTAGAACTCCGAGGGGAGATGCGGCTTGATTAGCGCGCAGGGGAAGGCTGATTACAGAGTGGTACCCTTTAATTTCTTGCAGATCACTCCATGGAGTCGTATCCTGTGACTGTAGATCGTTTTCCTGAATAATAATTTGGTTTTTCCTAATACACTGAGCAGCAGGGTTTTGATAAAAAACACCTTCGACATCGTACACTCTGTACGGTGGTGCGATAAGAGAGGTAACTGTGGTATTTGAGGTGTGGACGGTTTTAATTTCATCGTTTTCCAATAATCCGATCCAGCTTGTGCCATAATGGCCATGTTGTACAAATCTGGTACAGGCCCTTTCTAAAAGACTGCTGACATCTGGAGCAGTAATCAGCAGTTTGTTTATGTGGGCGACAGTATCCAGAATTTCCCGAAGATACTTTTCTTGATCAAGGAGTGTTCCAATTTTGTCAGTGCGTTGAGCCACCATGGTCTCAAGGGTCCTGTTGAAATGTTCTACTTTCTTTTTGTCGTGTTTCACCTTTTCGGTCAGCAATCCCACAGGTATCATGATAAAAAAGAAAAAGCCTACTCTCAAGGCGAGATCAGTCCATTCGATATGAGTAAGCATGGGATAAATGCTAATGACGTAACAGAGGGCGGAACCAATAGCAACCAGCAAGCCGAAACGAAGACCAAAGTAGATGGTATGCAGGCAGATGAGCAGATAAAAGCCAAGGAAGAAGCTGTTTTCAAAGTTCTTCTCCACATGAACAAGGTTTGACAAAAAGATCATGTCTAAAACAAGGGAGGCTAAATATACCTTTTTTAACAAGCCTGGTTTAAAAAAAATGACGAAGTAGCAAAGGGTACTGTAAATAGAAAAAAAGATAAGAGCTTTTGCCAGGATAGCTTGTTCACTAAGGGAAAGTGGGACAACAAGAAGCCAGCTAATGCCACCGATGAGGCTAAAAACTCGAAGCAGAAGAAAGGTAAGGTCAATCTCATTGGTGGCAGCGACAACTTTTCTCCACTGCTTTTTCATTGGAAACATAATGAACTTAGCTGGTTGTTTGGTTGCGTGCTGTTCCGGAACAGTGCTGAGAAACCAACAAAAACCGGTATTGATGAATAACCTGATCTTTTCGTTATCTGGGATATACTACTTTGTTGCTCCTGAGTGCGTCAACTTATTTGTCGCAATTCGTAATGTGTGTGATCTGTCCAGAATTGTTCCAAACTCTCAAACTTTCCCAGGTCAGCTGTCTCTACGGGTTGCCCGAAAAGGCTGTTGGCGGATGAGCAAAGTCAAGTGGATATTAATTGTATTACCGAACGTCTATTTCCGAAGAACTGTCGGTTTTTTCTTCCTAGTATACAACTTTTTTCATAATGATGTTGTCGTGGTACTTCAATCATGATTCTTCCAAAGAGCCGCAGAGTTTATATTTCCGTTGGCCCTACCGATATGCGTAAATCCATCAATGGGATGAGTCACCTGGTTGCAGATAATTTCACAACGAATATTTTCTCTGGTAATCTATACGCATTTTGCAATCGCAACCGGGATATAATCAAGATTCTCTTCTGGAATCGTAAAGGATTTCATATCTGGCATAAAAGACTTGAAGAGGATTGGTTCAGATTGCCTGAATCCAGACGAGAGGTTATAAATATTGACAGTAAACAGCTGTCATTGCGCTTAACCACAATTTTAGGAACACCCTCTTAAGTGGAATTTGCGTAAGCGCCCCATTAAGCACATGGCACCACAGCTGGTGAGGCAAGTTGTTCTTGAGTAATATTCCAGGGCAGCATGGCCTATAGTCTTCCAGCGTCTCCGCCACTGGTAACTTTTCAAAAACATAACGCAGGTACGCATACGGTTCCAGCTTGTTGGCCTTGGCCGTTTCAATCAGGCTGTACAGCTGCGCACTGGCTTGGGCGCCTTCAGGAGTACCTGAGAATAACCAGTTCTTGAGTCCAAGAACAA
Organism: Desulfobulbaceae bacterium; assembly: GCA_026988015.1. GTDB lineage: Bacteria > Desulfobacterota > Desulfobulbia > Desulfobulbales > Desulfocapsaceae > Desulfocapsa. Next base: position 235 of record JALSMA010000075.1, on the reverse strand, counting down.
AGGGGCGAATACTGTTTTTCCACCATGTTATTATCAATGGAGAGATTGCCGTCCTCAATGTAGCCGACCAGCCGGTGCCACTGGTTCAGGGTATAGGCAACAGCCTTAAGTTATAGTCAAGTCTGGTGTTTGAGAAAATAATGATCAAACAACTGCCCTGTTGAGTTCACCTTCTTCTACCTGCTCAATTCGTTCCCCATCTTTGAATTGAACCCCTCTTATTATTTCTGCCAGC
>JALSMA010000074.1 GCA_026988015.1 Desulfobulbaceae bacterium | reverse complement strand
ACTTTTGTAACGTATCATGTGCAAGCCTTTTGTTGAGTATTGCTCTGTATGCTTGCATAGTGTACTACCTTTTTAAAGTCTTTACTCTACAATAACAGTTGGTTGTGACTTTTTGAGGACAATCTATATAGAACTTTCCATTGAAGGAAAGCTTGAAAATCTTGCAGACCTCGTTGCTATCGTCCAGCTCTCCCCAAGTCGCTAGTGGACTGAAAGTCAAGGTCGGTTAAGAGTGAATGTGGGTGACTGTCATCACAGATTTTCTGCGATATCAGTTGCCTTGTTGTATTGTTTCTGCTGCTGTGGTTGTTGGACCCGGTTTGTTCTGTCAGCTGAAGTATCTGGTGAACGAGGAGATATTTTCCCGGGGCGTGCGGTACCGGTTTACCCGTGCCCCTTTGTCTTCATAGCCAAGTGCCATGCCACCAACCAGAATTGTATCGTCAGGATATCCGAGAGCGGATTTAATTATCTCGGGGTATTCACTGAGCGATGCCTGGGGGCAGGTGGCAAGGCCCTTGTCAATGGCTGCCAGCATGATTGATTGGAGAAACATGCCATAATCAAGAAAAGATCCGGGGAACAGGATTTTATCCAGAAAAAAGAGGAGCATCACCGGTGCATCGAAAGCGCGATAGTTTGCAGCCCATTGATCAAGGCGTCGCTGTTTGTCCTGACGTCCGATGTCGAGAGTATTATACATCAGGCGACCACATTGGATACGGCGAATCTTGTAGGGATTATGCCAGCTTTTCGGGTAGTACTGATAATCGGCATTGCCATGTTGTCCCTGTCTGAAATTGTTTTCAATTTTTGTTTGAATAGACTTTTTGGTCTCTCCTGAAACGACTGCAACCTGCCACGGCTGGGTGTTGGCACCGGATGGTGCACAGGATGCTGCTGAGAGGATGGCATTGATAGTTTCAGTGTCAACGTGCTTGTCCTGGAAGGAGCGTACAGATTTTCGTTGTTGCAGGGCGGTAATTGTATTCATTGAGATATCCCTGGTAACGTTTGTTTGTGAGGATGGTATGAAAAAAAAGCCTCTGTGCTAACACAGAGGCTTATATTCATGAATCCATGACGGCATCAGGTATAACACCTGTTACATCAATGCAATTCTTTTTTTAACTAACCGAAGTATCTGTCCAGAAGGCCTTTGAAAGCCATTCCGTGACGTGCTTCGTCTTTACACATCTCATGAACGGTATCGTGGATGGCATCAAGGTTTTGTTTCTTGGCTTCCACAGCAAGGTCTTTTTTACCCTGACATGCGCCATGCTCAGCAGCAACTCGGGCTTCAAGATTTTCTTTGGTGGAGGCAACCACAACTTCACCAAGCATCTCTGCAAATTTAGAAGCATGTTCTGCCTCTTCCCATGCGATACGTTTGTAGGCCTCTGCAATTTCAGGATATCCTTCACGGTCAGCTTGACGACTCATGGCCAAGTACATGCCAACTTCGGTACATTCGCCATTAAAATTAGCACGCAGGCCTTCAACGATTTCAGGATCAACGTCTCTTGCAACTCCAATAACATGTTCATCTGCCCATGCCATTTCACCTTCTACAGCTGCTTTGAATTTATCCGCAGTGGCACCGCACTGCGGACATTTATCTGGTGCACTGTCACCTTCATGGGTATAGCCGCATACTGAACAAGTAAATTTTCTCATAATATTTCTCCATAATATTTGGTTAAGGTTTGTTGGGATAACTATTCCCATATAGTATTAGTTTTCAGATAAAATGCAAGGGGAAAAATGAAAATCAGGAAAAATTATTGTTATGGTTCAGTCTCTTCAGTCTCTTCAGTCTGGAAGTTCCTGTGAGGGGTAACTGTTTCAAACATTATTTATTGAAAAATCTTTTGCTAGGATATCACTGCTCCTGAGAAGTAATGCAGATGCTTTCCTGCCGCCAGCAGTATCAGGGAAGGAGTTCCCGAAAATTGATGAGGCTATGTCCTGGTAGCTCAGAGATGCTGAAGGGGTAGTGGGTAGGAGATGCCCCTTTTCGGTGCAGATGATTATCTGTGACCTGGTAAGTTTTTTAAGGGTATGGAAAAGAGTGGCGGCAGGGTAGGATGGACAGTGAGCTGGTAGTTCTGTTTTGCTAATATTGCCCTTATTAGCAAACTGTGTGTAAATAGTGTCGAGAATATCAATGGCACAGCTGAACTGTTCAAGGGGTGTGTGATCCAGGGCTTTTAATTGGTAACTCTGGTGTCTCTGGCAGGCAAATGCGAGTTGTGCCCCGCCAAGAATGAAAACCCAGCCAAGAAACATCCATACCAGAAAGAGTGGCAGGGTGGCAAATGATCCATAGATGGCATTGTAACGGGACACACCAACCTGCAGGCCTATATAAATGTTCTGGGTGGCAAACCACAGGGTACCGGCAAAAACGGCACCAATGAGGGCAGCCCTAGGCCGCACTTTTGTATTGGGGAAAAAAATATAAATAAGAAAGAGGGTAAGGGTTATGAAGAAGAGCGGGACCAGGAAAAGCAATCCAGTCTGCACCAGAGGTCCGGGGAGCAGATCGAGGAATTTGTTAAGCAGGGTGTCATTTTTCAGGACGGCGTTTGCTGCAAAACCAAAGTTTATGGAGAGGGGCATCAGTATAAGAAAACTCAGATAATCCGTTACTTTCCGTAATAGAGATCTTCCGGCAGGAACATGCCAGATAGTGTTCATTGAAAGCTCTATATTACTGAGCACAAGAATGGCACTGAGGAGGACACCCAGAACACCGATGGTTCCAAGGGTTGCAAAGTCTGTATTGTCAACATAATTAAATATCTGATCTGCTGCTGAACGAAAATGGGCTGTCACGGGGGCATCTTCTTCAGCTTTAATCTTTGTGGCGGCTGGATCACTTTCCCCGTTTTTAAGAATGCCAGGGATGGTTGCGTTGGTGAGGGGGGTGGTCTCTTCAAGGGTTTCTATGTAGCTGTAGACCAGTTGTCTGAGTTCGGTTCCGCCACCAAGTCCTTTGACCACAGCGGTGCTCATGGCAAGCATGGGAACCAGTGACAGGAGAATGGTATAGGTCAGAGCTGAGGCACGAATGTTCAGCGAATTTATTTGGAATTCCTTTCCTGTTATAAGGATAATTCGAAGGAGACTATGCAGGGTACTGAGGATGAAGGAGGTGGCTTGATAGGGAGCGTTGGCCCAGTTAAAGATGCGCTTTGAAATACTTGGCTTCTCTGTATTTTGTCTGGGCATATTAGGGCCTACTGAGAGTTGGTGCAGTTTTCAGTATTGCTCTGGGAGTCTTCTAGAACCCGTAAGCATTCGATGTTTATGAGTTCCTGGAATATAACCACTTTTCAAGAAGATTAAAAACAATATCTCGTTTGATTGGCTTGGTTATGTAGTCATTCATTCCAGCATCAATGCAGAGTTCGCGGTCTCCCTTCATGGCGTTGGCGGTCATGGCAAGGATGGGGATGTCAGTAAAACCGAGTTTGCGGATCTGGCGCGTTGCTTCGTAACCATCCATTTCGGGCATCTGTACATCCATGAGGATAGTGTCAAAGTGATCTGGGTTGGAACTGAACATTTCAACAGCAATTTTCCCATTGGCCGCAACTTCCACGTTGTAGCCGGCCTTGGTTAGAATCATTGTGGCCAGCTTCTGGTTTACAAGGTTATCCTCCACAAGAAGAATTCGCACAGATTGTTTTATTTCTTCTCTGACAGAGTATTGGGTAACAAGTTTTTTATCCGCTGCATGATCTGTTTCCTCACTACCCGTGCCAAGGGTCCGTGACAGGGTCCTTAAGAGAATGGCACGTCGGGCCGGTTTGTTTAGAAATGCTGTGAAGCCAGCATCTTTGCATTTTTTTGCAATTTTTTCAGTGGATGAGGTGTAGGCTAAAAAGGGAATATCATGACTTTTCAGCTGGGACCTTCTAATTATTTTTGCCAGTTCGAAACCTGAGATAACCGGCATGTGGAGATCAATGATTACGAGATCAAAAGGCCTTCCGCTATTTTCAGCCTTTTTAAGGGTCTCCAAGGTCAGAGTTTCGTCCTGAATTGCTGTTGCCTTAATTCCGGCCTTTGTGAGGAGGTGCACCAGGATGTCATTGTTGGCGGCGTTGTCATCAACGATGAGCATCCGGGTGCCTTCAAGATCAAGTTGCTTCAGGGTCTTAGCTCTGGATATGGATGATTTACGCATCATTGCAGTGAAATGGAATGTGGAGCCTTGACCCTGGACACTCTCCACCCAGACTCTGCCCTGCATAAGACCGGCAATTTTACGACATATTGAAAGGCCAAGGCCGGTTCCGCCATATTTTCTGGTGGTGGAACCATCTTCCTGTTTGAATGCCTCAAAAATAGATTCCGTTTTTGCAGGATCGATCCCTATCCCGGTATCGCGGACCATACAGTGAAGTTTTATGTTTTTGTCATCTTCCTCTTCCACATTGATGGTCAGCTCAAGTTCTCCTTTCTCTGTGAACTTGGCAGAGTTGCCAAGGAGGTTGACCAACACCTGTCGGAATCGTCCCGGATCACCACTTATATTAGCAGGTAATTTGTCATCTATGCGACAAAGTACTTCTATGGGTTTTCCGGCAACACGCGGTCGCACCAGTTCACACACGTCATGGGCTGTAATTTCAGGATCAAAATCGATGTATTCCAGGCTCATCTGACCAGCTTCAACCTTTGAAAAATCAAGAATATCGTTGATCAGGCTGAGCAGGGCCTCCCCGCTTCTTTTGATGGTCTCGGCGCTGTCGCGTTGTTCTTCGTCAAGATTTGTTGAGAGGAGCATTTCAGTGAACCCGATGACACCATTCATGGGAGTTCGTATTTCATGGCTCATGGATGCCAGAAACTGACTTTTGGCAACAGAGGCATCCTCTGCGGCCAGTTTTGCTTTTCGTAACTCCTTGGTCTGGATTTCTATCTCAGTCTGCAGGGTTTTTGAATATTTTTCCTGCTGTTCTTGAATGATTCTGTAACTTTTCTCGTTGTCCTCAAGGGTGGCCTGATATTTTTTTTCAAGGACAGAAAATTTACGATCAAACTGTTTTTTCAGGATAGCTAATTTTTTGAGGGCAGCAGCTGTTTCCAGTCGGCTTTCAAAGAGCATGCAGCAGAGCTTGATTGATTCTGTGAGGAAGGGGGAAGGCTTTGCCGGGGGAGTTGGAAAGTAGAGGCTGCTCTGAATTTGAGTGAAGTTGACTGCTGACCAAGGGTTTTGTGGTACGCTAACCGGACGGCAACTAGAGTTGTTTTGTGTGAAGAGATCCTGTAGCTGTGCAATTTCAGCTTCTGTGGGAGCAGACCCTGTACCGTTGCTGTACTGCTTTCCCTCCTTGTCTATACAGACAAAATAGTATTCCCCCAGAGAATCTGAGAGTAGCTGCAGAAGTTCTTCAATCTCTTGCTGGTAAGAGGTTACCGTGTCAAAAATTGTGAAATTTGTTGCCATGATAATAACCTATCCCCCGTATAAATCCTGTGCATTTCTCAAATCTTCCGGCAGATCCTCGATGAGTACCTTATATTCATCCATATTTGTCTGCATGTGGCTGACAAGGTGTTCAGGGAGCTCCGGAACGATATCTGCGAGGGCTGTGTAGCCAAGTTGGCCTGTGATATATTCGGCAATTTGTATGATTCCAGTGAGACTGTCCGGCTCATAGATTCCGCCTTCTAGGTGATGATTACGGATGGCCTCCTGAATGTTTTCGGGCATTTCCCAGTCTATGGTGAGAAGATAACCGATTTCACAATGATCCGTACCCATGTATTCTTGTTCATGGATGGTGATTGACCTGCCATCTCCACATGCGTCACAGGCAGCGATAAAGTTTTTCGGGTCTGTCTGTGATTCCACGATAATGCCAAAATCATGCAGTATACCACAGAGATAGGCGTCATCTCCGTTGTTCCCAAATATCCTTTCAGAAATCATTTTGGCGCAGATGGAAACAGCAGCGCAGTGAAGCCAAAGTTGTTTCCTGGAAAATGCCTGCGACTTTCCCTGTTCCTGAAAGATGTTTTTCAGGGCATCGGTAACAGCCAGGTTATGAAGATTTTTCATGCCCAGGTATGCCACGGCGCGGCCAATGGAATCCACACGCTGCGACAGTCCGTAGAAGGGAGAATTTACCAGTCGCAGCAGACGTACTACTAGGATAGGGTCCATCTTGATAACTTCCTCAAAGTCTTTCATGGTGGAATTCTCGTCCGCAATAAGACGGGATAGATTTGTCACCACGTGCGGAAGCGTTTTGATATCTTTGAATTTTCTGACAAACTTCTGCGCTTTAGACATGTGGAACCTGTTGGTTAGTGCCTTGCTTCATAAGAACTGTAATAAAAAGACGAGAACCCGTGAGGTATTTTTAAGATCAGAAGTTTAGAGTTGCCACCAAGGCACTTATTTAGCAACTTCAAAAAGTTTTCCGACTTGTCGGGTTAGGCAAGATCAGTTAGCCATAATCTCCTTTTTGGTGATTGCCTCGGATTTGACCCGATCGAGCAATTCGGCAAGAACAGGCTTTATATTTTCGCGAATATCTCCTGCTACAATGAGGAAGAGTAGATCGTCACCCGGGTGGAACTTTCCAGTCTTTGCCTCTGTTATGATATCAAAAATTCCTTCCCTTTTCAGGAGTTCTCTGCGGATGGACTCAATTTTTTCAAGATCTGGGGTGACTTCAAGGACTACGACTGTTTTTTTATCTTTTCGGGACCAGCTTCGGACTGTTCCGTTGTGGATGAGAATCATCCCGACATTATCTTTGAATCCGGGTTTTTGTTTCAGTTCTGCTATGCGTTTTAAAATATCCAAAATATTGACTCCAGGGTTAGTGGTTTCTATTAAAAAGTGTTTTTTAAATCGCCTTGATTATGGGTATCGTCAATTGCTGTGAAGTGCGCAGGCTGCTGAGGTTTAGGTTTGTATTATATTTTTTTAAGAGCCACAGTGGAAGATCAAATTTTTTTCTACAGATATCCCAGACGGTATCACCAGTCTGCACAGTATATGAGCTGATTCCGACAATCTTGTAGGCATTGAAAAAATCTTCCTCAGTTTCCAGATGAAAGTCAAATCGTTTTTCTTCAAATCTGATTGCCGAGACATTATTTAGAATGATTTTAACCTTCTCATCAGGGTGGAGTCTTCTGGTAGCTGAAAAATTATTCAACTCACGCAGCTTCTGTGTCGGGACCTGCAACCAGTCGGCAAGGAGTTCCAATGATTCATTGGGAAGAATGGTAACAGTGCCCTGACGCTTGTTGTTTTTGTGGAAAATTTCATAAACACCCAGTTCTCCCAGAACCACACTGCGCGCAGTCTGGATATTTTTCCAGACTGGCTTTTGTTTTTTTATATCAGCAAAAATTGGCATTGTAGAGACAGATGTACCAGTCTTTTTAACGTTATTAGCGGTGGTAACCGTGCTGCATCTTTTCTTGTAAACACTGGATTTGTTGGGAATGAGCAGGTTTTGTCCGACGAAAATAACAGCATTTTTATCAAGATTATTGGCCTGCCTCAGAGATTTGAGACTGACCCGGTGATTGCGGGCGATCTTTCCGGCTGTATCTCCTGCCCGTACCCGGTAGAATCTGGTGGGTTTTTGTTTGCTGTGGTAAAAAATTCTTGGAATAGAGCTTAACAGGGCTTTCTGCCTGTTGTAATTGGGTATTTTAAGGACATATCCTTTTGGAATATGTTTTTTTCCGTCGAGTACTGGTTGTCTCAGGGCAGGGTTGAATTTTTTGAGTGTGTCTTTGGAGATGTTGAGGTGTCTGCAAAGGTCACTGGCGGCAATGTATGCTGGCAGGGTCATACGCAGCGTATTTTGTGGTTTGTCCAGACGAAGGCCCGGTTTTTTTTCTAGTTTTTTGGCAACCTGGACCGCGGCAAGAAATTCGGAGTAAAAGTTGCGAGATGCAAATTTAAAATATCCCCGTTCGTAGCGGGTAAATATTTTTTCATAATTGAGGTGTGCGTTTTTGGCCCGTAACATTCCGGATGGCCCGTAATTATATGCTGTAATGGCTAGTGGCCAGCTACCCAGAAGTTTGTAGTTGGCCTTCAGGAAACTGGCTGCTGCCTCACTTGCCAGTATGGGATCCTGTCTTTCGTCAACCTCATAGTTGATGGTGAGATACTGTTTCCCGGTTGATCTGGTGAACTGCCAAATTCCTGATGCCCCAAATTTTGAGTAGGCCTTTATGTTGAAGGAAGATTCCACATGGGGGAGGTAGGCGAGATCCTGAGGGAGGCCATGGTTTTTGAAAATTTTTCGGATAGCAGCCATATAGGCACCGGATCTGATCACCCCTTCCAGGAAACGGTCTTTCTGGCCGATTTGAACCCGAACTGAATCTGCGGCTTGTCTAAATCTTTTCCGGGTGCTTTTTTCATAGAGGGCGGCGACTCTTTTCTCATCTTTTGTTTTGGGTTGAATACCCTTGGCAAGTTGATTGAGAATTTTAGAGTATTTGTTTTTGATACCCTTTAAGATCGGCCTGTTAATTTTTGAAGCACCTGGGAGTCGATGGTTGAATATGGGAATTACTTCATACACTATCCCTAGATCGTTTGAATCATGGACAACTCCCTGGCTGGTAGAATATTGGCTGTATATGTTCTCCCAGAATCGGACGTTTTTTTCAATTACAGGATAGCGGGGAAAATCTGCCGAAGCCTGAGCCGGACCACAACACAGAATTAACAAGACGCTGCTACAGAACAGGAAAAACCATGTGCTTGCAGTAATGGCGGCACTTCTGGAGGCGAGTTTGCTGGGAAAGGTTCCTTGCATTATGACGACTTGTTTCTTATATAACATAAGGGAATAAATCAAAAATAGTGACGCCACAACAATAAGCAGGAATGAGAAACATTTGTATCAGTCTCCCCTTATTAAATCATAAGGAGTAGTTGATGTATAGACCTATCTTGGCAACCCTTGGTTTTATCCTTTCCGCGGACGAACGGCGGGTGCTTCTTGTTCACAGAAATAGGAGACCCGAGGATGCACATCTCGGTAAATATAACGGTCTTGGTGGAAAAATGGAAGCTGAAGAAGATGCTCTGGCATGCCTGAAGCGGGAAGTGAAAGAAGAGGCTGGAATTGATTGCCTTGAAACTGAACTCCGAGGCACTGTTAACTGGCCAGGATTTGGTCCCGCCGGTGAGGACTGGTTTGGTTTTATTTTTCTGGTGAGGAGTTACCGGGGTGCAGTTGCTGCAGAAAATGAAGAAGGTGATTTGTACTGGAAGCGGATATCAGAGCTTTCTGAATTGCCGATGTGGGAGGGGGATAAGTATTTCCTGCCATTGGTCTTTGATGGCGATCCCAGGCCATTTCATGGTCATATGACCTATAAAAACGGCTCTCCCCTGGGGTGGAATTTTTCAAGAGGATAGGTGATATTATGATGGGGCAAAGGATGGCAAAACTGGAGTGGAGTCTTCTATGCATTCCCGGGTCCAGCATGCTTGCAATAAAAGTAATCAAGGGTATAATTGACGGCTAATACCGGTCAAATCGTATCGGTTTTATTTTTTATTTATATTGGAGTGATTGTTATGACAGAAGAAAATGAACTTGTACGGCTTGAAAAATTCGTTTCCACATTGCTTGAGAAGTTTAATGATATACAGGTTGAAAATAAGGAAATTAAAGAGCGTTTACTGAGGCGGGAAGAAACTATTGAAACCCTGCGGGATGATCTTGCGGCGCTGAAAAATGAACGCAGTGATATTTCATCAAGGGTGAACAGTCTCATCGGGAAAATTGAAGAATGGGAATCGGCAGCTGGCATTTCCATAGAAGGAAGTGAAGGAGATGAAAAATCTTCTTCAGATTCTGGAGTGCAAGGGAATCTGTTTTCGGTGGAATCCCAAGGACCCCAATAGGTTGTACAGTATAATTTAGAAAGCCGTTACGGGAGCAGTATATCTTAGCTGAGAGGTAGGTTTGTTGGAACGACTGGTTCGGTTTGAACTTATTGGGCATGAATTTGCTTTTTATACAGGTGCGCCTGAAGAAGAGGTGGATGAAATAATCAAAATGGTGACTGACCTCGTTCGTGAAAACAGCTCATCTTCTGCTGCTGGAAGTATCCCTGTTGGAAAGGTTGCGGTGCTTGCAAGTCTGAACATTGCGTCTCGGTATGTTGAACTGAAACGCGATTTCAATGCTTATAAGAAGGAAACAGAAGGGAGGCTGGCCCGTCTTGGAAAACAGATAGACGAGCAACTTGCAGGAGAAAAGCCTCTCGTTGGAAGATAAGCTATATTTTTTTTAAATTCTTTGCTATACTGTTTGCAATAAGAATAGTTTACAGTTTTCCCTGGCCTGTTGGTGATTATCAGTGTTGTTGAGCCAACTCTCTTAAAAAGGGTAACTCCGCTGTCTCAGGAAGGAAAATCGCTTGCGAATTCCCCGATTGAGTTATGAGTCTGCCCACCTATATTATAGGTTTAACGTTCCTGGTGACACGGCAGGGTGGGGAATTTTATTTTCTCAGGAAGGTCATTGCTTTGTTGATTTGTCCTGTTTGCATATTCCAGGAGAAGTTCTGCACTCTCTGCAGAACTTCTTGGAAGTTACCGGCAGAATTGACTGCGGTAGGATTAAAGAGTTTCAGGAAGGAAGGCGAAAAAGAGGAAGGGAAGAGTCTGTTTGTACCTGCTGTCGAGCGGTTCCCCTGATTGGGGCCGATTTAACATATAGTGTAGTTGGTTCGTAGTTGTTTGTATATATCTGTAAGGTGTGTTTTTTTCGTATAGCAGATTAGAAATAGCAGAATAATAACAAGCTGGTGGTGGAGGTTTGACACTAGCTTGTTATACTGTTGTAGTTCCAGCTCGTGATATGGATATCTCTTTGAAATCAAAATTTCTCAGGGGGTGTTGCCACGGTCTCATTCATCTCGTTTCTTTCTTTCCCCCCTTGCTGAAGGTTCTCCTCTCTTGTTCCTGCCGCTGTTTAATTGTGTTGTTATGGAGGAGTTTTTGTGGATGTTTATCTAATTATCTATCTTGTTGCAGGTCTGATTGCGGGCATTGTTGCCGGAGTCTTCCTGCGAAAACGCCTTGTGGAGGGTCATCAGGCAAATATTGACTCCCAGGGGAAACAGATCATTGAGACAGCCATTTCTCAAGCTGAACAGATTAAGAAAGAGTCTTTGCTCAAGAGCAAAGAAGATGCCTATAGGCAGAAACAGGCGGCCCAGGAGGAAATCCGTAAGGAGAAGCAGGATCTGAAGGAAGAGCTGCAACGTCTTGGTCAGAAAAAAGGTCAGTTGCGTCAAGAATGGGCGGCCTTTGACAAGCGTCAGGCAGAACACGAAAAGCGCCTGGGGCATCTTAAGGAACAGGAAAAAGAGCTGGTAGAGAAAAATAAAGAGGTTGATCTTCTTATCGGCAAAAAAAGATACGAGCTTGAAAAACTCTCAGGTATCAGCCAGGAGGAGGCCAAAAAAATGCTCATGGAGTCTCTCGAAAGTGAGGCTCGCATGGATGCGGCAAAGCGCCTCGCCCGCATTGAAAATGAGATGAAAATGCAGGCGGATCGGAAAGGCAAAAATATTCTGGCCCTGGCAATTTCAAGATATGCCGGGGATTATGTGGCAGACAAAACCGTGTCCATGGTACCTTTGCCAAATGATGAGATGAAGGGACGGATTATTGGCCGTGAAGGGCGAAATATCCGGGCCATTGAGGCTGCGACAGGTATTGATATTATTATCGATGATACTCCTGAGGCCGTGATATTATCAGGCTTTAATCCCGTGCGTCGTGAGGTTGCCCGGCTTGCCCTGCTTCAGTTGATTAATGATGGTCGTATTCATCCGGCGCGAATTGAAGAAGTTGTGGGGAAAGTGACTAGGGAGCTTGAAGTCGTAATGCGTGAGGCTGGTGAGCAGGCGACCTTTGATGTCGGTTCACATGGAGTACACGTGGAACTCATTAATACTCTTGGTCGGCTTAAGTACAGGACCAGTTATGGTCAGAATGTGCTGCAGCACTCCCTGGAGGTTGCGTTTCTCTGTGGGATCATGGCCGCTGAACTTGGAATTGACGTGAAGATGGCTAAACGTGCTGGTCTTCTTCATGATATTGGTAAGGCCGTTGATCATGAGGTTGAAGGATCCCATGCAATAATCGGCCGTGATCTTGCCAGAAAATATGGAGAACCCGAAGAGGTTGTATATGCCATTGGAGCTCACCATGAAGATCAGCCACCACAGTCTGTTCTTGATGTTCTGGTACAGTCTGCTGATGCTCTGTCGGGAGCACGCCCTGGTGCCAGAAAGGAGATGCTTCAATCTTATGTGAAGCGACTCGAGGATCTTGAGGCAATAGCTGGAGCTTTTGATGGTGTTGAGAAATCCTACGCCATTCAGGCTGGTCGTGACTTGCGGATTATTGTGGATTCACAAAAGGTAAAGGATGGTGAAGCCACTCTGCTCAGTCAGGACATTGCAAAATCAATAGAAGAAAAATTAACCTATCCCGGCCAGATCCGGGTGACTGTAATCAGGGAAACCCGCGCAGTTCAATATGCAAAATAGGGATTCAGGTTACCTGTCAGTGCTATGATACATGAGTCGGCATTGTTGGTTACATTTACATACAATAAAAAATACAGAATCAGTAAGTACAATGGCAACTATTGAAGAACAGATCGCCCTGCTTGAAAGAGGGGTTGTTGACTGTATCGGGCATGATGAGCTGCTGAAAAAGCTTGAGAAATCAGAAGAAAGTGGAGTTCCTTTACGGATAAAGGCAGGTTTTGACCCAACGGCCCCGGATCTCCACCTCGGGCATACTGTACTGCTGCAGAAGCTGAAACATTTTCAGGATCTTGGACATGATGTCTACTTCTTGATAGGTGATTTTACTGGGATGATTGGGGATCCAACGGGGAAGTCAGAGACGCGGAAGGCTCTTACACGGGAGGATGTTGCTGCAAATGCCGAGAGCTATAAGGAGCAGGTTTTTAAAATTCTTGATCCTGAAAAGACAAAAGTTGTGTTTAATTCAGATTGGCTTGCCAATTTAGACTCTTTTGATATGATTCGTCTTGCGTCAGAGCTCACTGTGGCCAGAATGCTTGAGCGTGAAGACTTTAAGGTTAGATTTCGTGATGGGAATCCCATCTCTATTCATGAATTCATGTATCCTCTTATTCAGGGATATGATTCAGTGGCACTTAAGGCTGATGTTGAACTTGGGGGGACTGATCAGCTTTTTAACCTGCTCATGGGAAGGGATCTGCAGCGTTCTCGAGGACAGGAACCTCAGGTTGTACTAACCCTGCCGTTGCTTGAGGGCCTTGATGGGGTGAACAAAATGAGTAAGTCCCTTGGCAACTATATTGGGGTGTCGGAACCTGCCAATGATATTTATGGTAAAGTACTTTCCGCCTCGGATGAGCTCATGTTTCGTTATTACGAACTTCTGAGTGATCTGAGCAGTGAAGATATAGCCGCTTTAAGGGCTGACATGGATTCTGGCGCACGCCATCCCAAAGAGATCAAACAGCAGTTGGCCCGTGAGCTCACCTCCCGCTTCCACTCTGATGAGGCTGCTCTTCAGGCAGAGGAAAACTTTGAAAAGGTTTTCCGAAAGGGTGGTCTGCCAGACGATATTGCTAAAAAGAAAATTCATTCCGATGAGGACATCTGGCTGCCTCAACTCCTTGTTGATCTGGAGATGGTCAAGTCCACTTCTGATGGTCGCCGTATGATTAAGCAGAATGCTGTTTCCCTTGATGGTGTTAAAGTAACTGAGATGAAAACGAACGTGTCTCCTCAGGGGGAGTTGCTGATAAAGGTTGGGAAACGACGTTTCTGTAAGGTTGTTTTTGAATAACGGTTTTCCGGGAAAGTATAAAAAAAAAGGGGCCTGTCGGATACTATCCGACAGGCCCCTTTTTTTATAAATCTCAGGGAGATCAGCTGTGTCAGTTGATCAGTGCCTCTTCGGAGGTGCTGTTGCATTCAGTGCAGATTCCAGAGAATTCGATGTGGTGCCCGAGAACCTCATAGTGGCTTATTTCAGCTGCAGTTTTGTTTATATCTGCCATTACTGGTATCTCAATATCGTCTACCTTGCCACAACTGAGACATCGGATGTGGTAATGGGGAGCAACTGTGGCGTCAAAACGTTTCTGGGTTCCGCCGACTTCAAGTTTAAGGATGATTCCTGTTTCAGCCATTAGCTCAAGGTTTCTGTAAACGGTACCAAGGCCAATGCGCGGAAGGCGTTTCCTTACCATGTCATAGATTTCATTGGCGGTCGGATGGGAGGTTACCTTCCCAAGTTCTTCTAGAATTATTTGACGTTGAGTGGTCAAACGCATTTGTGGGGTGAGTTGCATTAGAATCCTCTTAGAGTGAGTAGTAATTATTCTTGAGGTGGTAATCTAGACCAATTTTTTGAATTATAAAAGGAAAAAATGAAAAGAAAAGGGAGTTTTTGACTGAAAAAAAATTGATGTAGATCAGGAAAACAGGAAAGCTGTGTCTTTTTAGTGGATTACGGGATTGTAGTAACCAAGTTGTAATTGAGGAAAAAGTGTCTTTAATTTGCGGAGCCACTGTCTCATGCCCATTGATATGACAGGTTCTTTGAGTCTGATACTTTTCAGGTACCATTCAGGGTCCATGTTTAAATTTCGTAATTGGATACGATCCGGCTGATAGGTGCTGAGCAGGGAACAGAGGGATTCAAATTCTTTCACTGAATCGGTGAACCCGGGTTGGATAAAATAGTTAAGTGAGACAAAGCCCCCTTCTCCTTTCATTACACTGATAGATTCCAGGACATCTGATAAGGTGAAATTCTGGGGACGGTAATATTTGTTATGGTGAAATTCCTGGGCCGAATTAATGGAAACACGGAGGCTGTCCAATCCGGCAACTGCAAGCCGTTTTATGGCAAGGGGGAGGCTGGCGTTTGAGTTCAGGTTAATGGTGCCCCTGTCAGTATTTCTTCTAATAGCAATGATTGCTTTTTCGATGGTGTCTGCCTGTAACAGCGGTTCTCCTTCACAACCCTGACCGAAACTTACAATGGCATCACTGGCTTTTTGCAGGTGTGGAATGGCAACTTCGCCTATTTCTGATACTGTGGGGACAAACTGTATTCTATCCTGTGTGGCAGAACATTTGCCGGATGCCTGAAGGGATATACAGCCAATACATCTGGCGTTGCATGTCGGGGATGTCGGTAATGGTGCCTCCCAGCGACCGAGAAAGTAGTTTCTAGCTGCAGGACAACCGTAGGTAAGGCAGCATTTTCCAAGGTGTTGAATCAGCCTGTTGTCAGGTTTGCTACGGAGTTTTTTTGCGGTTTTGGTGTTGATTTCATTCTGGTTGAACTGGCTGCAGTCCTGCCTGATATCCTTGTCACTGCGAAAGGCCGTGGTCCAGAACTGATCATCATACCAGCCGACTGCGGTATATGCAAAGAGCGGCAGCCTTGGAGCATCCTTTCCCGTTTGGTAGGCACTGTTCAAAATGGCTGTATGGGCAGGAGACATGAAGGCGGCCACTGCCTGGATAATGCCACTGGAGTAGGGGGCTTCTTCAAGAAGCAGGGGCTCTGCTGTCTGGCGATGGTATCCAACAGGTAACCTGCCGGGAAGGACAAAAAGCTCGCTGCCTTCAGGTAGCGGGATAAAGTCATCTAATTCAGGTAGCTTGAACTCGCCACAACTCATTCCTGCAGCGTGCAAATCGGAGAAATCAGTTATATTTCCACGGACATCTGCATAAACAAGGGACGGTTGGCCGGAGGGATGTGTCACTGCTGTGGTCGAAGAACTTTGAAAATCGAATCAATGGCACGATAAATATCGATATCCTCCCCGAAAACATCTTCAACTGCAGGGTTGTTAATCAGATCTTCTATGACATAGCCTGTGAGATAAAGGCTGAGGATATTGGGGTCAGGAATCAAGGTTCGGATGGGAGCAACTTTTAGCTGAATATCAAATTCTTCCATGGTGGGGAGCTGCCTGAGTTGCTCAGTAAAGGCATCCCGCACGGCCTGGACAGAGGTGATCTCAAGAACCTCACGGTCGATGAGGCGCTGGGTTACCCGTGCGGCGAATTCGTCTGCGTTGTCACGGGCTTTGTTCAGGATAAATCTTCGTTCTCGCTCTCGTTTTCTGTCAATGGCACGGATGGTCTTATCGGTGGCATTAGTCGCACTTATATGGGCTTTGGCCATGTTGTTCTCCTGTGGAGGAAGCTGTAAATCAGAATTTTCTAAAATTTACAGTATAAACAAGAATCTTCCAATCAAAATCTCTACTCATTACTATTATAAAGTTCGGCGAAAGTGTCCATTCTGCTCTGTAGCGATGGCGGAAGGTTGATCTTGTATTTTTGAAGGTACTCAGCCGCCATTCTATGGGTGTTGAAGATCGGAATGTTAAGGCTCAGGTTCATGATAGCCTTGTCTATAAATTTTGACTTGTCAGCATCTTCATAAAATTCTTCAAGTACTTTTGGCAGTATTTCATAAAAGGAAGCAGAGTCCTCTGTGTAGAGAAGGGTCTCAGGAGATTCGGATAGATCTGCTTCATCAATCGGCCCCTCATACCCGAACTTCCAACCGGTGAGGCCGTCGTGATATCCTTCGACCCACCAGCCATCCATGATTGACAGGTTTGGGATACCGTTCAATGCTGCTTTCATGCCGCTGGTTCCAGAAGCTTCAAGGGGACGTTTGGGGTTGTTGAGCCAGGCATGGACACCAGCAACCATCAATTTGGCGATCTTCATATCGTAATTTGGAATGAAAATCAGGTTCACCAGGCCGTTACTCTTTGTGTGGAGTTCGTGCTGGTAATCGAGGATCAGCTTAATGACAGATTTTCCAGGCTCGTCAGCTGGATGGGCCTTGCCGGAAAAGAGGAAGTTGATCGGCCAGTTGTTGTCAACGGCAATGGCGCAGAGGGTGTCAACGTTGTCAAAAATAAGATCTGCCCGCTTGTACGTTGAAAAACGTCTGGCAAATCCTACCGTAAAGACAGCGGGGTCAAGTTTTGTGTCGATATCGATGATGTTTGAATAGTGGTTTGGTGGATCTATCCAGGTTGATGTCATCTGGTTACGGTGCTGCAGAAGCATGGAATTGACAAATGAGTAAAGGAGTGAGGAGTCCTCTTCCCAAGCACGAAGCAGGTAGGTTCTAAACCGTTTGTTATCCTTCAGCGCGACAGTGTTTCTGAGTGCTCCCGGGTTGCTTCTCCAGTCGGCAAGCTCAGGGAAATTGTCAAAGAGCTCAGCTCTGGCGTCACTTATCCAGGTAAGGTGGTGAACACCATTGGTTATGGCGGTAATTTTTTCTGCAAAATCGGGGAATTGCTTATGGGTAACATCCCGGTGCAGCCTGCTGACACTGTTTGCAGTACGGTTAACCCTCATGGCAAGGGTTGTGAAATTGTAGGAATGTGGTGATTCCGTATCGTGGGCCAGTAGTTCAAGGATATGTCTGCACGATTTATGGCTGATTCCGGCGTATACAGACTTGTTGAAGCGGTCGTGGCCGGCTTTAACCGGAGTATGAATAGTGTATACTAGACTTTTTGCCACTTTGTCAGCAGCACTGAGAATCTGTTCATCAGTCGCTTGAGATAAATCTGTGTGCTTGAGGCTTCCCATGAGTTCTTCTGCGATGAGCTGCAGCGCGACCACAACTCCGTGCTGTTCATTGAGATGCAGGGTTGAGGATGTAATTCCCATTGCCTGCATCACTGGTAAAATCCCTGTGCCCAGCATTCTGCGTTGCGTGGCCTTGATGATGGATGACTCGGAGTTGTAAAGTCGTCCAGCGGCATCTCTTATGGGGGCCGGATTGTCATCGAGAGAAAAATCGAGCAGAAGCTCGGGGATAAAGTAATCAAGTGTGTGGTTTACTTCCATCTTCATCCAGACATGGGCCGAGGCCATGGTTTCCTGGTCATATTCATTGAAAAAAGGTATCTGGATTTGAAGCGGTGTGCCAGGATTTTCAGGGTCTTGCAGGAGGTAGAGGCCAGGGGTGTCTTCAGGGAGCCACTCGACAATCTGGGAGATCTGACCAAGTTTTGAGTCCACTATCTGAGAAAAGTAACCATCACGGTAGAGCAGACTTACCGCCACAACGGGTATTCTGCAATCTGCAAAACTTTTAAGGGTATCTCCGGCAAGAACTCCAAGCCCTCCACCGTAACAGGGGATTTTTTCAGGTCCATGGAAGAGTTTTTTGATGAATTTCTTTAGTCTTGAGTCCATGCTGTCAGTTTTCTCGAGATCCATGAGTTTGTCTTTTACGGGGTGGAAGACATCGGGGTCTGCACCGATTTCCATGGATATATAGACAACGGAATTTGCATCTGAGGCGGTGAGTTTTTGCCAGACCTCATCAAAAATTTTCTGGGAAACACCAAAAAAGGTACCAAACTTGCTGGTGGCAACAAGGTTGTGGAGGTTCAGATTTTTGTTGTTGTAGTTGCTTGCATGCATAGTAGAGTGTCGGTTGAAGATGGACGCCACTTGAGATGGGCTGTATAGTGAGTATTCTCAGGAGGTGAGTCCTGAGAGTTTCTTTTTTCTGGATCCGTGACGGCTTCCTAAGTATTTTTTATGAACATGAGTTATATTTAGAGAGGTGCTTGATATTTTTCAAGTCCAAAATGGCCATTGGGTGATTCCCTGTCTAAAGGATACTTGTCATTATTTTGGCTGAGCGCGAAAATTGCAACTAGCTCTGAATGTAACTGTTCAATATGGGGTGTTGGAGTCGTTCATTCGGAATCTCGGAGCTACTTGTGCTACCTGAGAAGGGCCAAATGGATGAAGAAGAGGTACTGATGAACAGTTATGGATATCTTATCATGCTGCAGGGGAAAACGTCTGGTATTTTTTAATTAAAAAAAGTAGAATCAAAAAATTGATTTCAGGGTATTATGACATAGGATTAGAGCTATGATACCCGAAGGTATGTCTGTTTGTCCATAGGAGGAAAACATGATCGCAAAAAATAAGTTACGTTACGGAATACTCTTGTGCGGCATTGTCCTGTTACTGTCTGCTTGTAGCAGTAAAAAAGATGATGCAGCAATAATTGCTCCTGAGGATCCTGCTGCCATGGGGACGGAGGAGTCTCTCGAATCGAGTTCCATAGGAATTATGGAAGGGCGGACCACAGGTCCGATGCTGCCTGTTTATTTTAGCTTCGACAGCTATTCAATCCGAACCGATCAGGTGCCTCGGATAAAGGTGAATGCTGATTTTCTGAAAGAAAAGCAGGATGTCAAGATCAGAATAGAGGGCAACTGTGACCCAAGGGGAACCCGAGAGTATAATCTTGCCCTTGGCGAAAAACGTGCCCAGGGTGCAAAAAAGTTCCTGATTAATCTTGGTATTGATTCTGAGCGAATTACAACTGTGAGTCTTGGTGAAGAAAAAATGCTTCTTCACGGCCATGATGAACTCTCGTGGGCCCAGAATCGTCGTGATGATTTCATAATTGAGTAATGTAAGTAAGATGGCATCGTAAAAAAAGGTCAAAAACAGGATGTATCTGTAAAAAAACTTCAGATGCATCCCAAGGGCACTTCCTGAAGGGCGCACAACGAAGCAGGTGGAGAGTTTTTACGATACCATCAAGTAAAATCGAAAGTAAAATTACAGACAGGAGATACATTGATGTTGAAACGTATTATGGTACTGGTAACTTTGGTTGTTGTTGCAGGTTTTTGTCTTAACAGTACTGCAGCTCATGCCGAAGCACAGAAAATTGGAGTCATGAATATCCAGAAAGTTCTTCTTGAGTCCGCATCCGGCCGTAAGGCAAAGGCAATTTTTGAAAAACGGATGAATGAGCTTCAGGATAAATTCAAGGCTGAGCAGGATAAGCTCGTTGGGCTGCAGCAGGAGATTGAGAAGAAGAGCTCTGCCTGGAGCAAAGATAAAAAGGGTGAGAAAATTCGTGAACTGCAAATGGGACAGCGCGAGCTGCAGGCCAAAAGCGAAGATGCCAAGATGGAACTTAGGCAGTTGCAGGATAAGGAGCTGGAGCCCATCTTGAAAATGTTACAGACTGTGGTAAACAGCTATGGTGAAAAGAATGGCTACTCCGTTATTCTTGACTCCAAGGTAGCTGTTTTATATGCTGCTCCTGCCGTTGATGTCAGTGAAGATGTTAAAAAAGAGCTGGATAAACGCATGAAATAGGGGTGCTCTCAAGGCTCTTTTTTTATGGTAGTTTGAGAACGATACAGGGGCTTTGTCCCCTGTGTCGTTTTTCTTTTTTTCTGGATAAGAAATGCAACCATTGGAATTTATCAAGTATACCCCTCGGACAAATTGTGGCGAATGTGGCTATGCAGCTTGCCTTGCATTTGCTGCAGCTGTTACAAAGGGAGGTGAGGGGCCGGAAAAATGTCCCTATGTTGATGTCTCACAACTCGGGGATGAATTTGCCAGTGAAGATCGTGGCTCTGATGGTCTGGAAGGGGTCGGGAAACTCCTTGATGAAAAAGATCTTGCCCTGGTGGCCTATCTGAAGAAGAAGACGAGTAATATAGATTTTGGTGAGGCAGCGGAAGCCATTGGTTGCCACTGGTCAGGACCAGAAAAAGACAGTCTTCTTTTTCAGTTTTTGGGAACGGATGTTGAACTGTCCCATGATGGTATTCTCATCAATGGCGAAGAGGTGGAAGATCCGCGTGATCAGATCCTCCTCTATAACTATGTCCATTTTGGTGGTGGAAGAGTACCACAGCAGGATTGGATTGGGATGGAATCCCTTCCCAACTCAATATCCAAAGTGAGGACTCTGCGGGTATACTGTGAGGAACGGATTGCCTCTTATTTTACAGGGAAGACTGGGTTGCTGATAGACTCAGCACTGGAACTGGGAGCTGTTGTGCAGGATAATCCGGAGCAGATCTGTAGTGCCGCATTTTTGCTTCCTGCCCTGCCCCGGCTGCCTCTTTTTGTACTTTTCTGGGACGAGGAGAAAGAGGACGGGTTTCCTGCTAAAGTTAAAATCCTGTTTGATAAGGATGTAAATGATTTTCTGGATATTGAGTCATTGGTTTTTGTCTGTGAGCGAATGGCTGAGCGTTGGGTTGGGATGATAACATGAATTTTGAATTGGAAAAACTGGTCCAGCGGATTGGTGGCAAGAAAATACTGGTGGTTGGCGATATCATTGTTGACCATTTTATATGGGGATCCGTAAATAGAATATCTCCTGAAGCACCTGTTCCTGTGGTGAATGTCACCGAAGAGGAGTATCTGCTTGGTGGCGGAGCAAATGTTTTGCACAATATATACTCTCTGGGTGGTGAGGCGGTATTATGCGGCATAATCGGTGATGATGAGATGGGGCAGAGGCTTCAAGGGCTACTGGGCGAGCTTGGTGCTTCCACGGCAGGTCTTGTGAAGGGGAAACGACCAACCACTGTGAAAACAAGGGTTGTGGCCCAGGGACAGCAGGTGGTGCGTTTTGACAGAGAGCAAACAAGTTCCCCCTCAGAGACAACTGTTGCTGCGATGATCTCCTTTTTTGATCAGAATATGTCAGATTTTGATGCAGTTATTATTTCTGATTATTACAAAGGGGTCATCGGGAAAAGACTGATGGATCAGCTTCTTCAGCAGGTGGCCCGGGTAGAGGTGGAAAGTGGCCGCAAGATACCAGTTGTGGTTGATCCAAAACCAAATCAACCGGAGCGTTTTTTCGGGGCGTCACTCATTACTCCTAATCAAATGGAGGCTGAAAAGATGTCCGGGGTGGGCATTGATACGGTTGAGGATCTTAAAGAAGCTGCTGGAATCCTGCTATCCAGGACCGGCTGTGAGGCGGTTCTTATCACCCGTGGTGAATCGGGAATGGCACTCCTAGAAAAGGGTAGGGAGCTGGTGTCTATCCCCACGACTGCCAAAGCCGTCTTTGATGTGACAGGTGCCGGCGATACAGTTATTGCGGCTTTGGCCTTGGGACTTGCAGCTCATGGTTCTTTTGCCGATGCAGCTGCGTTTGCAAATATTGCAGCTGGGGTGGTGGTGGGAAAAATTGGAACTGCCACTGTTAACAGGGAAGAACTTCTGGCTGTACTTCATGGAGAGGACGCAGTTGAAACAGCATTCAGCAGTTGCTGACAAAGGAAAAAAGATGTCCAGTAAAAGTATGACAGGCTTTGGCCGTGGTGAAACTGAGGCAGAGGGACGAAACTGGGTGGCAGAGATACGGTGCGTGAATCATCGTTACCTGGATTTGAAGATAAAGTTGCCGAAAGGCTATGCTGCACTCGAAGAAAGGGTTCGGAAGGTGGTTACTACTGTACTGACAAGGGGGCGGGTGGATGTCTTGCTCAGTGTCAGCGGTGATTTCTCAGATCTTCAGAAGATTGAAGTCAATACAACCCTTGCTGTTACATACCATAATGCTTTAACGGACCTCGGAAATGCGCTCAATATACCTACTGATAGCAGTGTTTCCATGCTGGCATCCTATCCTGATGTCTTGAATCTCAGGCAGCAGGAGGAGGAACTTGATCTTGTATGGGCTGCCATGGGCAGTGCCCTGCAAGAGGCACTCGTCAACTGTGACAGTATGCGAAGTGAGGAAGGCGAAGCCATGGCTAAGGATCTTCATGAACGTCTGGAAAACTTTGCAGGTATCGTAAAGATAATAGAGGGCAGTATTCCTGGACTTCTCGAGCGCAGGGAGAACACTCTTGCTGAACGGCTCCAGAAATTGCTCGGTATGGTGCAGCTTGATCCACAGCGTCTGGCGCAGGAAGTTGCGATTCTTGCGGATAAAACTGATGTTACCGAAGAAGTTGTGCGCCTTGAAAGTCATATTCGGCAGTTTGTCGTTTTTCTTGAATCAGATGAAGCGACAGGCCGGAAGATAGATTTTCTTCTCCAGGAATTTCTGCGTGAGGTAAACACCATGGCCTCAAAAATTAATGATGCTGAGATTGCTCACCTCACTGTGGATCTCAAGGCCGAACTTGAGAAAATGAGAGAGCAGGTGCAGAATCTTGAATAAGGAAAGGATGTAAAATGCAGCTTATTAATATAGGTTTTGGAAATACAGTCATGGCTGATCGTATTATTGCTGTAGTGAATACCGGTTCTTCACCGGCGCGTAAACTGAAAGAACTGGCAAAAGACGCCGGGCGTTTGATTGACGTGACAGAGGGCCGCCGTACCCGTTCGCTCCTGGTGATGGATTCAAATCATGTGGTTCTCTCTTCTATCCAGCCGGATACGATCTCCCAGCGTTTAGCAGCACTGCAGTTGGCTTCCCATCTAACCACCACTCAGGGTGGTATGGGGAAGTGATTGATATGAAACCAAAAGGACAGCTTTTTGTGCTTTCTGCCCCGTCAGGAGCTGGTAAAACCACTATCTTGAAAAGGGTGATGCAGGAAATTGCCAAACTGGCTTTTTCGGTATCACACACAACCAGACAGCCCCGCAAAGGCGAGATGGATGGAGTGGATTATCACTTTGTCTCTGTGGAAGAATTTACGGGCATGCGTGACGAGGGGATGTTTCTGGAATGGGCTGAGGTGCATGGTAACTTATACGGAACCAGTAGGATGGCCGTACTTGAACAGCTTGAGAAAGGGATAGACATCATACTTGATATCGATGTTCAGGGGGCTTCTATTATTTCTGAAGATGACTCTCAGGATTCGGTGTCGATCTTTGTGGCCCCACCTTCTCTTCAAGAGCTTGAGAGACGGCTTCGGGGACGGGGGACGGATTCTGAAGAGACTATTATGCTTCGTCTTGGAAATGCCAGGAAAGAGATGAACTCAGCTAAGCAATATGACTATCTTGTCGTTAATGACAATCTCGATGAGGCTGCGGCAACCCTGAAAGCAGTGCTTATTGCAGAACGAAGTCGCAGTCACCGACTTCCTTCGGGCGATCCCATAGACCTGGAGGCAGGTAGATGAAAAAAAACACAGACTTTCGCAGGGTAAATGAACGAAAAATTCGCCTAAGTGATGACCTGTTCTGGGGGATTCATCCGGTATACGAGGCACTGGAGCAGGAACCTGAACGAATCAGTGAGATTTTCATAGTCAAAGATAGAAAAGGTGGTAAACGTGAAGAGATCATTGTGAATGCCAGGAAGGCAGGAATCAAAGTACACTTTGTCTCTGCCCTTAAGCTTGTTGGAGAAGATGCCTCACAGGTTCGTCATCAGGGGATTGTAGCTAAGATGTCCCGGACCAACCTGATGCCTTTTGATGATCTCCTTGATGCTTTCCAGGAGAGGGTGAGAGAAGGACTTAATCCTAGAATCATTGTTCTTGACACTCTGCAGGACCCTCATAATATCGGGGCAATTATTCGTTCTGCCCATGCTTCAGGTGTCGATGCAGTTCTGGTCACCCGGGAGCGATCTGCTCCCATTGGCGGAACCGCAGCAAAATCAGCAGCAGGAGCCATGTCCCATATTGACATCTGTCAGGTGACCAATCTGGCTCAAGCGTTGCAGTCTTTGAAAGATGCTGGAGCATGGGTTTTTGGCGCAGTAAAGGATGCTGAGGCACAATCCCTATATCAGTCTGACCTGGTTCTTCCTGCCTGTATTGTTGTGGGGAGCGAAGGGAGTGGCATTCGTCCTCTTGTTCGAAAACAGTGTGATATACTCCTGTCCATTCCCATGGAGGGGAAGTTGGATTCTTTGAATAGTTCTGTGGCTGCTGGAGTTATCATGTTTGAAATGTTGCGTCAGAGGCAGTTGGCCTGATCTTTCAGGATGTCTGGTTTATGATGCTGCCTCTGCAGCTCGACATTCTTGTCGCTGCTGCGAAAAATGTCGAGATTTTCAACGTACTGTTTCAATCCTGTTGTTTTTAAGTTGCTGGTACTATAGGTAAAACGTGTCTTGTTCTGTTTTGGCATGCTTGTTGCTTGGTTGTGTCTAGTTTATATATCTTCTCATAACGGGAGGATTACTTTTAACAGGAGATACCTGATGAGACTTTCAACAAAGTATATGAGAACATTTGTTTTGGCTTCAGCAATGAGTCTGCTCACTGTTCCTGCAATTGCAGGTAATGGCCATGGCCCTGGTGATGGCAGTGGCAATTCAGGTAATGGGCCTGGAGACGGAACTGGAAATGGCCAGAAAAGTGGTACCTGTATTAACGCTATGATCAGTCATCCTGATGCTGTCCTGCTTGCACGTGGTGGTGGAGGCAACGGTGGTGGAGGAGGCAATGGTGGTGGCAATGGCCCTGGTGACGGGAGTGGCAACGGTGGCAACGGTGGCGATGGTCCCGGCGATGGCTCCGGTAATGGTTCCGGCGATGGGAGCGGTAACGGCCCTGGTGATGGAACTGGAAATGGTTCCGGTACCGGAGTATGTCTGACATCTTGAGCAGTATGGGGTATCCGCTGCCAGACGGGAAGATCCTGACCGCCTCAGGTGGCTGATTGTTTGTTTGTCCTCTCCGGGTGTCGTGCTATTTCCAGGCACGACACTTTTTTAATTGTTCCTCAAGGTCCTGATACAATCAGGAATCTTTTTGAAAACTGAAGTTGTATTTGAATGTTTTCGGATTGAGCCAGTCGAGTGCTTTCTCACCAATTTCGGCATATGGATAGCCAAAGGTGTTCAGTGGAGAACCGTGCTGTGACGGATTGAGGAGTAGGTCTCGTCCCATGGCAAATTTTACCCGATACTGATCCCAACCTCCCCAGAAGTAATCCCGGTAATATCTCGTTTTGGCATCTCCGAGCTGTAGATTTTCTTTGAGCATCATCTTGCGGACATCTGCAGGATCAACAGGCACCCAGTCGTATCCCGGTAAATAAAATTCGGCCCAGCAATGCTGCCAGGTAGTGATATCCTGCTCTTTCTTCTTTCCTTGCCTGATGCCGAATACTTCACGGGCAGGAACTCCTGCGGCACGACACAGAGCAACAAAAACGGAATGGATATCAGTGCATTTTCCGCCGGGATTTGTAAGGAGGAGGCATACATCTCCAGGGCCGCACCCAACGGTTTTGGGATCGCGGAACATGTTTTCGCAGGTCCAGTTATAGATAGCCTTGGCCTTGGCAAGAACACCTTTTTTTTCAGCGGTTATCAGGTCGGCAAGCTCTTTTACGGCACCATCGATGGGGCCCAGTCTGGTTGGGGCAAGGTACTGTGCATAGTCAGCAGGATTCCAAATGGCGTCGGTCTTTGGGAAATCCCGTCGCGACACTTCCTGGCGGGTGACATGAAAAGAGAGAATAAGCTTTCGGCTTTTGCTGTTTTTGTTCCATCTGGCATAAAGCATAGGAGTGGAATAGGTTTGATCACTGTACACTGCCGATTCACTGTAATCGCCGTTTACCGAGATTTTGGTGATGAGCTGGTCTCGGTCCGAAAGGGGATAGGGGATCCATAGTTGTGCCTCTTCTGTGCGATCATGGGCGGAGAGATCAAATTCCATGGTTATGGTGCCACT
Source organism: Desulfobulbaceae bacterium (assembly GCA_026988015.1). Lineage (GTDB taxonomy): Bacteria > Desulfobacterota > Desulfobulbia > Desulfobulbales > Desulfocapsaceae > Desulfocapsa. The sequence continues at coordinate 8,029 of JALSMA010000074.1, read as the reverse complement.
GCTCTGTTGGATTGCCAGGGAACTGATCGGAAGCAGCAGACAACTGATAACGATAAGAAAGATCCATATCTGTTTCATGTTTTTCCTCATAAGGGTGAGTGAGAGTTATTAACCTGAACCCATGATGGATTCAGAGGTAAATTAAACCTTGGTTTCAGTGGAGGGAGAATGTATATTTTAAAATACAATAAATCAAATAGGAAATATCTATAATAATTTTGTCGCTCATAGGGGGAGCCGAGGAATGGCGGTATTTAATAAATAGCCAGATAAATGGAGTAATATGGAGATTCGGAAGTTGGATGCGTTTTGTAAGGTTGTGGAATGTAAAAGTTTCACCAGGGCGGCAGAACGGATGTTACTGTCTCAACCAACTGTCAGTGAGCATATTCGGTCCCTTGAAGGGGAACTTGGTCAGAAACTGTTAGACAGGCTCAGTAAAGAGGTGGTACCCACTCCGGTGGGAAAACTGTTTTATGGATACGCCTCCAAGATTTTGCAAACACAGCAGGAAGCGATACAGGCAGTGGATGAGTTCATTGGTGTTTTGACTGGCAGAATTGTTATGGGTTCCGGAACAATCCCGGGAACGTATATTCTGCCGCAATTAATAGCCAGGTTTCGGATCATGTATCCAGCTATCAAAGCTACATTGAAGATATCGAGTTCCAGGACTATAGCACAAAAAGTGCTGGAAGGAGAGTTGGAGCTTGGAGTTGTGGGTGCCAAGTGGAATGAAAAAGGACTCGAGTGGAGAGAAATATTTTCAGATGAACTGTGTCTTGCCGTTCATCCTGCACATCACTGGGCTTCCGTTGGTTCGGTGAAGCTTGAAACACTTTTGGGTGAACCCTTTATTATGCGGGAGTTTGGTTCCGGAACTCGTGAGGTTATCAAAAAAATTTTTGTGGAACATGGGCTGAAAGAGAGCGATTTAGAAGAAGTGGCAGAAATCGGATCAACTGCTGCCATCAAGGAGGCAGTAAAGGCCGGCATCGGGGTGTCAATTTTATCAAGATGTGCAGTGGCCGATGATGTGGCCTGTGGCAGGATCAAGGCGCTTGATATAGGAAACCATGTTATGAAGAGAAACTTCTATTTGATACATCGAAGAAGAAGGGCGATTTCTCCGGTGGCGTCTTTTTTTTATGATTACCTGTGTGAACATTCTAAATAAAAATATGGTTTCACAACAAATTGAAGATGGTTTGCTGTTCAAGTGCTTGAACTAGCATTGTAAGTTGTGGGGCTTGACGTATCTTGGAACAGCAACCGAATTGATCCTGTTTAGAGAAGTGTATTACAACAAGGGATGGTGGGTGTTGATCGGCATGAACCCGGGGCAGGTTCTTAGCCCTACCCCGGGGAATGATTTAGATCTGAATTTGTGACGGATTCAGGCTAGAGTTTAAAGCCGCTGACCATATCTTTGAGCTTCTCGGCTGTTTCAGAGAGCTCAGCCGCACTGCTCTGCACTTCACCACTTGATGCCGACATTTCTGTTGCTGCCTGGCTGACGGTAGTGATATCTTCTGCAATCTGACCAGATACAGCAGAACTCTGGGCTACGTTTTCATTTACCTCGCTGAGTCCCTGTGCTGCCTAGGCCACATTGTTGGCGATCTCATCTGTGGCCGCAGTCTGTTCACTTACGGCCCCTGTGATGGTATTCACCGTTTCATTTACATTGTTGATAACTTCGGTGATACGTTCAATCTGGGTGACCGTGTCAGCGGTGGAGTTTTGGATATCTTCAATCTGGTTCTTGATCTGTCCTGTTGCATCAGCGGTCTGTTTGGCCAGCTCTTTAATCTCGTTTGCAACAACAGCAAAACCTTTACCCGCTTCTCCTGCCCGCGCAGCCTCAATGGTTGCATTTAAGGCAAGAAGGTTGGTCTGTCCTGAGATATCAGTGATAACCTCTGTAACTTTGCTGATCTCACTGGCAGCAAGACCTAGTTGTTGAACTTTGGTGGTGGCACTTTTAGCTTCCTGAACGGCTTCACCTGTGACCTTGCTTGCGCGTTCAGTGTTACTGTTGACATCTGCAATGGTTGCTGTCATCTCTTCAGCAGCAGAGGCGACGATATTCATATTGGTTGTTGTCTGCTCGGTGGCAGCTGCAACAGAGTCCATATTAACACTCATCTCTTCAGCGGCAGTTGCCACTGAATTTGACTGGCTGGAGACGTTGTCTGAGGCACCGGACATCTGTTCTGCAATGGCCGAGAGTTCAGTTGTGGCAGAAGAGATGGTAACCACGCCCTGAACCACCTCCTTAAACATATATTGAAGTTTCAGGATGAAACTGTTGAAGTTGGTTGAGAGTTGCTGCAGTTCATCGTAGTTTGCCTGTTTATAGACAGGGCAGTCTACGCAGTCTTTTATTTTGCCATTCACAACCTCAACACAGATTGGATTATCTCCCATGGTTCCAGTTTCTTCCCAGCAAAGGCCGTTTTTACCATAACTAGGACAATTTGACTGGTTACAGTTTGTGACATCAGAGCATATCGGACAGTCCACCGGCAAGCGTTGAGTAAGATCTCCCTCGCCTTGTGCCAGTTCTCTGAGATTACCAACCACCACTTTGATGGGTGCCATGACCATACGCAGCATAAAGATGGCCACAACTATAATGAGGATACTGCTAACACCGACTATCAGTGCAGTAAGTCGTTGCATTGCCTTAACGGGTGCCATGGCCTCCGACTCATCTATCTTTGTGATGAGCGCCCAGTGTAGGCCGTCTATGTCCAGTGGAGAGTATGCTGTGAGAACAGAATGGTTATTGAAGTCCTTGCTGAGAATAGTGCCGGAATTACCTTTCAGGGCCTCGATACAGGCAACAGAGTTTACAGATCCTTTCTCTGGATTTTTGAAAGATTCAACAACGGTGTGAAATGCACCCTCGATGGCATCAGAACGCATGAGTTTGTCGGAACCTACGAGATACGATTCACCTGATTCCCCCATACCTTCACGTTGCTGCATGATCCCGTTGATGGCTTCGAGGGAAAGTTGCAGGGCGATTACCATTTCAACTTCACCGCCATGAACAACCGGCTGTGCGATAAATGCAGCAGGATCATCGTTATTCGGTGCATATGGTGCAAAATCAGAGATTCCATACGATTTTTCAGCTATGGTTTTTCTGAGGAGTTCCCCCAGGTTGGAGTCTTTGTATTTACCGTTTATGAAGTTTGTTTGATAATCTGATTCCTTGGCCGCTGTATAAAAGCAGTATCCATCAGGATTGAAGAGAAAAAGATCGTGGTATCCGTTGGATGTAACGTATTTTTTGTAGAATTCATTGCCCTTGTTATCAACGGGGCTGAACGCCTCGGCAATATCGATTTCCGCGACTATTGCCCAGGTAAGGTCAAGTATCTTGAATGGGGCAGCTACTGACAGGACAGGGTTGTTATTGTAACCCAGGATAACATCAGAACGGTCTTCACCAGCAAAAGCCCAACGAACAGCTTCTGTGTCCACTTTCCCCTTTTCTGGATTGACAAAGGATTCTTTTACAGAATGATTTACCGGATCAAGAAATGAATCGGAGCGCATCAGCTTGTCAGGACCGACCAGGTATGTTTCTCCTGTCTTGCCAAGCCCTGATCTGACGGACATAACTTTATTAATATGATCAAGTGAAAGCTGAACCACCATAACACCCTGCACTTCTCCCCTGTTAAGCATGGGAATTCCTATGAAGGCAGCGGGTTCATTATTACTTGGGGCATATGGCTTGAAATCTACAATGGATGTTGTTTTGGTGGAAACCGTTTTTTTCCAGATATCAGCCAGGCCCGAGTCTTTAAAAGGGCCTGCGGACAGGTTGGTTCCAAGGTCTGATTCTTTAGTTGCACTGTACATAACATGACCATGTTCTCCGCAGATCATGAAGATGTCATAGTATCCTGTGGCCTTCTGGAACTGGGTGATATGCTCGCCGTAATTTTCCCATATCTGTTTATAGTTTTCTGAGCTTGTGTTGTAGGGTTCGTTATCGGCAACATTATTACTCCTGTGGTACATGAGCAGGCTGTCATGAAGTGAGGTGGCATCTTTACTGCGGGTGATAATTTCAAGACTTAAGATCGCCTGCTGAAAGTACTCTGTCAGCATTTCAGTTTTCAGATCATGCTGTGCCTCAAGTTTTGCAAATGCTTCACTTCTCAAAGTCTCTACAGTCTCGAGCAGGATCTGCATGTCTGAACGACGTTCCTTGAAGAAACTATTTATCTGGCCTGTTTTTATTTCTCTGACTCCGGAAAGCTGGTTAAAACTTGCATTGGTAAGCGCAGCAGAGGTTTTCATAGAAGAGATGTAGCTGCTGATAAGTAATGGTAGAAGACCTATGAGCAGAAATGCGGTGATTAATTTGACTCCAATTCGTTTGAACATTTGGATGAATTTCATGAACTCTCCTCAATTGCTAAAGTTTCCCAGGCGAATATGCCTTATGGTGAAGCTGCAGTTCCGTGAGTTGTATGGCTTTGTATTTTTGCGACAACTTTTTCAATATTTTTGACAGTACTCTCCATTTCTGAAATATAGCGTGGTCGTAACGAGTGACTGGCAGTTCTTTGTTTAAGGTCTAGTTCCTAGAATGAGAATAATTCGGAACTCAAGAAAACTATCATGCTCTGTGATCAGACTAGTGAGCTCAGACTCTGTATGGGCAAAAAGAATCATCACATCTCCACTTCTGAGTGAGAGCGCCTGACTGCAACAGAGATTTTTTCCGGCAGACAGAACTCTTAAATCAGCCAGAGATTTACAGGTGAGTAGCTTTTCTGCAAAGAGATCAGCCTCTGCCGTTTTTCTTGCTGCATAGAAGAACGTATTCATGGAGGATACCAGTGGGTGAATTGCTTCGTCAGGTGTTACTACGCAACTCTCACGCCAGAAAAATGATAGTCTCTGTTATAAATGTCATAAATCTGTGGGGGGCGTTGGCGACGCCTCTAGGCTTTTTCGAACGCGTATATGTAGTAAACAATATCAGAGATTCAGGGTGATCGGGATGGGGCGGCAGCGAACTCCCAGAAGGGAGGTAAATAATTCCTTTCAAATACCTGATTGGGATTTTTATGATTGTATTTCAGTGTGTTATCAAAAGATAATCACAAAGTCTCTACGGATTCAGAATTATGGCGTAAAAATGTGGGATGAAGAGGGGAAGTTGTGTGTCGAAGCAGATGGGTGTCCACAAAAATAGAAACGGTCTATTTTTGTGGACTGGTTGAAAGGGTATGTTTGTCAAGGAGCTGATAGATTCTTGCCCTGGAAATACCGGAGAGTTTGCAGGCCTTTTGGATCTTGTAATCACAGTGGAGTAAAAGGTTTAGCAGGTAATCCCGTTCTACCTGGTATTTGAAATCCTTCCATGGTTGCAGATTGGGAGGGGGGACAATGTCCTTTTTCTGGATTTTTGCCCGGGCAAAACGAATCCGAAGTTTTTGGGGCAGGTGTATGCTGTAGAGGGTCGGTGATTCACGGTTTTCAGCAAAAATCTGTTCGACTGTCTGATAAAGTTCACGGACATTTCCTGGCCAGGCATGGCTCATCAGGGCTTCGATAAGATCCGGGGCAATTCCTTTTGTCTCTTGGTCGTAGCGTCTACAGAGTTTGTCCAGGAAGCAGATAACCAGATCCCGGATATCCTCTAATCGTTCTTTTAATGGAGGCAGCGTTATGGTGAGAGCTTGGATTCTAAAGAGTAAATCAGCACGGAACGCACCTGCTGCTACCATGTTACTGAGGTTTCTGTTGGTCGCGACCACCAATCTGAAATCGGAGTGTTGTTCTATTGTTCCCCCTACCGGCCGGAATGTCCTTTCCTGAAGGACACGTAAAAAGGTCTTCTGGATGGCCGGGGGCAGTTCTCCGACTTCATCGAGAAAAAGGGTCCCTTTGTGGGCGTGTTGAATCAGACCTTCACGGCCCCTGTCGGCTCCGGTGAATGCACCTTTTACGTGTCCAAAAAGTGTGCTTTCAATAAGCGTATCCGGTAGCGCTGCACAGTCGACTACAACAAAAGGGCGTTTAGCTCTGCTACTGTTTTTATGGAGCGCGTGGGCAAAGAGTTCTTTTCCCGTACCTGTCTCTCCGGTGATAAGTACATTGATATCACTGGATGTCGCTGTGGCGAGTTGATCCAGACAGTGATTGAGTCTATCGGAGTTGCCAATGATATCTTCGCGTTTCAGGGATACGGGGACAGTTTTCAGCCGTTGTTTTTCCTTACGGTACTGAAGGGCTCTTGTAAGGTGCAGGGGGAGATCTCTGATAACATGGGGCTTTTCAATATAGCTCCATGCCCCGTTGATGATCGCTTTTTCTGCGCCATCAGCAGCCCCGTGACCGGTGATCATAATAACTTCAGGATATGATGGAGTAGTGGTGAATTTTGGAAGATATTCCAGTCCGTTTCCATCAGGCATCTGTACGTCAAGGAGAACCACATCCCATCCCCCTTCCTTGGCCAATGCAATTCCCTGCTGTAGGGTATTGGCAAATCCCGTTGCATAGTTTTTGCGCTCCAGTTGCTTCACCAGCATGGCACAGAGCGTGGTGTCGTCATCAACAATTAAGATTCTGATTATGCTGTCGGGGGGGCTTTTTGAGTCTTTCATCTGGTGATTTTATGTGGGATTATAGACGGCTGTCAAGGTGTTTACGGAGTGTCTTTGCAAGATTCTCCTGAGAAATGGGCTTCTCAAGGAGGTCCTTAAAGCCATACTCTGCCGCATTGTGGCTGTTGATGATTTCCGAGTGGCCAGTGCAGAGTACTATAGGTGTTTTCTGTCGTATTTGCAGTATTCTGTCAGCGAATCTCTTGCCATCCAAATCCGGCATATCCATATCTGTGAGGATCAAATCGAAATCATCAGGTGCCTTCATGAATGAGGTCAGGGCATCAGCTGATCTTGAGAAAGTGGAAACCTGATAGCCAAGTTTTGTAAGCAGTCTCCTGCGAAGGGTGAGGATGTTTGCTTCGTCGTCCACCACCATAATGTGCTCATTTCCTCTGGGAACAGAGTCTGTATCTTCATTCTGTGCCGAAGGGGCTCCAGGGCTTGCCGCAGGGAAAAAAATAGTGAATTTTGTCCCCTTGTTAACGGTGCTTTCAACGAAAATGTTTCCATGGTGACTTGAAACAATACCATGAACCACGGCAAGACCAAGCCCTGTTCCTTCCCCGATCCCCTTGGTTGTGAAAAATGGGTCAAATATTCTGGTGAGGTTTTTTTTCGTTATACCATGTCCAGTATCCTCCACGCTCAGGACAATATAGAAGCCAGGATTTATGTCAGCAGCCCGCCTCTGTTTATTTTTGTGAAACTCTTTTTGAGAGAGACTGATGCTGAGAGTACCACCATTAACAATCATACTCTGTTTCGCATTAGTACATAGATTTATGATTATCTGGTGTATTTGACTGGGATCTGCCATGATGGCCGGGCAGTTCGGGGCAATATTGGCTTCAAGAGAGATTGTTGCAGGGAGTGTTGCGCGGAGCATCTTTGTTGCCTCTTTGACCAGATATTCTACCTGAACCGGAACCAGGCTCTGCTCCTGGTGACGACTGAAGAGGAGGATCTGCTTGACAAGATTTACTGCCCGGTCTCCAGAGTGGATTACTTCGCAGAGATCCTGGTATGGCTGGCTGTCGCTTTGTAACTCTTCCATGGCCATTCTAGTGTATCCCAGGATTGCTCCGAGAATATTGTTGAAATCATGGGCGATGCCACTTGCAAGGGTTCCCATGGCTTCCATCTTCACCGCTTGTCGCAATTGCTGTTCAAGCTCAAGTTCCCTTGAAATATCATGTTTCACTGCTACGAAATTGATGATTTTCCCACTGTCACTAAAGACAGGTGTAATGGAGGCCTCTTCCGTGAAAATATTTCCACTCTTGTTCACTGCTGTCCCAACGTTCTTTATGGCAGACAGCGTAACTTATTAATTTATTAAACTATTGACGACAAAATGCCTGTTTTCGACTTGAAATTAGACT
>JALSMA010000073.1 GCA_026988015.1 Desulfobulbaceae bacterium | reverse complement strand
CTCAAAAAGACTCTTGGATTTGTACAATTGGCCCTTTTGGTAAAAATATTGGCTAAATTTACGGACTGGCTCATGTCAGTAAAATCCATTCAGCTTGTAGCTGGATGACTTATTGAGGAAGCTCTACTTAGGCATTGGTTGTTTTGGCTTTTTACAATCTTGTCAATAAAGAGTTCACTGTCACTGCGCTGTAATATGTCCCCTGTCTGCAGCACTGTACAGAGACAGACATACCTTGTTACTTCGAAGAAACGCTTTCTTACATACTTTTTTCAGGACCTTTCTCAGCCTACCCTGTCCCACAGAAAATTCCCTTTTTACAAATTCATCTTCCGCAATGTATAACGTGACTTCCGTCGTATCACATATACAGATCTATCTTTTTCCAAGATTGCAACAGCAGCCCTTCACCTGTACCAAAATTCACAATACGCGCCATGGTTTCGGCGACAACTCTCCCCCTTGCACTCTTGCCTTTCCGAAAGAAACTGCTTATCGCCTATAATTCTCTGCTATTTTCCAAAAGAAAAAAAGAGTTCTGCAAGATGCATTTTTTTCATTTTTCATCCGGAAAAATTTTGTTTCCGCAAAGTAATGCGATACAATAAAGCTACAATAATTAGTCGCAAGCATCTACCTCCTTTCATCTCCTTGAGGAGCAACAGGCGCATCAAAAAGATACAGGACAGTCGGCAGCAAATGACCCAAAGGGAGGCTGGTGATTTCTCCAAACTTGTCTGATAGGAAATTTTACACCTATAACTCAGCATGTTACTAAAAAAACAATTACGACGCCGGCACGAATTCAGAGAATACATATACTTTTGCAGTGGCTGCCATTCCACTTCCAGAGGATCTTATGCAGCAGGATAAAGAGCAAAATCAGATTGACCCATCACTGTCCTTTCATCTCATGAAATTTGCCTTTCAAGATTTCCAGAAAAGTACCAGTAATCTGACAAAGCACGAATACACCCTTGCATACCAGCACGCCAATGAAGAAATGCTTCTCCATCAGGTTATCCTTACCTCAGAAGATGCCTGTTGTGTTGTTATTCCCGAGGTTACCCTGAACCAAACCCTGGAAGATGTTATTTCCGAATATCCCAGCAGCGATGTTTTTTTTTCCACTCTGGAGGAAAACAATATGCAAATGGAAGAGTATACCATTGCTCTTCACAACGACCTTCGGGTGGAGACAGTACTTTCCAGGGTTGCTTCTACAGTACAGTCTGTGACTGCGGCTGAAATACTCTCCTATTACACCCGGAACCATGCAGATTTCAGGCTGCAGGAGAGGCGTATCGCCGGACACATCCACATCCCTTTCAATCCGGTTTCCGTTCGGGAAATCGACCAAGCCTTTGCCTTGATAACAAACATCCGCGACAGAGTCTGCCAGCATCCGAAGACATTTAGCAGAGAGGCCCGCCTCCATTCCAGCTGCGCCGTTTCCGGCAGTGGTAATTTGAAAAACCTAGTAGCTGGTGAACTCTGCACCGATCTAGACAAGATCCTTTTTTCTCTCCGCCAGGGAGAAATAAGTGATATCATAGAAACAGCAGACGGATTCAATATTCTCTACTGCAAAAAAATTATACCGGTAAAGGAATCATCCCTCAAAAAAGCATCCTCTGAAATTTTTTCTATACTCCTGAAAAAGAAACAACTGGAAGCCTGTCGCACCTGGCTCCACGATCTTGTTCGACCCAGGGGGGAAATATAGCCTTGAGCAACGAGACCAAAGAAGCTCATCCCCTTCTGATTGCCAATTTTCTGTTCCGTACCGAAAATATTACCGCAAGGGATCAATCCTCTGTTCAGACCATGGAGCTGGTACGAAAAAACCAACCTCTTGTTCAACTGGTTCTTCCCCCTGTAGACAATCCCCCAAAAAGACCACTTGAACTGGTCACAGGAAAACATACTCGGCTTACAGATGACAAACATACCATCAGCGCTGAAATAGACGGGTACCCTCAGATATCCAGCAAAACCAGTCAAAAGATGCACCTCATAATGATCACCATGATCCCCCTGGTGACAATTTCAAAGGATATGATGGAAGCACAGCTCACCATCTACCCTCCTCTATCTGACACTCCCGGTCCAACTCTCGAAATCATTGCAGAGATCCTTGAGGGTAATGATATTCGTTTTGGGATAATGGAAGAGCGCTTATCTCAATTACTGCAATACTCCGCCACTGAAAAAATAATCCTCAAAAATAAAACCGTCGCCAGGGGATTTCTTCCCATAAACGGCAAGGATAGTTTGCTCCGTTTTAATATCGAGGTTGGTCCTCTTCCTGGAAAACTCCTCGGGAACGGTACGATCGATTTTCGTGAACGAAAAATGTTTGTTGGTGTTTCAAAAGGACAGGTTATTGCCACACGAGTTCCACCCACAAGTGGTACCCCTGGCCTCAATGTTCTCGGTGATGAAATCCCTCAACTCCCGGGAAGAGATATTCCCTTCGCTGTTTCTGACGATGCTGTCTACGATGAAGAAAAGGGCCTTGTTATTGCCAGTCGCAGTGGTATCCTCTCCCTTGTAAGCGACAACTCCATCAAAGTTTGTGCCCATCAACTTATCCCCGGAAACATTGATTACAGTACTGGCAATATTGAATCCCAGGATGCCGTCGAAATAAAAGGCACGATCCTCCCCGGATTCAAGGTAGACACCCGTGGCGATCTGCTCCTTGGTGGAAATGTCAGATCGGCAACCATCAAGTGCGGTGGAAACCTGGTTATCAAAGGTGGAATCCTTGGCAAAAACTGTAAGGTAAGCGTGGCAGGAGATGCAGACTTCAGTTTCATAGAGCAGGCTAATCTGCGGGTAAAAGGAAAGACCATCATACGAAAACAGGCCTACTACAGTACAATAATGTCTGATGGCGATATCCTGGGCCAAAAGAGCAGTCAGGTCATGGCAGGATTTCTGATGAGCGGCGCTAGCATCACTCTCGGTAATGTGGGTTCACCCAACGCACCTCCGACTCTCCTTGCAGCAGGAATTTCCCCTGGAAAGTACCTGCGCTACTTACGAATCCGCGCTCAGTTGCGAGACACCGAACAAGAATGCCTCACCTTCCTGCAGCTCCACGGAATGAAGAAAAATATTAAACAACGACAGTCCCTTGAAGAGGCGATTAACACACTTTATCAGAATATGACCGGCCTCGACCTCATCCCAGCAGGAACCAGTGGCAGCGAGAGTGCTTTTCTAAAAACAATATCCATCACCGTGGAAGGAACAATCTTCAGTGGAACAGAGATCCAGATCGGCAATGCCACCACTACCATTGAATATGATTTTCATGGGATTCGTTTTTCACTGCACAGTGACAACTCCACTTTCATCGAGACAGATTTATAACAGGAGAACCCATGTTTATTAAACTTTGGATGCAGCAGGATGTCACCACAGTTGACGAGAACACTCCTATTGGCCAGGCGGTTGAAATCATAAGCCAATCTCATTTCCGCCATCTGCCTGTGGTCAAAGATAATACGCTGGTGGGAATCATCACTCAGAGTGATATCCACAGGGCCCTTCCTTCTGCCATTGACTCTTCTTCCAGTCCTCAAAAAACAATCATCGCCACCCAGGCAAAGGTCTCTTCATTTATGACATCCAATCCTGTCACCGCCCATCCCATGGATCCACTGGAAGATGTGGCCCTTTTGATGCGTCGTTTTAAAATTGGAGCCGTACCGGTGGTGGAAAACGATGAACTGCTGGGAATAATAACAGAAACAGATATATTTCAAGCCTTTGCAGAAATATTGGGCGGGGGGGAATCAGGGGCTCGAATTGAACTGCAGATTCAAAATAATGGAGCCGCCGTGTACAAGATCACCGATATCTGCAAAGATTTCAATATGCAGTTGCTGGCCATCACCATCATCAAGAACTACAGCCCTGACCACCAATTGCTCACCATTCGGGTGGCTGGAAAAGAAATGGACAGCATGATTGACGCCCTGTGGGACTCCGGCGCAAAGGTCAACCGGGTCCTTCTGGAGACAGAACAGACTTAACCGGCCATCTGGTTACGGGTACCACAACGACCAGCACAGCACATCTTCCTGAGTTTTTGCTTTAGCCGGAAACGGTTCCAGTAGGTAAACGGGGCACGACTCACTTTGTGGCGTCCCTCCATTACCCGCTGCGAAAAAAAGAGAAAATCAAGCAGATGGTGGCAGTTGGCAGCCTCACCGAGAAATTGTGTGCAACCAGCACAGTAGCTGATGATAAGGTTAGACTTTGCTTCCCTCACCCGCTTGTCGGTCCATGATTTTGCAAAATCAGGCCTGATAAACCCGGCAGCCCCGCCCTCGCCGCAGCAGAAAGTCTTCTGACGGTTATGCTCCATCTCTCTGATCCGCACTCCCTGCTGCTGCAGCAATTCCCTTGCACCATCCTGTACCGATGACGCGAATCTCACCCCGCAAGGATCGTGTACTGTCACCTCTGTCTCAGTGGTAACCGGCAAGCCATCACCCCCAGGCATCACTTCATAGACACTCTCCACCCCTATCCCCTGCCCGTATTCTTTAAAGATACGATGGCAATTCGGGCAGGTTACAAGAACCCTAGTTACTGAATTGGAGTCTAGAATCCGACAGAGTTGCGAAAACATCTTCGTGAAATGCGCACTGTCACCGAGATCATGGGAAGGTTTTGTACAGCAGTCCATAACTATTCCAAGGTTCGGAATGGAGCTCTGAAGGTGCTGATAAAGATGCAGCAACGTATCGGGACGAGTTCCCGGAAAGGCACATCCAGGGAAAAGCACTGTGGTACATCCCTCGGGAAAGTAATAAAAAGAAAACAGAGGAGAACTCCCTCGCTTCTCATACGATCTGATGGTCTTATGCTGTCTGAGTATACCCTGACCACCAGCCATAAGCTCTCTACGCATGGTAAGAAACATCGCAGAAGGATCTAGCTTTTTGGGGCACACTCCAAGGCACAGGCCACAGAGACTGCACTCGAAAGGAAAGAGTTTTCCACCTTGATTTTGCCCACTTCGCCAGTTTTCAGCAAGATCTTTTGGCGATCCGTATTCCTGGAGAAAGGAACATTCTTTAACGCAAATCCCACAGCTGACACAGTCATCAGCAATATGATCCACAGGAGCTGGAGATATTTTCATGTACACTATAAATCCGGATGTCAATAAGGACTTACGACCTTTCCAGCAGTAGCCATGGTACTCATAATATCATACATATTGGTGATCCCCCCCACCTGTTGTTTTTTTTCTAATCTGAAATGCTCAAGACAGGTTCCACAAATCCAGATTGTGACACCTTTCTTTTCAAGCAGCTGCAGGGATTCAAGAGCCTTGCCCGGTGTACTGGCCAACTTCACACCACCATTATAAAGTAATATGTGAGAAGGAAGGGGTGATATCTCAGCAATGGTTGTGACATAGGTCTGCAGCAAAGCCCAGCCCAACTCATCAGAACCACGCCCCATTGAATCAGAGGCTATCACATAGACAAGATTAGCCCCGGACGTGACTTCGCAGAGATATTCATCTTTCTCAAAGTTTTCATCCAGCACCTCTCCTCCTGGAGTCACATGGATTAGAAAGTTTTTATCAGCACTGTCTGTGACCTTTGCCTCACAACCCCTGCTCCTTGAAAAACGCAGTACATTCTCGCGTGACGCCTCATTGTCCACCAAAACGCCAAAAGTCTCATTCAAATTCTTTTCCAGATGAGCCTTCGTTCGCAAAACTGGCTCAGGACAGTTTAATCCACTACAATCCAAAATTTCCATATCAGGTTCTTCCTGTACCGCACCATTCTTAATGGTGATCATTCAACAAAAAAAACTGCCTCTATCCCATTCTGGATAAAGGCAGCTCATATTCTCTGTAAAATGCGTCTCAGTGTGCAGCACTCGATTCCTCAACAGCCTGCTGAACCTCTTCTGCAGGAGCTGCCTGATCTTCTTCAGTAACTGGCTCCTCAGTACTTACATCCTCCGAAACGACCTTAATACTCAACTGCCGCTGAAGATCCTCTATGGTCAGAAACTTCATGGCAAGCTCTTTTTCAAGTGCCACTCGGGTTTCCTCAAGTATTTCAAGGGAGTTATTCTGAGCTGCGATTTTGGAGAGTAAAACATTCATATTCAGCTTGGTTCGTGCCAATTCCTCACCGGCAGCAACAAGACTCTTCGTACGTTCTTCCAGGGCCTTTTCAAGGGACTGGATACGCAAATGATACTCCTCAACCTCAGCCGAAAGTTCTTGACTTTTTGCACTATAAGCGTCCACGCTGTTAGCCAGAACAGACTTTACGCCCTCTAAACCCGCAGCAACCTCTTCTGCAGCCGCAAGGGCTGCCGTTTTCTGAGCAACCTCTGCCTTTGCAGCAGTCAGAGCTTCCTGAAGTTTTGTGATTTCGGCTGCACCCTTGTCAAGCTGCGCCTGCATTGCTCCAATGGTTTGAGAACCACTGCTTGCCTCAGCAAGCTGTTTTTTAAGACTGGCAATCTCTTTCTGCTGACTGGCCACACTGCTACGCAAAGTTTCCGCATCTGCCAAAAGAGCCTTGTTCTGAGATTTCAGATCTGCTATCTCAGTAAGTGCTTTGTTTACCACAGCCTGGGCATCACTGGCTACTGCCTCATCAACAGCTGGTGATGCAGGAGGATCGGCTTTTAATGCTGCAAGCTGCCTTTCAAGACTTTTACTTTTTTTATCCTGAACCGACCCCCATATCGTACCCACCAGAGTAAGCACAACCAAGGCGATGATAATTTGATTTTTACTCATAACCAGACCTCATAAAAATATAATAGAAAACTTCGATGGCAATATACTATATCAAGCAAGACATCTAATCTACAGAACACATGAGTAATTGTCAATATCAATATGTACCACAAAAACAAATCCAAAAAAGACCAGTAACTACAATATTAATTACGATATCAGCCACCTGGGACTATCCTTACGGCACCCTTATCAGCAGATGCTGCGAACATTGCGTACGCTTTCAGGGCTTGGGATACATGCCGGTCACGGTCATCCGGCCTGAATGCAGCGGAGCCTTTTTGCAACTCTTGAGCCCTGCGCTGCTCCAGCTCATCATCTGAAATCTGAACATCAATTTTGCGTTCAGGAATGTTTATTGTGATAACATCCCCGTTACGAACCAGGGCTATTGCACCACCAGCAGCAGCCTCAGGGGAAACATGCCCAATGGAGAGTCCAGATGTGCCACCGGAGAAACGCCCATCGGTGATAAGCGCACATTCCTTGCCAAGATGTACTGATTTAAGGTAGGAGGTGGGGTAAAGCATCTCCTGCATTCCAGGGCCGCCCTTAGGACCTTCATAGCGAATAATCACCACATCCCCTGCAGAAACCGAACCACCAAGAATGGCATCGCAGGCACTCTCCTGAGAGGAATAGACCCTGGCAGTTCCCTTAAAATTAAAGATAGATGGATCAACCCCCGCAGTCTTCACAATACAACCGTCAAGGGCAATGTTTCCATAGAGTACTGCCAGCCCGCCATCCTTGCTGTATGCATGTTCCACATCACGGATACAGCCCTCTGCCCGATCGAGATCCGCAGCAGCATACATACTCTTCTGTGACCCCATGACCAGATTGCGGCCACTCTGGGCGGGGGCACTTAAATAAAGATTGCGTGCTTCATCATCGCAGGATTCTCCTGCCACATCCCAGCTGGCAAGAATCTCCTGCAAGGTCTGCCCCTCAACACGACTGACACTTGAATCGATCATTCCAGCCCGGTCAAGCTCAGCAAGGATCCCCATAATCCCCCCTGCCCGATTCACATCTTCCATGTGGTAATGTGAAGAGGGTGCAACTTTACAAAGATTGGGGATTTTACGGGAAAGCTCATCAATGTCTTCCATGCTGAACTCGACTTCAGCGGCATTGGCAATGGCCAGAAGATGAAGTACCGTATTAGTGGATCCGCCCATGGCAATATCGAGGGTCATGGCATTAAGAAATGCGGCCCTGGAAGCTATATTTCGCGGCAACACAGAGGCATCCTCATCTTTATACCAGGCGTCAGTCATGGCCACGATTCGTTCAGCTGCTCTTTCAAAGAGACTTATACGGTTTGCATGAGTTGCCACAACAGTTCCATTGCCAGGCAAGGCCATTCCTAAGGCCTCATTCAAAGAGTTCATGGAATTAGCAGTGAACATCCCGGAACACGACCCGCAGGTGGGACAGGCGCAGCGTTCAACGACAGCAACATCAGCATCACTTACCTCACGATCCGCTCCCATGACCATGGCATCCACAAGGTCGTAGCGCTTTTCACCATCAACTCCAGCCTCCATGGGGCCACCGGAAACAAAGATCGCCGGAATATTGAGTCGCATGGCCGCCATCAGCATACCGGGGGTAATCTTATCGCAGTTGCTGATACAGATCATGGCATCCACAGTATGCGCATTGCACATATACTCTACGCTATCGGCAATCAGTTCCCGGGAAGGAAGGGAGTAAAGCATTCCCGCATGCCCCATGGCAATACCATCATCAATGGCAATGGTATTAAACTCAGCCGCAAAGCAGCCAAGATCTGCAATCTGTTTCTTCAACTGCTGCCCAATCTCATGGAGATGGACATGGCCGGGAACAAACTGGGTAAAAGAGTTCACGATGGCGATAATGGGCTTGCCAAACTGTTCTTCTGTGACACCATTTGCACGCCAGAGGCTGCGGGCCCCTGCCATTTTTCTTCCCTGGGTTGTTGTATTACTGCGTAATGGGATTGCCATACTGTTCACCTCTAAAGCTCACCTAAAAAAAAGTCGGTATCCCAAAAGCAATCGACGCGGGAATACATACCTGCTATTTAAGTAGCCCTTATCTTTCTTTAATAAATAAAAAATCTGAACTTCTTGTCTTGTTTGTGACAATATACTATGAAAATAACAGGTGTGTAAAAAAAAATCTGGAGAGAATGAATGAAACAAACAGAAATCGATTATTGGATCACATCAATGCTCGAGGCATATGAGAATGTCTCAGATCTGAATATCACCGTCGGCAAGACTCTGCAGGTTGAATCTGCCGGAGTTCTTATGCCGATTGCTGTCACCCCGCCAGTCAACAGGCTCACCCCTTTCCAGGCAGAAGTCTTTGCCCTGAACCTCATCGGCAACAATAAGCGCCTCCTCCGGGATCTGGTTGAAAAGGGATCTTGTGATCTATCCTACAATCTGGGTGACAAGGTTCGTTTCAGGGTCAACATTTTCACCCAGAAAGGCTACTTCACCACCATTCTCAGAAAGCTCGAAACCACCATTCCCACGATCAAAGGTATGAATTTCCCCTCAGCCTTTAACAAGATGGCAGCGGAGATGAACGGCCTAGTACTCTTCACAGGCGCCACAGGTAGTGGTAAAACCACATCTCTTGCCTCATTGCTGCATAAAATAAACATGGATCGCTCAGTCCACATCGTGACCCTGGAAGACCCCATCGAATATGTCCACCCCCATGCAAAGGCCACCTTCAACCAACGCGAACTTGGCAATGACTTTTCAACATTTCCCGGAGGAATGCGTGCGGCACTGCGACAGGCTCCGAAAGTCATCCTGGTAGGTGAGATGCGGGACAGGGAAACCATGGAAATCGGCCTCACTGCTGCAGAAACCGGACACCTTGTTCTTTCCACCCTCCATACCATTGACGCAGGACAGACCATCAACCGTATCCTCGGTATGTTTGAGCAGGAGGAGCAGCCCCAAATCAGAAACCGTCTTGCAGATACCATTCGATGGGTCGTTGGTCAGCGCCTGCTGCCAAAAGTAGGCGGTGGCCGAATCGCTGCCATGGAAATTCTCTGTACCAGCCTGCGGGTAAAAGACCTGATTTTAAACGGAGAGGATGAGGAAAAGACCTTTTACAAAGTCATCCAACAGGGATCTGCCATAGATATGCGTACCTTTGACCAGCATATCCTGGAGTTGTACGAATCCGAACTTATCACTGAAGGGACCGCCATACGATACAGCTCTCACAGAAACGAAGTTGCCCGAGGCCTCGACACCATCAAAGCATCACGCGGAGAGGCCACATCAACTCTCTCCGGTCTGGCCATGGAAGAAGAGGAACAAACCCGCTGGTAAAGAGGACTACAATGACCATAACATGCCAAAACTGCAACAGAAAATTAAAACTCAGCGACAAGATAAAAAAAGGTATTCAGCAGCTTGCCCCGGGACGTCTGCTCCGCCTGCCCTGCCCTAAATGCGGTGAAGCTATAGTGCTTGACGGCAACCACCTCAATCCAAACAGTACGACTCAACAGACAAACTTGACAGCGGGGGCTGTCAAACCGCCGGAAGCTCCAGATATTACCTGGCTCAAGAAAGGAACGTTTGAAGAGGAAGAAGTCGTTGAAGACATCCCACAAACCCTCATTCTCATTAACCCAGGAGCTGAAAGAGATCTCGTGGCAAAGGCAATAGAAAGCATCGGCTACCAGGCCAGTTTTGCCGGGTCAGATGAAGAGGCCATGGATAAGATGCAATTTATTAATTATGCCAGTGTCATCCTCCACACCAGTTTCAGGCCCGGTCCCCTTGACGAATCCCCCTTCCATAATTTCATGCGCGATATGTCCATGTTAAAGCGCAGATTCATCTTCTACATTCTCATCGGCCCTGAGTTTTCCACCCTTTATGACCTGGAAGCCCTCGCCCTTTCCGCCAATCTGGTGGTAAATAACAATGAGATCCCCGAACTCCTGACCATCCTCCGAAAGGCGATTCCACGCTACGAAGAACTCTTCGGTTCGCTCATGGCTGAGATAAGTGCCTACAGCGGCTAGAAACTCTACAACACAAACGAACAGAATGGAAAACAGATATTCAGCAAGCGACGCAGAACGTTACGCAAAATCCAAAGATGGTTGCAATGCGGATCTTGCGATGCGCACCTATACATCCCGCCTCATTGGCCAGGAAGAAAACCTGGTACTGCATGGCGGCGGCAATACTTCGGTAAAATCCACCATCACCGACCTCCTCGGTGATCCCTGCAAGGTTCTGTTTATCAAGGGGAGTGGCTGGGATCTGGCCACCATTGAGCCCCAGGGCTTTCCAGCCCTTGACCTCACCTATCTTCAGCGCCTCCGCCCCCTTGAGCAACTGTCAGACGAGGAGATGGTTAACCAGTTCAAGACCCACATGCTGGATGCAACTGCGCCCAACCCTTCGATCGAAACACTGGTCCATGCATTTCTCCCTCATAAGTTCATCGACCATACCCATGCAGATGCCATTGTCACCCTGACCAATATGACCACCCCCGAAGAGCGGCTTAAAGAGGTGCTGGGTAAAAGAATTGGAATCCTTCCCTGGATCATGCCAGGCTTTCCCCTTTCTAGAAAAGTAGTGGAACTCTATGAAAAACAACCGGACATGGAAGCCATCATCCTGCTCAACCATGGTATTTTCACCTTTGGACAAAGCGGGGAGGCTGCTTACAGCAAAATGATCCACTATGTCAACCTGGCCGAGGAATACATTGCAGCATCAAAAAGCACCGCACCTGCTGCGACACAGCCAGACAGACCGAAGCTCTCTGCAAGTACCATCCTGCCCCTGTTACGCGGCGCCCTGACTATCACAGAGAACGGTACCTCCCGCCCTTTCTACCTCCTTCTGAACCAGGACAGGGAAGTACTCGACTACCTCCAGGAAAAAGATGCACAATCACGCTACACCTCAGGAGTCCTCACCCCTGATCATGTGATCCGTACCAAAAACTATCCTCTCTGGCTGAACATTCAAAACAGCCATGAGGAAACATTGGCCACGACAATCAAACATAGTCTTGTTGCATATGAAAAAGCCTACCTGAACTACTTTGAAACCCAGATCCGGGATAAGGGAGTGATACGCATCTGCCTTGATCCCAAACCACGGGTCATACTTATCCCCGGGTTGGGAATGATTAGCTGCGGACACAGTGAAAAAGCAGCTCGCATTGCCGGAGATATAGCTCTGCATACCCTCATGGCAAAACAAAAGGGTGCCGGTATTGCCCCATACCGGGAACTGGAGGAAGCCCATATTTTTGACATGGAATACTGGAGTCTTGAGCAGGTCAAGCTGGGGAACACACCACCGCTCCCTTTAGCCGGTCAGGTGGCACTTGTCACAGGCGGTGGAGGTGCTATTGCCTGTGGAATTGGCAGAAAGCTGTTACAGGCAGGTGCCCATGTCTACCTTTCAGATTTGAGTAAAAAACGCCTGGAGAAGGTATACGACCTGCTACAATCTGAATTCCCGAAAGAGCGTATCAGTGCCCTCACCATGGATGTCACGGACAAAAAAACTGTTCAGGAAGGTATGGCAACCATTATCAGAGAACTGGGCGGTCTTGACATCCTGGTTCCCAACGCGGGACTTGCCCATGTAGCCACTCTGGAAGAGCTTGATGAAGATACATTCCGGCAGGTAACTGAGGTAAACACCATGGGGGTGTTTCAGGTCATCCAGGCCGCCATCCCAGTCTTTAAGGGCCAGGCTGCCCTAGGATCTGCCCCCTGTCATATTGTCATCAACAGCTCAAAGAATGTCTTTGCACCAGGTACTGCTTTTGGAGCCTATTCCTCATCCAAGGCAGGAGCACACCAACTTGGAAAAATTGCCGCCATGGAACTTGCACCTCACAACGTCCGGGTCAATATGATCAACGCTGATGCAATTTTTGATGACCACGGAGTGTCGTCCGGATTGTGGGATGTGGTGGGGCCAGACAGAATGCGATCCAGGAATCTTGATCCGCAAGGCTTAAAAGCCTATTACCGGGAACGCAACCTCTTAAAAACAGAAGTTCTTGCCAATCACGTTGGGAATGCAGTGGTTTTTTTTGCATCCAGCCTCACACCAACCACAGGGGCGACTCTACCCGTTGACGGTGGCGTAGCTGCGGCTTTCCCCCGCTGAGAACAATATAAACTGCAACCGGACACCTACGGATCCTACTTCACTGAAGCATGTGGACCTTTAGCAAAGTCCATCATTCGCTGCAATGGTATCAGTGCCTTCTTCCGGAGTGCTTCAGCAACCAGAATCTCATCCCTACCTGTCTTCAAGGTCTCAGCAAGGTTCCGAAGGCCGTTCATTGCCATCCAGGGACAACGGATACAGCTCTCACAACTACCACCTGCACCACCAGTGGGCGCTTCCAGAAAGAGCTTATCCGGTTCAGCCTGTTTCATCTTATAGAAAATACCAGGCTCTGTTGCCACAATAAACTCCGTCGCCGCAAGCTCACTGCCGGCCTTGATAAGAGCAGTGGTTGATCCAACCACATCAGCCATAGCCACTATTTCCATGGGTGATTCAGGATGAACCAGAATAGCCGCATTCGGATATCTCTTTTTCAATGCCCTTATCCCATCTGCCTTGAACAGCTCATGCACCACACAACTTCCGGGCCAAATCAGCATTTCAACACCTGTGGCCCCCTGCACGTATGCACCGAGGTGTTTATCGGGGGCCCAGAGCACTTTCTGCCCCTGCTCGGCGAGGTATTTGATTATGGGCAATGCAATTCCCGAAGTAACCACCCAGTCGGCCCTAGCCTTCACAGCAGCACTGGTGTTGGCATAAACCACAACTGTATGATCGGGATGTGTGTCACAAAATTCTGAAAAAAGATCCACATGACATTCAATATCAAGAGAGCAGGTGGCATCTGCATCAGGCATTAAAATTCGTTTCTCAGGATTGAGTATTTTTGCGGTCTCACCCATAAAGCGAACCCCTGCCACCACCAGAGTCGTCGCAGAATGCTCACTTCCAAAGCGGGCCATTTCCAGAGAATCAGCTACAAAGCCACCGGTCTCCTCCGCAAGCTGCTGCAGCTCTGGGGATGTGTAATAGTGTGCCACAAGAACAGCATTCTCTTTTTGCAGTAACAATTTGATCTCGGCCGTGAGTGCCGCCTGCTCCCCTTGGTCATAATTTGCTGTCTGTACTGCTGCCACGACCTGAGCCCGATCCATAAGTTCTGCCACAGGCACAGAGGAAAGCTCCCTCCTGCCCAGCGATTCTAGCTCTAAAACTGCCATTTCCTCTCCCTCTTTTACTCTCCTGAACCTGCTAAACCAGGCTGTCTGTTATTTTCGATGGCGGCACCATACCATATATAGCACCCTTGGGGCAGAAAAAAGCCATCACGACCCGGAGTACCGGGAAAAAAGTATGGCCCTGTTTCTACCGCTGGTTTTAGCACTGTACAATGCCTGATCAGCCGTTGCAATCAGCTCATTTTCAGTCCGGGCATGAGCTGGATAAAGGGAAACGCCAATACTTACTGTCATCCGAATCACCCCAGTATCCTGGCTCGATATAAAGTGTTCATCCACAACAGCCTGACGGATCCTTTCAGCGAGTAGCATGGCATTGTCCGAGGTCATATTTGGAGCAAGAACAACAAACTCCTCCCCGCCAAAACGAGCCAAACAATCTTCTTCCCTTATATGTTCTGAGAAGATCCGGGTACAGGCAAGCAGCATTTCATCGCCAACCAGGTGCCCATAAGTATCATTGATTTTTTTGAAATGATCTATATCTATCATCAACATGGCAAGGGGCCAGTTGTAACGATTACTGCGGGCCAGCTCTTCGCGTAGCCTGCTATTTAACAAAAGACGATTATACACCCCTGTCAAGGGGTCATTATAGACCAGCGACTCCAGTCGTTTAGCCATGTCATACATGGTCTGCGAAAGAAGATAGAATTCATCGCCCTGTTTCCTGGCAGGTTTTGTCAGATCAAATTTACCAGAAGCAATCCTGGCAGCTGCAGCTTCAAGCTTCATCAGTGGTGCTGTTATCATCCCTGTGATCAACACTGCTATGAATATAGCTCCTGAAAGGCCAATGAGCAGTGTGGTCAGTATCTTTTTCTTCAGAGCTAAGATGGCTACCCGTATCTCAACATGAGAATATCCAAGAATCACATGTCCCAGAGTTTCACCACTAAGCACCACCGGCTCTACGATCTTTGCCGAAGAGCCATCGAGTATCAGTTCTCCGGGAGCAACAGGGCTGGAAAGGTTCTCACTGGAAAAAGACAGCATAGCCCCCACTTCAGAGAGTGTTTCTGACATTATTATTCTGTTATCCAAATCAACAATCTTCACAAAAAGTACATTCTGCTCCAGCATGGCAAGCTTGACCTGCTCATACAAGCTCGCAAGGTCCCGGCTCAAAAACGATTTTGTGGAAATTTTCGAGATATTCCGAGCCATGGCCATGGCGATTCGGTCATTCTGCTCACACAGCGCTTCTTCTGACTGCCTGCTGATAACAAAACCGGTGGTAAGCTGACTGACTGTCACCAGAACAGAGATAAGGACGACAAGTTTAGTACGAAAACTGATCATTGAGAAACAAACCGTTTACGCAGCATTCTGAGGTCATTCTCGCTTGTAATATCAAATCCGGATGACTCAATATTGTGGAGAATCTCCAGATGCTCTTCTGTGGGATGACTGGACAAAGCAAGAAGTGCCTCTCTGACTACCGTCACCATTTCCGGGTTAACATTTTTTGATGCGGAAAAAATCCAGGTTGGGATAGGGTTTGTCTTCGCCACGACCCTCAAGCTTGCCGGGGGAATAGGCCATTCAGAGTTCTTTCTCCCCATAAGAGTATGATAACTGTGAGCACAGACAAACCCGGCATCATAAGCCTTCAGATAGACATTAAAAGCTGTTTTCTCACAGGAGGAACCATAACTGCTGTCGTGGAGGTCGCTCTCCAGGTTAATACCATGCTCTACCAGAAGCTGTTTTGCAGCAAATGATTTTACCGTTGACTGCTCTGGCCCAAAGAGGACCGACTTGCCACGCAAATCAGCAACCCCCTTAATAGAGCTGTCTGCACGAACAATAAGTAAAGCACGATGCTGACGCTCTCCTGACATGGTCAGGGTGCTGAGGCGCATTTCAGGGTTCAGATAGTTTTCCAAAGTTAGAAAAATATGTGCTGGCTGATAGGAAAAATCCACTTGTCCCTGTTTCACCATACGCATAAAAGCGGAATAATCCCTGGGAACCAGGAGGCTGACCTCTCGACCTATTTGAGTCTCAAGATAATGAGCCAGAGGGTGAAATTTTTTATAGGTCTTCACGGGATCCATGCAGGAGAGGACAGCTACTCTGACAGGAGCATCATGACACCAGACACTGCCAACAGGAATACAAACCAGAAAAGTCACAACTATCAGAAATGAACATAGTTTTCCGCATTCTCTGCTCATACATTCTCCTGGAATGACACATTCGACAACAGTCGATTTACATTTTTCTATCAATATTCTGGCTGATATTCGTCCCTCCCGGCTGGTAAGCAGTCTTTTCCCAAAACATCCAAACCATAGGCACAATTACCCATCCCAAAAACAGAAGTCAAGACAAAATCCGACAAAAAAGAAGTGCGACAATAGGAACCACTCTCATTTCTACATTTAGATTTGCAACACACTCACACCACAGACACCTCGACCTAACATACTGATTCAGCTTTTATTTTGGCGCACTCACCACATTCCATAAAATTATCCCAGGCCAGCAAGGTGCTCCAAAGCCACTCACTTTCCATGCATCCCTACTCCCCTTTTTTCAACTGTCCGGAAATTATCTATTTGAAGTTAGCAACGTGAAAATGATATACTCTATACAGGATACATATTTCCCCGCAGAGATACCATCACGCCCACACTAGGAGAGCCCATGCTTACAGCAAGAGATATTATGACCAGAAACGTTATTTCCGTACAAAAAGACACCCCCGTTGCTGAGCTTGCGCGCATACTCACCAGTAATCATATCAGTGGAGTCCCCGTGCTTGATGACTCAGGCAAGGTCATTGCGGTAGCCACGGAGAGCGACCTCATCGACCAGTCCAAAAAGCTGCACATCCCCACAGTCATAACTATTCTCGACTCTGTATTCTATCTTGAGAACCCTGACAAGATGGAAGCTGAGATGAAAAAAATGGCCGCAACCTCGGTGGCAGAAATATGCAGCGCGACTCCTAAAACAATCTCTCCCGAAACTGGACTTGATGAGATTGCAACCATTATGGCCGAGGACAACATCCACACCTTGCCCGTCATCGAAAATGACAGGCTCGCGGGCATCATTGGCAAAAAAGATATCATCAAGACATTGATCAGCTGAGCCAGCAGACCAACAGGGAAAGTTCCCCCAAAAACACAGCAAGACGAAACCGCTCAAGTTCACCTATAACCACGGCCTGATTTTTTTGATCACTCCCCCCAAGAAGTTCTTGTCTTTCCATTTTAATTTTGCTATAAGGTAGGGTTTTACAAGATGCGAGGTTACGGCATTGTGCTGTGGCCTTTCTTCAATTTTAGAGTCAATGATTTCATTGACAAAATAACAACCTTAACAACCTGGCCGAATCATTCAGGCCGCTGGAAGAGTAGAAGCCCATGACAGAGGAACTTAAACAAACAACCCCGGACAACGACGAAGAGATGAGCTTTGCGGAACTCTTCGAAATGGAAGAGAACAATACAGTGGTTAACGTTGGTGACGTTACCATCGGTACCATCATCGGTACTGTGGACGACTATGTCCTCGTAGATGTCGGAGACAAGGCTGAGAGCTACATTGCCAAATCCGAATTCCAGCTGGACGAAGGAATTGAATTCAATGTTGGCGACACTTTTGAAGTATTTGTGGAACGCCGCAAAGATGAAGGTGGCCTCCTGCTGTCACGGGACAAAGCCATAGCCATCAAGGTATGGGAAGATATCGCCAAGATTCAGGAAGCAGACGGTACCATTGAAGGAAAAATTGAAAATCGCGTTAAAGGCGGCATGTCCGTCAACATCGGCGTACCCGCTTTCCTCCCCTATTCTCAGATCGATCTGCGCCCCGTTAAAGACCTCGATGCTCTCATTGGCGAATCTTTTGACTTCAAGATTCTCAAGTTCAACCGTAAACGCAACAATGTAGTTATCTCCCGCCGTGCAATCCTCGAAGAGGCCCGCGCCAAACTTCGTGAGAAGATGCGCTCGGTCCTGGAAGAAGGACAGATCATCAAAGGAGCAATTACCAATATCACCGATTACGGTCTCTTCATCGACATGGGCGGCATGGACGGCCTCTGTCATATCACAGACCTTTCCTGGGGGCGTGTTTCCCATCCTGCTAAGCTCTACAAAGTTGGTCAGGAACTGGAGGTCAAAGTTCTCAAGTACGACAAAGAACACGACAGAGTATCCCTTGGTGTCAAGCAGCTCAAAGCTGATCCATGGGCAACTGTTGCAGAGCGTTTCCCCGTTGGCGAGAAAACCATGGGTAAAGTCGTTTCCATAACCGATTACGGTGTCTTTGTAGAACTTGAAGAAGGCGTTGAAGGGCTTATTCATGTATCTGAAATGACTTGGTCAAAGAAACCGCGCCATCCATCCAAGATGGTTACCGTTGGTGATGAAGTAGAGATCATGGTTCTAAATATCGAACCTGAGACCAAACGTATTTCACTGGGTATGAAGCAGCTTCTCCCTAACCCATGGGATCTGGTGACAGACAACTATCCAGTTGGTTCAGTTATTGAAGGAAAAGTCAAAAACATCACAGACTTTGGTATATTCATTGGTATCGAGGAAGGCATTGATGGATTGATCCATGTATCTGATCTTTCCTGGACCGAGCGCATCAAACATCCTTCAGAGAAATACTCCAAGGGTGAAACTATCCAGGCCGTTGTCCTGAAGATTGACAAAGAACACGAGCGTTTCTCCCTCGGTATCAAACAGCTTGAACCGGATCCATGGCAGGCTGCTTATAACAACTATCCTTCAGGAACCATCATCGAAGGAAAGATCACCAACGTCACCGATTTTGGTGTATTTGTTCAGCTTGAAGAAGGCATCGAAGGTTTGGTTCACGTCTCTGAGATTTCCAAGGACAAAATCAAAACTCCAGTTGGAATGTACGAAGTAGGAGACACTCTGAAAGCCATTGTTATCAATGTGTCTGCCAAGGACAGAAAAATCGGTCTCTCCATCAAAACTCTCGAAGAGGACGGAGAGGAAGGTGCTGCTGAGAACTACGCCAAAAAGAAAGAAGAGGCAGAAGCTGCTGCACCTTCCACCTTTGGCGACCTGCTCAAAGCAGCTGCAGGAGACGATAACAGCGAGGAAACATCCGAAGAGAAGTAAACTGTCAATCGTAACCTAAGACCCACAGGTTGTTTTACCGATGGTGAACTTCACCATCGGTAAAACAACCTTTTTTATATCTGAATCTGTAATTATTATCCGGCCGCCATTATCCAAAGCGAAACTCATCCACATTGCAGTCGCCAGAAGATACCGGGCTCTGAAAACTGTTACAGCATCCCAGGAATACTTGCCGCTGGCCTCTTTGGCAATCGGTAAACATTTCAATTATACATTTTCTACTGCCACACAGGCATATAAGTAATAACCATGCTAAAAAAAGAACTTGTCAATGAAGTAAGCAACGAGCTGTCTCTCCACAAAAATGATGTGACCATTGCCCTCGACATCATGCTCAAGACCATGGAAGATGCATTAAAGGAAGATCGTCGTATTGAGCTCAGGGGGTTTGGAAGTTTTGCCGTGAGAAAACGGAAGGCACGCTGCACCAAGAACCCCAAAACAGGAACCATAATGAACATTCCTGAGCGTAAAACCATCCATTTCACCATGAGCAAATCCCTCAAGGAAGCACTCATTAAGGAATAGAGGGAAAGAACCCTGCGGAGGGCTAAGACAGCCCTCCGCAGGGATGACTACATAAAAGGGGTTACATCCCCTTTTCCTTCCCGCAGAACCACAGGGTGGTCACCGGTCAGGTCGACAAGGGATGAGGGATCAGTATACACATCCCCTCCATCCACAATCAGATCAACCTGTTTGCCGTAGTGGTTATCAATATCCCATGGAGCGGTGATACTGGGTTCACCCTCCTCAACGGGAAGAGAGGTGTTAATGATTGGACTTCCGAGAGTTTCAAGGAGCATTCGGCAGATTGCATTCTCAGGAACTCTGATACCCACGGTTTTTTGTTTTGTCACCATGGACTTCGGAACTATTTTTGTTCCCGGCAAAACAAATGTGTAAGGCCCCGGGAGATTTTTTTTTAGAAGACGATAGGCAACGTTGGAGACGTGGGCATACTTACTGATATGCTTAAGATCTGAACACATAAAGGAAAAGGGCTTTCCTTTGGGACGTTTTTTGATCTGAATAATCTTCTTAACAGCCTTTTGACAGGAAAAATCACACCCGATGCCATACCCGGTGTCAGTGGGATAACAGATAACGGCTCCACGTTTCAGCCGCTCCACCACCTGCTGAATCAACCTCTGCTGCGGATTATCCGGATTTATTTCAAGCAACATTTATAAATCTCCTCTCTCTTTAAATAGAGTACACTTGATGACGTCGTAAAAAATCTTCACCTGCTTCGTTGCTGCATTTTATGTTCAATTACGACGTACCCTGGTACAATGAAATAAAATAAAAAATACGCGCCTCGCATCTGAAGGTTTTTACTTATCCATCTGTCAATCAATTGACCTTTTTATGAGATTGTCCCACTTGACATTGTAAGGAAAAACTTAAATCTGCGGCACAGAGTAAACTAGCCACGGATTTGCACTAAATACGACCAGGCAGCCTGCATCTAAAACACATCACTCAAATAGTTACGCCTAGGGCCGAATAAAGTTTTGATCTTTTCAGCTTCAATGCTAGAATGGGTTTGTGCTGCAATGCTCCACCAAAACATATCGAATAAAGTAGACAAAAGATTAGTATACTAGTCTATTTCATCCCATTTTTCATTTGAATTCTGAAAAAAAGGAGCTCTCATGTTACCTGACAATATAGAAGTTGCCCTTACGTTTGACGACCTGCTCCTCTGCCCTGCAGCCTCCCAGGTCCTCCCCAGCGAAGTGTCCCTTGCCACCCAGCTGACTCAGACTATTCACCTGAATGCTCCACTGATCAGTGCAGCAATGGATTCGGTGACCGAACATAGAACTGCCATTGCCATGGCCAGGGAAGGCGGCCTTGGTATTATCCACAAGAATATGTCCATTGAGTCCCAGGCCAAAGAGGTTGAACGGGTCAAAAAGTCTGAATCCGGAATGATCATTGATCCCATCACCGTCAAGGAAACCCATTCCGTTGCCGAAGTTGAAAAGATCATGGCAAAATATAAAATCTCTGGTCTTCCCGTTCTCCGCGATGGAAAGCTTGTCGGCATTGTTACCAACCGTGATCTTCGCTTTGTATCAGATGACGGCTTGCGTGTAGGCGATGTCATGACCAGTAAAAACCTGGTCACAGCGAAAGTCGGCATTGACCTTGAGCATTCCAAAGCCCTGCTCCACGAACATCGCATTGAAAAACTACTGGTGGTTGACGATGATGGCATCCTCAGCGGTCTGATTACCATTAAGGATCTTGAAAAGATAAAAAAATATCCCCTGGCGGCCAAAGATGACTTTGGCAGACTCCTTGTGGGAGCAGCACTTGGTGTTGGCATTGATCTTGAGGAAAATGCCCAGAAGCTGGTTAACGCAGGTGTCGACATTGTGGTGGTTGATTCTGCCCACGGACATTCTCAGGGGGTACTCAAGGCGGTTGCGAAAATAAGAAGTGCATTCCCAGAGCTCCAGATCATTGCAGGAAATGTAGCAACCGGTGAGGGCACTGAGGCGCTTATCAAAGCTGGTGCCAACTGCGTAAAGGTTGGTGTCGGTCCCGGCTCCATCTGTACCACAAGAATTGTTGCCGGCGTTGGTGTTCCCCAGATGACCGCCATTAAAAAGGCTGTGGCTGTCGCATCAAAATATAATGTTCCCATCATATCCGATGGAGGTATAAAGCATTCGGGAGAACTGGCCAAGGCCATCGGCGGTGGTGCCCACGCCATCATGATCGGCTCCCTCTTTGCCGGAACCGATGAGACACCTAGTGACACTTTCCTCTATCAGGGTCGAACTTACAAAGGCTATCGCGGGATGGGGTCACTTGGTGCCATGCGTAAAGGTTCTTCGGACAGATACTTCCAGTCAGAGGTTTCCAGTCAATCCAAACTTGTTCCTGAAGGAATTGAAGGAAAAGTTCCTTACCGTGGCCCACTCTCCAGTGTTATCTATCAGCTCCTAGGCGGCCTCCGCTCAGGAATGGGATATGTAGGGGCAGCAACAATTGAAGAACTGCGCCAAAAAGCCAGATTTGTGAAAATTTCTGCTTCCGGACTTCGTGAGTCCCATGTCCACGATGTCATTATTACCAAGGAAGCCCCTAATTACCGTACCGCATAACAACTGATGGTCTCTTACACATGCCAGAAACTGGACGGATTTGTAAAAAACTTCCTATCCGAGGCACAAAGATTTCTTATTTTCTCGGCGTACTGAGCTACGTTGAAAAGATAAGAATTGTACCCCTGGGGCACTTCCTAGAGGGCACGTAACGAAGGAGATGATAAATTTTTACGAGTCCATCAACAACTGAAATCCAATCAAATACAAACCCAAGCAAGATATAGTCAGAGGGAGTATCAACAACCGCTGACCTCACTATTATGAACATCCATGACGAAAAAATCCTGATTCTTGATTTTGGTTCCCAGACCACCCAGCTGATCGCCCGCCGTATTAGAGAGCAGAAGGTCTACTGTGAGATTCACCCCTTCTCCACTCCCATCGAAACCATCAAAGCCGCGAAACCGACAGGGATAATACTGTCAGGGGGCCCACGCTCCGTCTATGACGATGATGCCCCCCTCTCAGATCCGGCCATTTTTAAACTGGGCCTGCCTGTTCTCGGTATCTGTTATGGCGCTCAACTGATGATACAACAACTTGGAGGAAAAGTTGAAAATGCCGCCAAAAGAGAATTTGGAAAAGCCAACCTCACGGTCCAATATACCGAAGGACTCTTTGCCGGACTCGAGACTGGCGTCCCGCAACATCAAGTGTGGATGAGCCATGGCGATCGGATTGAAGTTGTCCCCGAAGGTTTTGAGACCACAGCGGTGAGCGACCACTCACCTTACGCAGCACTGCGCCATACCTCAAAACCCTTTGTAGCAGTACAGTTCCACCCGGAAGTAGCCCATACCCTCATTGGTACTGACATCCTGCGTAACTTTATTTTTGGCATCTGCAAATGCAGCCCAAGCTGGACCATGGCATCCTTTATTGAGGCCACCGTCCAGGGTATCCAGGAGAAAGTCGGCCGCAACAAGGTTATCTGTGCTCTCTCAGGCGGTGTCGACTCTTCAGTCACAGCTGCTCTCGTACACAGAGCCATTGGAGATCAGCTCACCTGTATTTACGTGGACAACGGCCTTATGCGTATTGGTGAAAGCGAATCCATCCTACGATTTTTCCGTGAGAAAAGTCAGCTCAAGGTCATCCATGTCGATGCTGTTGATTTTTTCTTGAGTGAACTCGACAACGTCCTTGATCCTGAGATAAAACGAAAACGTATTGGTCTCGGTTTTATTAAGATTTTTGAAGAAGAGGCAGCCAAACTTGGTGAGGTAAACTTTCTCGCTCAGGGTACCCTCTATCCTGATGTGATTGAATCAGTCTCATTTATGGGAGAGGCTCCCATAAAATCCCACCACAACGTTGGTGGACTACCGGAAATCATGAAGCTTGATCTCATTGAGCCACTCCGTGAACTCTTTAAAGATGAGGTACGCGATCTTGGCCTTGAACTTGGGTTACCTGAAGAGGCCATCTACCGGCAACCCTTCCCCGGTCCCGGCCTTGGAATTCGGATCATGGGGGATGTCAACCGGGAACGTCTCGACATCCTCCGGAAGGCAGATGTCATCGTCCTTGAAGAGATGAAAAAAAGCGGATGGTACCGAAAGGTATGGCAGTCCTTTGCTGTACTCCTTCCCATCCAGACGGTTGGAGTCATGGGAGATAACCGCACCTATGAAAATGTTATCGCCATCCGTTCCGTGGATTCTCGGGATGCCATGACCGCTGATTGGTCAAGGCTGCCATACGACCTTCTCGGTGAAATTTCCACCAGGATCATAAATGAAGTCCGTGGAGTGAACAGGGTTGTTTTTGATATCTCATCCAAGCCCCCGGCAACCATAGAATGGGAATAGCAGCAAATAGAAAAAGACAGGTCTGGCCACTTCAAAACTCTTGTGTTTCTGAAGACCAGCCCTGCCACGACAGGTAACACACAACCTTCTCAAAGACTCTTTCACCAATGCAGGCAAACACTCTCTATATCGCCTCCCTTGAACTTGAGGCCGGGAAACTTGTGGTCACCATGGGGCTGATGGAGTTTCTCAGCCGCACTGTGGGAAATGTTGCTTTTTTCAGGCCGGTCATTGATACAGACAGAGATCTTGATCCTGACATAGATCTTATTCGAGGTCGCTACTGCCCCAATATGAGCTATGAGGAGAGTTACGGCTTTGAGGCGTCAGAAGTAAAATCCTTTGTTGCTGAAGGCAAAATCAAATTTTTCCTCGAGGAATTGATAAAGAGACTCAACGATCTCAAGGAACGGTACGATTTTGTCCTGTGCCAGGGCCTGAACTCCACCTCTTTCCTCTCCGCCTTTGATGTTGACATCAATATGGAGATTGCCAAAAACCTCGGCTGTCCCTTCATCGGCGTCTTAAACGGCATGGATCAGTCTCCCCGGGACATTGCCAAGGAGATCAAGATCACTGAAGATGCCATTGCCGAAGCGGGTTGTACGCATCTGGCCACCTTTGTGAATCGCATGGCAGAAGACACCCTCGGAGTCCTTGAAGTGGAGCTCGACGATCCTGGCGAATCCTCCGGTGTTCCCGTCTTCCTGCTGCCTGAAAACGAGGAGCTGGACAAACCTTCCCTTGCCGATATCAGTGATGCCCTTGGCTGTGTCAATGTTCTAGGCCGTGAGGAAGGCATGGATCGTATCGTCAAGCGGTTCAAGATCGCTGCCATGACCATGGAACATTTCCTCAGCCACGTGGAAGACGGAGATCTCATTATCGTACCCGGTGACCGAGATGATATCATTCTGGCTTCACTCTCCACCCTCTTCTCCGTAAACTATCCAAATGTTGCAGGAATACTGCTTTCCGGAGGATTCCATCCTGGCGACAACACCATGCGCCTCCTCACAGGCCGGGACCAGACCATTCCTCTACTCAGTGTTAAGACCGACACCTATAGCACCACCCGTAATGTTGCCGCAGTGCCGGCACTTATTAATCCCGGTGATGACCGTAAAATCGCTCTGGCACTGGGACTCTTTGAGACCCATGTTGACAGCGGACAACTCAGCAAGATAATTGAACTGGCAGCAACTCCAACGGCTGTCACCCCGGTGATGTTTGAGTATGGTCTCTTTGAAAGAGCCCGCTCGGATAAAAAACACATTGTACTCCCGGAATCCAGTGACGAACGAATTTTACGGGCCACAGAGATTCTCCTCAGACGTAATGTTGTGAATATAAGCCTCCTTGGTAACCCTGCAAAAATACTCTCCCATGCCGCATCACTCGGACTCGACATCAGTGCTGCAAAACTCGTCGACCCCGCTGACTCTGCACTCAGTGAAGGATTCATCAGCACGTTCTATGAGCTGAGAAAACATAAGAATATGACACCGGACGGTGCCCGTGATGTCCTCAGTAACTCCTCCTACTTTGGAACCATGATGGTGCATGAAGGGCTGGCAGACGGCATGGTTTCAGGCGCCATACACACAACTGCAGACACTATCCGACCCGCACTGCAGATCATAAAAACCATTCCTGGAATATCCGTGGTCTCCTCGGTCTTTTTGATGTGCCTCGATACTCGGGTGCTGGTCTACGGAGACTGTGCGGTAAACCCGACCCCAAATGCTGCTCAACTCGCTGAAATCGCAATTTCTTCTGCAGACACTGCAGCCACTTTCGGCATTGAACCACGAGTGGCCATGCTCTCCTATTCCACAGGTGCTTCCGGGAAGGGCGAAGATGTTGTAAAAGTAAGAGAAGCCACCAGCATAGCCAGGTCGAAAAGACCTGATCTCCTCATAGAAGGCCCCATTCAGTATGACGCCGCCATTGAACCCAGCGTAGCCAGAACAAAGATGCCCGATAGTCTTGTGGCGGGCCGCGCCACGGTCTTTATTTTCCCAGACCTCAACACCGGCAACAACACCTACAAGGCAGTACAGCGCTCATCAGGTGCCGTTGCCATCGGTCCGGTTCTACAGGGTTTGAACAAACCTGTAAATGATCTGAGTCGTGGCTGTCTTGTTGCAGATATCATTAACACGGTGGCCATAACAGCGATACAGGCACAATCTGTACAGCCGTCACAGCCCCACCACTGACAATGACACTAAAAGTGTTCAAGGATAAAACTATGACTACTCTGCCAACAAGTAAGACAAAACTTGTCTGTACCATCGGACCGGCATCAAACTCTCTTGCCATGCTGGAAAAGATGCTGCTCGCCGGCATGAATGTGGCTCGTCTTAACTTTTCCCACGGTGACTTTGACAGTCACCGGGAAACCATATCCAGAATCAGAACTGCTTCCGAAAATACCGGAAAAAGAGTGGCCATCATGGCCGATCTCCCCGGCCCCAAAATGCGTATAGGGAATTTTGGTGATGAACCGGTACTCCTTGTAAAGGAACAGGACTTTACCCTCACCACCAGAGAGATCACCGGCGATGTCGAACAGGTAGCAATAACCATGATGGGACTGCCTGCTGTAGTGAAAAAGGGTGATATCCTCTATCTCAACGACGGGTTAATCCAACTCCTGGTCAGCAATTCCACAGAAACCGACATCAACTGCAAGGTCGTTATGGGTGGCGAGCTACGATCTCGTAAGGGATTGAATATACCAGGAATTGACCTTGGAACCAGTGCCTTTACTCCACGAGACAAAGAGTGTATGCAGTTTGCCCTGGAACAGGGGGTTGATGCCATTAGTCAATCCTTTGTAAATTCCGCAAAAGATGTGGAAGATGTCAGAAAGTCCGCTGCAGAGATGGGTTTTGATCCCTTTATTATTGCCAAGATAGAACGTGCCTCCATCCAGGACAGGATTGACGAAATTCTTACAGTCACTGATGGAATAATGGTGGCCAGAGGTGATCTCGGAGTGGAAATCCCCATCGAAGAGATCGCTGTAATTCAGAAATTTATTACCGCACGTGCCAATCTTTTCGGTAGACCGGTGATCACCGCCACTCAGATGCTGGAATCCATGACCCGCAACCGCAGGCCCACCAGGGCAGAATCCACCGATGTCGCCAATGCCATCCTTGATGGCACTGACTGCGTCATGCTCTCCGAAGAATCCGCAATGGGAGACTACCCCCTGGAATCTGTGGAGATGCTTGCCAAAATTGCTGCTGCAACGGAACCGGCCCGACAACAACGCCACTTGAACTCCACTCTAGCACCCCAGAAGGACATTGCCAACTACCAGTACAACACCGTTGACTACATTGCCGTATCCATCGAGAACTTGCTGGAAAAAGTTGACTCACCCGCCGCCGTACTCACTCCCACAGCAAGCGGTTACACCGCACGTTCAGTCACCCGTTTTCGTCTGCCTGTCTGGATTCTTGCAGTAAGTCCAAGCCACAGAACCTGCCAGGAGCTACAGTTTTCCTATGGCGTCTGGGCCATTGAAGAAAAGGCTCACCCCAGAAACTGGACAGACTTTGCAAACACCTTCGCAAAGCAATACAATCTCAAAGGGAGCTGTATCCTGCAAACTGAAGGACCATCACCTGACCACCCAAACACCAATAACAAGATAGAATTTATCACCCTTGACCGGGCATGATTCTCACCCACAGTCCAGGGATCAATCCCCACTCTTACTAAAGGAAACGAAGATGAAGGAGCAACAGTATGATCCGTGTGATTTTGCAATATTTGGTGTTTTAGGAGACCTCTCCAGACGCAAGCTGCTTCCTTCTCTTTATGAACTGGATCGCGCCGGTCATCTACACAAAGATACCAGAATTCTCGGTATTGCCCGCCACGACATCAGCCAGAACGATTTTAAAGAAAAAATGGAAGAGGCCCTCAACACCTTCAGCCCCACCGAGCTGCTTCCTGAGATCGTAGAACGACTTTTAAACCGCCTCCACTATATTCTCATCAATATTGACAAACCTGAAGACTATGTGCAACTTGCCAGGTTTTCAGATAACGAGAAACACAGCCTAATCAACTATTTTTCCGTTGCCCCTTCTCTCTTTGACGACATCTGCAAGGGCCTGAGTCACGCAGGACTCACCACAAAGCGGGTCCGAGTTGTGCTTGAGAAACCCATTGGCCGTGATCTTGTCTCCTCACAAAATATCAACGACGTTGTTTCTAAGGCGTTTACCGAAGAGCAGATCTACCGAATTGATCACTATCTTGGCAAAGAGACTGTCATGAACCTCCTGGCTTTGCGCTTTGCAAACTCCATCTTCACTACCAACTGGGATCACAACACCATTGATCATGTACAGATCACCGTGGCTGAGGAGGTAGGCATCGAGGGACGCTGGGGATACTTTGACAAATCCGGGCAGTTGCGCGATATGGTCCAGAACCACCTCATGCAGATCCTCACCCTAGTCGCCATGGAACCGCCGGTAAATATGGATGGTGATTCCATTCGAAATGAAAAGCTGAAGGTGCTCAAAGCACTGCGTCCAATAACCAGAGACAACGCTGCCGAAAAAACTGTCAGAGGCCAGTATACTGCTGGATTTATCAAGGGAACGGCAGTCCCCGGCTACAAGGAAGAAGAGGGGGGTACCCCCGGCTCAACCACTGAAAGTTTTGTAGCCATCAGGGTTGATATTGACAACTGGCGCTGGGCTGGGGTTCCATTCTACCTGAGAACGGGAAAGCGCATGACCTCAAAACGCTCGGAGGTTGTTATTTATTTCAAGCAGCTTCCACACAATATCTTTAAAAACAGTTATCGTGACCTTCCTCAGAACAAGCTGGTAATTCGCCTCCAACCTGATGAAGGAGTAGAAATTGAGATGCTCAACAAGGTTCCCGGAATCGGGAAGGGGATCAAACTGCAGAAAACCATGCTGGACCTCTCCTTCTCTGATGCCTTTCTGGCAGGGCACGTAGCTAACGCCTACGAACGACTGATACTGGAGACAATGATAGGCAATCAGTCCCTCTTTATCAGGCGTGATGAGGTGGAGCGTTCCTGGGCCTGGATTGATTCCATCATTACGGCCTGGGAGGCATCCAACGAACCGCCCAGACCGTACCCTGCAGGATCCGGTGGCCCGGTTGCATCTGTTGCACTACTGGCCCGCGACGGTCGTGAATGGGAAGAATAACAGCTGTAAGCGGACTGTTAGTATCTGTCAGAGTCAGGTACCCTATGAGCAGGGAAACCCGACAATCAATTTTAAAAACTTGTTCCCTTATCATATGTAATAGGATATAACTTTTTTCAAATAAAACTCATTTCACCTCACATCTCGATATGTTTAAAACAAACTTCAGCCATACTGCAAGCCAACTCTTTATTTTATTAGCTGTTTTTTTCGGTTTTTCACTATTCCAAAATCAGAAAGCTTACTCTGCTGAAGAGGATTTCGGTGCACCCTCCCCACCTAGGGCAGAAACTGAAAAAACAGCCATGGAGCTCTTCTGGGGCGAGCCTGCTATGGACACTTTATACCTCGGAATGTGGTCTTATCATTTTGTTGATGACGATGATGAGTACCAGACCACCCATAATCTCATTGGCCTGGCATTTAAAGGTTTCTTTTTCGGCACCTTTGAAAATTCACGTGATGACCGGGCCTGGTCCGGTGGTGTACAACGTGATGTTTACCGCACCACCTGGGGGCCAATCTCCATGGAAGCCGGCTACCGTGCCGGCATCCTCTACGGCTATGAGAAAATGGAAATTGGAAATTCCGGGCTTTTCCCGCTGATTCAGCTTTACAGTGATATACGATACAAAAACGTCGGCATGCAATTCGCCTGGGGCGGCAGTGCTCTCACTGCCGGATTCCTGATTCGATTCTAACTGGAACCCGAATCCGTAATCGTTCAATGGTGGTTTCTCTCAAACACTCCTGATTACAAATTTTATATCTTCATTTCAATATATTACTTAGTAAAGCAACCACAAATACATCACAGATCAGATGAAAAACACGTATTAACAGCGTCGTAAGAACCCTTCACCTGCATCATTATTCTATTTTTTTCTTACGACGTATCCTGGCACGCTGCAATCAACCAAAAAATGTTTCACCTCACATATGAAGTTTTTCTAAGTCTACGCACACCTGCTTACCCCTCAAATCTCCAAAGCTTTACAAGTCCATCCTGTTTCTGACCTTTTTACGACACCATCACTATTGACCATTCCACTTCAACGATTACACAGTCAAGGTAAAGAATGAGGATACAGAACGTTAAGCAGCAGGTAAAGGCAGCACCCTTGACTGTATTCACATAATATGACACAATTCTGTTATGAGACGTTCTCTGGCAGCGACATATGCTTTGACAGGAGCCTGTATCGTTCCGATATTTGGTTTTCTTGCCTTAAGCGGAACCGGCCATCAAGGTGATATCTACCGCTACATTGCACCACTGTTTGTGGGTTCAGTTTCTGGCTTCCTGCTGGGTCGGATGAGACAACGATGGCTCGACAAAATATCTGAGCTTTCAATTGCCCATGACCAACTGCACGAGCAGGAGGAAAAATACCGGGAAATTTTCAACGCACCCGGCGAACCTATTATCATATTCTCTGCAAAAGATGGCCGTTTCATTGAAGCAAACAAGGCCCTCAGAGAAGTGTATGGTTACACACCGGAAGAAGTACCACAACTTGATATAGACTCGATCAGCGAAGGAACAGCCCATTGGAATTGGAACGGTGCCATGCCCCTGTTCCAAAAGGCAATTACCTATGGAACCCACACCTTTGAGTGGCTCTCGAGGAAAAAGGATGGCAACATCTTCTGGACAGAAATTTCTCTCAAAAAAACCCACTTTAAAAATCAGGATTTCCTCATTGCTGCAATACGTGACACAGACGACCGTAAAAAGGCTGAGGAAGAGCTGCGAAATGAAAAAGAACTGCTCAGCGTCACCCTGCGTTCCATCGGTGATGGAGTTATCACCACTGACACAGACGGCAATATAGTATTCCTGAACAGAATCGCAGAACAACTGACCGGCTGGAACAATGAAGCTGCCAAAGGGATAGCCTCAAGCAAAGTTTTCAACATCATAAACAAGAAGACCGGACAACAATGTCTCAGCCCCATCCATCAGGCGCTTGAACTCGGGAAAGCGATAGGTCTTGACAACCACACTGCCCTCATTGCAAAAGATGGTACAATCAGGCCCATAGCAGACAGCAGTGCCCCTATTAAAGATCAGGATGACAAAATAGTGGGAGCTGTTCTGGTTTTTAGAGATACCACCAATGAAAAATTACTCGAAGAGGAACTCTTCAAGATAAAAAAGCTGGAATCAATCGGTATCCTTGCCGGAGGAATAGCCCATGATTTCAACAACATTCTCTCAGCAATCCTGGGCAATATCGAGCTCGCCGGTTACCGTACAGCAGAAGACAGCAAGACAGCTGCACTCCTTGACAGCGCACAGAAAGCAACGTTGCGGGCCGCAAAGCTCACTGACCAGCTGCTCACCTTTTCCAAGGGTGGCGACCCCGTCAGAAAAATAACCTCACTTCCTGATATCATCAAAAGTTCTGCTGAATTCATTCTCTACGACACCACCATCACCTGCAATTTCATCTTTCCAGACAGACTCTGGCAGGTTGATGCTGACAGCAGCCAGATCAGTCAGGTTATTCAGAACATCATCCTCAATGCCAGGCAGGCCCTTCCGGAAAACGGTGAGATAAATATCAAATGCTGCAACATCAAAGATGCAGCCGGAGAATTGTTTCTCAGTGTTGATACCGGAGAATTTGTCCGTATCACCATCAAAGATTACGGAATAGGTATCCCCAAAGAACTTAAGGACAAAATTTTTGATCCCTATTTCACCACAAAACAGGAAGGCAGTGGCCTAGGTCTTGCGATCTGTCATTCTATAGTTAACAAGCATAACGGATTTCTGACCGTTGATTCTACCCCAGACCAGGGGACAACCTTTGCCATATATCTACCGGCTGTTACAGATGCAGAGAGCCAGCGTCTCACTCCCAAACCCAACTCCCCTCCAAGATCTGCACGGATTATGGTCATGGACGATGAAGAGATGCTGAGGAATCTCCTGAAATCACAGCTTAAAGCTCTTGGCCATAAACCACTCCTTGTGAAAAACGGTCAGCAGGCAATAGACAGGTATCAGCGGCACCAGGAGAACGACGATCCCATTGATGTTGTTATCATGGACTTAACTATCCCAGGTGCAATGGGTGGACGAGAGGCCGCCCGGAATCTCCTCAAGATTGATCCGACAGCAAAACTCATTGTTGCCAGTGGCTACTCCAATGATCCAGTGATGGCAAATTTTAAGAAATACGGTTTTCAGGCTGCTGTCACCAAGCCTTTTGACCTGAAGGAACTGAGCAGCACTATAACCGCCTTACTCCAGTAACAATTAAATAGCAGTCTCATGCACTGTCACCATCTACTCTTTTGCCCTCCACTTCAGACAGTCTTTCCTGTCCCAGGACACATTCGTTTATAGTAATATAAAAAAAACACTCCAAAACTATGTCGTACATGGTAGTTTATCAACAACTTGAAACCGTGAGCGTTCGACAGTGAGACAGCTTGGTTTTTGTCAAAACATACTTACCTGTAAATTTCATTTTTATTTCAACATGTTACACAAAAGAACAATACTGTCGCGAAGCCGTCACAGGCCCAAGTATAGGGCACAACATTTTTCAAACTAAACAACCCTAACCAGACCATGACACTAAAAACTGGAATATACGTCGATGCTGAAAACATCAGACTCTGTGGTGGATATGGAATGCGGTATGATGTGCTGGTGGATTTGGCCAACCGAGGAAATTCGATTATGCTCAGGGCTAACTGCTACCTTGCCGAAAATGGTGAACGTACCAGAGAAGACCGGGAATACCGGGTAAAACTCTATCGCTACCATGACATCCTGCGCCAGTGCGGCTTCAAAGTGATCAAAAAGTTTGTAAAACACTTTGTTGATGACGAGGGAATCCTCACCACCAAGGCCAATGCAGACATGGACCTGGCCATTGACGCACTGCTTCAAGCCAGAAACCTTGACCGGATTATACTTCTAACCGGTGACGGCGACTTTATCCGCCTCGTTCAGGCCCTGCAGAATATGGGATGCAGGGTTGAAGTCATTGCCTTTAACAATGTAAGCAATGAACTCAAGGAAGAGGCTGACAGTTTTCTCTCAGGGTTTCTTATCCCAGGTCTCCTGCCACTTCAGGATGAAAGAGATGGCTGGCATCGAGGATTTCCGATGAATTACAATGGTGAACGCGGTTTTGGTTTTATGCGCTACTACTCGCTGCAAAACCATGGCCTCAGGGCGGAAAGTGTCTTCTTTCACTGTTCCAAGTCAAATGTCAGTTCTGACGGCCTCTTCCTGGACTCCAATAATATTTTCGAGTTTAAAATCGTCGCCAATCCTGACAACAACAACAAAACAGAAGCCATGAACATTCGCTCCATCGACGAGATTCAATCCTGACATTTCTCTTATACAGTCCGACTGGCACCGTGAAAATAACCGCATTCAGTGACACTCACATGCTCCATCAACAGGTGGAAATCCCAGAGGGCGACATCCTCATTTTCGCAGGCGACATGTCGGTCTGCAGAACCCTGCAGGACGTGGCAGGGTTCAATGATTTCCTGGCCACACTGCCCCATCAGTACAAAGTTGTGATCGGTGGTAACCACGATCATCTCCTGGCTTCTTCTCCAGAACTTAGCCACACGCTTTTAAAAGACGCCATCTACCTCCAAGATGACAGTGTCACTATTGAGGGCATCAAAATATATGGCGCTCCCTGGCAACCTATTTTCAACACCAACGCCTGTGACGCCTTTGCTTTGCCCCGTGGCAAG
This sequence comes from Desulfobulbaceae bacterium, assembly GCA_026988015.1. Taxonomy (GTDB): domain Bacteria; phylum Desulfobacterota; class Desulfobulbia; order Desulfobulbales; family Desulfocapsaceae; genus Desulfocapsa. The sequence goes on along the minus strand of JALSMA010000073.1, from coordinate 418 downwards.
GTAATGCGCAGCAAATGGGACATGATTCCTGAAGACACCGACATCCTGGTTACCCACAGCCCTCCATGTGGGATCATGGACGAAGATGGAGGAGTCAGTCATGGCTGTTCCGATCTCCTTGAAACAGTGCAGCGAGTTGCTCCTGTAATCCATCTCTTTGGGCATATCCATAACCATAATGGAATAAAGAAAGTAGGCAAAACCACCTTTATCAACTGTAACGTTAAAGATAAGAACAATAGAGTGCGCCCTGCCCTGGTATTTGATTATCCTGTCCGATAACATTGATGCCAGTAAAAACTAACTAGATTGTCCTCAAAAAGTCACAACCAACTGTTATTCTAGAGTAAAGACTTTAAAAAGGTAGTACACTATGCAAGCATACAGAGCAATACTCAACAAAAGGCTTGCACATGAT
>JALSMA010000072.1 GCA_026988015.1 Desulfobulbaceae bacterium | reverse complement strand
GAGTTTTATGGCAAGCCGCCTACTCCTTGCCTGGGGTGATTATCACGCTGTTGGTGATGTCTTTCGAACCATGTGGATAATCTCAACTTCTCTTGCCATTGTACTGGGATTCTACTTTAAGCCAAGAATATGGTGCAGTATCTGTCCCATGGGAGCAATGCAGGGCGTCTCGAGTAAAAATACATACTTGCTGACAGTGGAGGATTCCTGCGTACAGTGTAAGAAATGTCAGCAGGTCTGCCCAATTGCAACGTATCCCGGAAGCTTTAAAAAGGATGGCACTCCCGGTCAGATTCCTTCAATAGAATGTCTGCGTTGTTCAAATTGTGTGGAAAATTGTCCCAAAAAAGTCCTTTCATTTCAAAATCGACTGGAGTCGTAACTGTTTGACATAACTTCCATGTTTCTTTTGATGGCGTCGAAAAAAAACACATAACCCGCTTCCTGATTGATGCTGATATGCAAATCTCAAATTCGCAGTCAGGTATGTTTTGGAAAATCACTCGTTTCTTTTCAATATCCAGGCATACCTGTGAATCACCCTCTTTATTACGGCCTTTTAGATGAAAATTTGCCTAAAACAATCGGCTATGACATAATTGTTTTACGAAGGCAAATGTTCCTCTCATACAGCTTTCATGAAAGAGAATCTCACTTCATATTTTCTTAATCTGCTGGCGGTTGCCGTACTCATCGCAGTAGGCCTTGTCGGTTCTGCATGGTTATGGGACACTCTCTCCAGGTACCTCCAGGATATTGAAGAAATGCGTACATCTTATATGGATGGACAGCATCAACTCTTGCGCAATCAGATTGAGCAAACCCTGAAACAGATCTCTTTCATGCAGTCAAAGGTCGAAGAACTTACAGAGGCTACTGTGCTGGAGAGGACTGATGCTGCCTGGATGATTGCCGATGCTCTCTGTAAAGAAAAGAAGAAGGATCTGTCACCAGAGGCTCTTGCTGATCTTGTTCGAGAAGCTCTGCGTGGAGTTCGATATGCTGACCAGGGGTATTACTTCGCCATCAGCAGGGATGGTATAAATGAGCTTTTTACTGATCGACCGCAGATGGAAGGCAGGAACATGTCGGCTGTGCAGGACCGGGAAGGCCGATTTGTAGCCAGGGACATGTTGGAACGGGCAAAGGCAGAGACAACTGTCCTTTACAGGTACAGCTGGACAAAACCGGGACAGGGAAACCAGCATTTCGCCAAGATTGCAGCCATCCGCCTTTTGCCCACTCTGGGCTGGATTATCGGTACCGGCATGTATCTCGATGACATGGAAGAGCTGACCAAGATCAGGGCCATCGAATGGATAGAGCAAATCCGCTGGGGTAAGGAGAAAAAAAACTATATTTTTGCCGGTCAGTGGGATGGCGTAAGTTTAACAGGGCCAACGAAAAGAAAAACCATGCTGGCAATCACAGATCCTAACGGGGTACGCATCGTGGATGAGTTGATTCAACGGGCTCGTGAGGGAGGAGGGTTTGTCGAGTATGTAATGCCTAAATTAAAAAACAGCAGGCCGGCACCTAAGCTGGCTTATTCCGGTCCGGTGGAGCAGTGGCAATGGTATGTCGGCACTGGTCGCTATGTGGATGAGATCGAATCCCTGCTCATTGTTCGCCGGCAGCAACTTAAAGAGCAACTTTTCAGCCATTTCCTGCAGACTGGATTGCTCCTGCTGCTGCTCTCTGTTCTCTGCCTGTTTATGGTCTGGATAATGGCTGGGCGGCTGAAAAAAAACATTGATCCTTTTACCGGTTTTTTTCACAAGGCGGCAACTGGACTTGTTCAGATTGATGAACAGACTCTGGATTTTGAAGAGTTTCGTCTGCTGGCCCATGATGCCAACTTCATGATTAGGGAGCGCTGTCAGTCACAGGAAGTACTCAGCCATCAGGAGCATTTGCTCCGTTATCTGACCAAGGCTGGGAACCAGTTACTTTCCGGTGCCGATCTTGATGCTGCAGTCATGGAAACACTTGCCATTCTGGGTGAAGGATGCAGGATTGAGAGGGTATATCTCTTTGAGGTCGAACAACAGGGAGAACATACCAACCTGCTGCATCTTCGTTTTGAGTGGACAGATGCTAAGGTAGATAAGAGAATCAACGATTCACGTTTTCAACACATGGATTTTACATCCTTCAGGTCTGTATGGATGAAAGAGCTGCTGGTTGGAAATGCTGTGCAGGGTATGCCCGAGGATTTTTCAGAACAGGCATCCTCCATGCTCAATGAATATGGGGTTCAATCACTGCTCATGCTGCCGGTTATGTATCGGGGCAGTTTCTGGGGCATCTTCTGCTTGGACTCCTGTGAAACCAGGATTCACTGGGACAACAACAGTATCGGATCTCTCCAGAACTTTACGTCCACCCTATGCGCCACCATCATGCAGCGTCGCAGTGAACAGGAGGCTGTGAAGATACGTGATCAATGGGTAAGCACTTTTAATTCCATTGAAGATTCTATTTTTATTCTAGATGACCAAAGCCGAATTATCAATGCCAATCTCGCAGCCCTGCAGACGCTTAGTGTCGATGATATTGACGCCATACGCGGTCGTCATCTCTCGGAACTCCTGCTTGGTGACGGTATACGATTTGAAGAATGCCTGGGGGATCTGGTGATTAAGCAGGATGCTCACCTGGTGGATGAAATCCATTCCGCGCTTCTGGGAAAGATCTTTCATGCCGCTGCTTTTCCAGTTTATACTGGTGAGGGAAGGGTCTCAGGCGTTATCTATATTGCCCGTGACATAACCAAAGAAAAGGCCATGGAACGGCAGCTGACCCAGGCCCAGAAAATGGAAGCCATCGGCGTACTGGCTGGTGGTATTGCCCACGACTTCAACAACATTCTTGCGGCGATTATGGGGTTTGCTGAGCTTGCACAGATAAGGCTGCAACAGGGAAAGACTGATGGCCTGGAGTCGGATCTTACAAAAATTTTTCATGCTGGCGAACGCGCCAAAGAATTGGTTGCACAGCTGCTTTCTTTCAGCCGCAGCCGCGAAAGTCTGAAAACACCCATCTTAGTTACACCCATAATCAACGAAACCATTAAGATGCTGCAGGCATTTTTCCCGGCGACAATTAAGATAGCTACAGAACTCGGACAGGAAACACAAAAAGTTCTGGCCAACGGTACGGCACTGCAGCAGGTCATTATGAACCTTGGCAGCAATGCAGCCCATGCCATGCAAAAAGAGGGGGGCGAACTCCATATTGCTCTTGAAGAGACCGGACTGAGTAAGAAACAACGTCGTGAGCATTCCGCTGCTGCCGCCAGCTATCTTCATATTGCAGTTACAGATCATGGTAAGGGGATTGATCCTTTGATAGTGGATAGAATATTTGACCCTTTTTTCACCACTAAAAAAGTTGGCGAAGGAACTGGAATGGGATTGGCAGCAGTGCATGGAATCATTGAGGAGCATGGTGGTTTCACTGAACTTGAAAATCGGCCAGGGATTGGAGTAGTTTTTCATATTTACCTGCCTCAATGCACGGAAGAATCTGTTGCTGACAACCAGCCAGCCAGTGAGCAATCAGCTAAAGGAATGATTGCAGGTAAAACCATCCTGGTGGTTGATGATGAGGAAATGCTGCTGACTATATATAAGGAGATGTTCAGTGTTGTCGGTTGTACCGCGATTACCACGAACAGTCCTACCGAAGCGGTTAAGAAACTGAAAAATAACCTGGCCATCGATTTGTTGTGCACCGATTTCAATATGCCCGATATGGATGGCCTGCATCTTGCCAGACACTGTCATACAATACGACCTGAAATTCCGATAATTCTCTGTTCTGGTCTGTCGATGGATCTTGATGAAGAAGCTCTGCAGAGAACCGGTATTACGAAAGTACTTTCAAAACCCATTACTCTGCAGGGGCTCAAAGATACCCTCAAACAACTTGTCTGATATGACAAATCCGCCTCTGTTTTTTTTAAACACAGTCCATAGCCATTTTCTTTCCAATAGGATGATCCTTATGCTACACTCTTTATGTGGGAACGGTCTGTTTTCTTTACAAACATTATTGAGGGAAGCTCTGTATGCGTTTTGAATCTGGAAAGATGATCTCTGATTTTGATCCTCATTTTAAGATTTTCCATGAGCTGATGCCTTTTAAGGTTGAAGAAATTCTCCTTGTTTCAAGTCCTTATGATGCATTTATCCTTGAGGAGGATGGTTCCCTTGCAACTCGCATCATAAGTGAATATCAGGGCTGGAATTTGAGTGGTGCGCCGCGTATAACCTTGGTCTCTTCAGGTCAGGAAGCCATAGAAATCCTGCGCAGACAGTCCTTTGATCTGGTTATCACCATGCCCAACGTAGGCGGGATGGATGCCTTTGCGCTCGGTGCTGAAATTAAAAGATTTCATCCAACCCAACAAGTTGTGCTCATCTCCCATAGCATCAGAGGGATTTATCCTCTCCCTAAAAACATTGACTGCCAGTCCATTGACAATATTTACCTCTGGTGCTGCGAGGCAGACCTGCTCTTGTCACTGATTAAGAATTTTGAGGATCATGTTAATGTTGATGCGGACACTGCCCGTGCCATGGTGAGGGTGATTATTCTGGTGGAAGATTCTCCCGTGTACAGGTCTCTCTTTCTGCCCATGCTCTACTATGAGGTGGTTCTTCAGACTCAGGCGGTATTGGATGAGAGTCTCAATGAGCCGCATCGTTTGCTGCGCATGCGGGCCAGACCCAAAATACTTTCTGCCATCAATTATGAAGAGGCAATGGTTCTCTATGAGTCCTACAAACCCTATGTATTTGGGATAATATCTGATGTCCGTTTCCCGCGGCAGGGAAAGGTGGATCCTGCAGCAGGTCTGCATCTCCTGGAAACCATTCGTGAAGATGTACCCGATCTGCCCATGCTGATTTTGTCTTCTGAGCCTGAAAACCGGGAGCGGGCCGAGGCAATTCCAGCAGTGTTTCTTGATAAGGACTCGCCATTGGTAAAGGATGAAATCCACTCTTTTTTTCTCAATTATCTCGGTTTTGGCGATTTTGTGTTCCGGTATCCCGACGGGACTCCCATTGGGAACGCTTCGAATCTGTACGAGTTTGAACAGGAGTTGCGAACTATTCCCAGTGAGTCACTTCGCTACCATGCCGAAAGTAACCACTTTTCCAATTGGGTTATGGCTCGTGCTGAAGTGGCGCTGGCAACCCGCCTTCATCGTGATTATGTGAGCGGTATAAAGAGCTGTGCCGATTTGCGTGACGATCTTGTGTTTAAGGTGCACTCCCTTCGTAAGCTCAGGCAGCAGGGGGTTGTGGTTAAATTTTCCCGGGAGCATTTTGATCCTGAGGTGATGGATTTTGTGAAGATAGGGAATGGCTCCATGGGTGGTAAGGCGCGAGGCCTAGCCTTTATGTGGATGCAGCTTCAGCAGTCTCGTCAGTCTCATCCTGTCCTCACTGAGAATCGGGTGAGCCTCCCTAAAACCTGTGTTGTCACAGCAGATGGCTTTGATGATTTTATCCGCAAAAACAGGCTTCGACAGGATAAAGAGGCTGCAGATGATGCCATAATAGAGACTTTTCTTGCAGCAGAGCTTCCCGGTTGGCTGCAGGAAGATCTTAGAGCTTTTCTCACAAAAACTACTTTTCCGCTCTCTGTTCGTTCCTCAAGTCTGTTGGAAGACGCCCATTTTAGACCCTATGCTGGTCTTTATTCCACATATTTTCTGGCAAATAATCATCCCTCTTTTACCCTTCGCTGTCAGCAACTCGAAGATGCTGTAAAACTTGTCTATGCTTCTACCTGGTTTGAAAGTCCAAGGGCTTTCTCCAAAGTGTCGGAGCAGGGGAGAGAGGACTCGATGGCAGTTATTATTCAACAGGTAGCGGGGCAGGAATATGATGGCTATTATTACCCTCATATCTCGGGCGTTGCCCAGTCTCATAATTACTATCCAGTTATGAAGATGAAGGCTGAGGAGGGGATCTCCCATATAGCACTCGGTATCGGAAAAACTGTTGTGGAAGGTGAACGTTCTCTAAGATTTTCCCCGGCACAGCCTGAACGACTGGTACAATTCTCCGCAGTGGATGACATTTTAGAGAATTGCCAGAGGCACTTTTATGCCATTGATATGCATCGATCCAATCAGTTGAAGCGGGAAGGGTCGAACCTGGCAAAGAGGCTGGTGCAGGATGCTGAGCATGAAGAACCAGTGCAACTGCTCTCTTCAACCTTTATCCCTGAAGAGAATCGGATTCGTGACTCTGCTATGACCGGGGTAAAGGTTGTTACATTTGCCCGTATTTTAAAACACAAACTGTACCCTTTGCCGGAAATTCTCCAGGAGCTTCTCGATCTTGGCAGGCGTGGTATGGGCTGTGAAGTTGAAATTGAATTTGCAGTACGGCTTGATAAAAAAGTTCATAAGAGTGAATTCTTTTTTCTCCAGATGCGTCCCATGGTAACCGGCGGTGAACATAAAGATGTAGCGATTTGTTCCTATGACATAGACCGGGCATTTTGCTTTACTAGGACGTGTCTTGGCCATGGGCGTTTTGAAAATATGGCTGATATTCTTCTCGTCAGGCCGGATAGTTTCGATGCTGGAGCCACAAGAGATATTGCATCAGAAATCAACATTTTGAACGCAAAACTGCAGGCTGAGGAACGGCCCTATCTTCTGATTGGCCCGGGACGCTGGGGGTCTGCAGATCCCTGGCTGGGCATACCTGTGCAGTGGCGTGATATCTCAGGCGTGGGGGCAATATTGGAATTGCAGAATGAACAGCTTCATGCTGATCCGTCTCAGGGGTCACATTTTTTTCAAAATATCACCTCCCTCGGTATTCCATACCTTACAATTTTCGAAGAAAAAGATGGGGAAACTTCCATCTGCTCAAGTAAGAATGGTGAAAATTGTCTTGACTGGAACTGGCTTATGGATCAGGAAAATTTTGAAGACTTAACGTATGTACGTCATGTACGCTTAAACAAGCCATTTATGATGAAGTGTAACGGGAAAGAAGAAATCGCTGTTCTATATGCGCGGGGTACGGAAGATATTTTGCAGCAGGAGATTTGTGCTGAAGTTAAAAGAACATGATATCAAGAGAGTGCTCTAAATAATTTTATGTCTTGAGCCAGGCGGAATCACCGTTGAATGCACAAGGATTCAGGTATATGTAGATTGTTCTTAAAAAGTCACAACCAATTGTTATTGTAGAGTAAAGACTTTAAAAAGGTAGTACACTATGCAAGCATACAGAGCAATACTCAACAAAAGGCTTGCACATGATACGTTACAAAAGTAACCGACAACTCAGCCTGGAGGGTTTTCAT
>JALSMA010000071.1 GCA_026988015.1 Desulfobulbaceae bacterium | reverse complement strand
GCACTACAAAGCCTAAAATCAGCTCCATTAAATGGTAACCATTTGTGTTTGCTATTATATTATTTTTACTTTCATCTTTCCTAACTCTGTTCAGCTCCATTGATGGAGCGGAAAACGCAAAGTTGGGCTAAGGATATCGTTTTTTGAAAGAGACTTGCAAAATGCGGCAATAAGTACGCACCGGGTATGGTGTTTGCGCCTATGATCAATTCTCCACCAACATCTTGATCTCCATTGGAAATCTCATCTTTCACCCTCCATATCATCAATGACTGACCGCGCCTCAGGGAAAAGGATACCCGCTTTAAGAGTTGTCTTGATGGATCTTCCCATTCTGTCGAAAAGTCTACAGTTAAGATTTTTTCGAGATTTTTGATCTGTTCGCTTACGGCCGGCTGACTAGTATTCTGTATTTTTGCAGCCTTTGTAAAACTACCACTGCTGTAGACTGCGAGAAATGATTTTAGTTATTTTGTTGCCATTGGCCCACCCTCCACAGTTAGTCCTGGATCCCACCATATATTACTTGTGATGGACTCCTAAGAAAGGTTGGAAAGTGGGTGGTTCAGTAAAAAACAATCCCTCAATTATCATAGAGTCAGGAATTTCTCAGGAAGCGATAAATCCCATAACACCATCGGCAATAAACTGTATGGAAAGGGAAGCCAGGAGTACACCAAGAAGCCTTTTGGCAATATTGTTTCCTGTCTCACCAAGAAAACGGGATATTTTACGGGCACTCATGAAGCTGAACAGAGTAAGCAGGAGTACAGTGAAAACTGCAGCAATGAGTGCTGCAACATCCTCAACCCGCCCTTCTGCACCTGCATAGAGCAACACTGTCAAGGTCAGGCTGCCAGGACCGGCAAGAAGAGGAAAAGAGAGTGGATATACTGAAATATCATCCGGAGCATCCTGATCCCTTTCCATGCGAAAAGGTTCCTGCTTGGTGATCATATTAAAGGCTGTATAAAAAAGCAGTAAACCACCTGCAATACGAAATGACTCAATTGCAACACCGAGAGTATCCAGTAATTTCGCTCCGAAAAAACCAAAACAGAGGATTATTAACAAAGAAAGCAGAACCGAGCGGATCCCCATTCTCCTGCAGTATGCCCCGTCTTTCCCCTCGGTAAGAGCCACAAATATTATTGAAACTCCAAGTGGATCAACGATTACAAAATAGGAAAGCAGCGCGGTTAAGAAGAGGCCTGTATTCATACTTGATTACTTATTTGATAATAGGGAAATTGTTCTAAACAGCAAGCTATTATCAGCCCACTGGCTTAAATCAACACCGTTTACAATTTTTAGCAGATATGGCAATCTCGTAAAAAGTGCAAATAACCGATGGCTAAGCAGGTACGTCCAAACTGAAAATGTGATTGCCCGCAAGCAAGAAGAAATCAGCCAAGTGCCACATCAAGAACCATCATCACAGTAAATCCCACCATAGTGGCCATGGTAACCATATCTATATTTTTGTATTCACGTTGCGATTCGGGAATTAACTCCTCCACAACCACAAAAATCATTGCCCCTGCAGCAAAACAAAGTGCATAGGGTAGCAGTTCCTGAAGGTAAATAACAAAGGCTGCACCAATAACACCGGCAACGGGCTCAACCGCTCCTGAAAGCTGTCCCATCAGAAAACTTTTAAAACGCCCCATTCCTTCACGTCTCAATGGGATAGATACAGCAGCACCTTCAGGGAAATTTTGGAGTCCAATGCCCAGAGCAAGTGCTATCGCGCCCCCCATGGTGGCAGCGGAAAGGTTCGCTCCTACTGCGCCAAAGGCCACTCCAACTGCAAGCCCTTCCGGAATATTATGAAGGGTTATAGCAAGTACAAGGAGCGTGGATCGTTGCCAGGAGGTCTTTATACCTTCCCTTTGTTCCATCTTCAACCCCGGGTGGAGATGAGGTAGAAATTTGTCAACCAGCCGCATAAAAACACCGCCGGCCATAAAACCACTGGCGGCCACAAGCCAGGGAACCCGTCCAAGCTGCTCCGCCATCTCAATGCCCGGTGCCAGCAATGACCAGAAACTTGCTGCAATCATTACCCCTGCGGCAAATCCCAGGAGATAGTCCATTATTCTAGTGTTGCTCTTTTTGGTAAAAAACACCATGGCTGAGCCCAGAGCTGTGACAAACCAAGTGAAACAGGTAGCAATTAGGGCCTGAACAATGGGTGATAACCCGATGAATGTTTCCATAAGAACAGATCTTTCTGAATCACTGTGCAGAACAGGTCATGAATGGCTTCAAGGAAAAACTGCTACCCACTGTAATATTTCAAAAACAATATCGCTAACATTATTAACCGATTACAGGAGAAGACACTGTCAGTTCAGAACAGTTTTATACCTTCTAATAAACTTGCAAAGGGAAAAAAGGAGGCAAATCCAGTTGTGGGTCGCCTCCTTCCGAATACGTCTCTACAAACATACCTGAAATTCACACATTATTCAAACGGACCCATACTTCAACCCGACGATTCTTTTCCCGTCCCCTGTTGGTCATATTTGATGAAACCGGCATCTCTTCAGATGCACTGATCACTGAAGAAATCGGGATTCCACGACTCCTCAGCTCCCTTCGCACCACCTTTGAACGTTCCATGGCAAGACTGGTATTATAATGATACTCTCCCTTGCTATCCGCAAACCCGATCAAAGTAACACCTTCAATGGGCTGATTCTTCAAAAAGTCAACCATCCTGTCAAGATCACGAAGCGCACGATTATCAAGATCTGTAGAGTTTTCCCGGAACCTGAAGTTCAGGGAAAGACGTTTTTTGTCCTTCGTTTCTTTGGTATAGTGCTCAAAAACAACCCTGTTCTGAATTATCAATTCATCCATATCAATGCCCGCCGCAAAAGAGCGAATGCCAAGATCGACAAAGCCAGTATCGTTCACGACAATCTGACCGGGCGCAGTGAGGCTGTATTCTATAAAGTCTCTTGCCGTCTGGTTTTCACTGTTTGGAGGGACATAAAGATAGAGTCGTCTTGCCAGAAGATAATCTTCTGTGGCCACAGTGAAAAAATTTGGGAAAATTGGGATAGTACCAAGATCAGATACTGAGACCGCCTTTGACTGCCTGATATACGGCAGGCCGGTAAAACCAATACCAAGTCTGTCTCTTGCCACATCATCTGACAATTCGGCATTTGATTCATAGCGCTTTGCCGATTCAGCAATGGGCAGTTTCTTTAAAACTATCCCTTTAAAGGTATCAAAAGTTCCAGATTTTTCATCACGGGCGTAAACATGTATTGTACCTTCATATTTTCCATCTGTCAGATCTTTCCAGTCCCTTATTTTCCCGGAAAATATTGCAGCAATCTGTTCGATGGTGAGAGTTTTAACTGGGTTCCCCTTATTCACAATAACAGCGATACCATCAAGGGCCAGGATGTGTTCAGCTGCAGAAGCCGTCATGTCACCAAATTTCGCCAGCGAAACAACTTCCTTTTCTTTTATTTTCCTAGAAGCCATGGCGACGTCACACGTTCCCGAATCAAGATCTTTAAATCCGGTCGAAGAACCATGGGCATAAATTTCGATGCCAACCAGGCCAGTCGCAGTATGGGCCGTTATAATTTTTTCTACACTGTTATTGCCCGCTCTCACCTTGATATCAGTAAAGCCAAGTCGATGAGCAAGGTAGTCTGAGGCAAGATTGACTGCGAGGGAAGCACCTATGGTATTGGAACCATGGAGACGTAAAATTATATCCGGTTGAACCTCTGCCGGTAGAGGAATATCAGTCTCTGCTTTTTCACCACCTGCAATAACAGGTGACTTTTCCTCCTGTTCAGGAACAACATTTTCAGGCATTTCTTGTTCTTCAGCCACCCCACCTGCAAGGGAGGGTAATTCTGAAGTGGAAACCAGCTCAGGATTTCCAGCAAAGATATTCGAAGATACTGGTGCCACTACCCCATTCCCATTTACAGTAGCAGCAAGCTGGTTCTCAATACTGTCGTCTGATGGTAACAGATTCCATACTAATCCACCCAAGGTCACAAAGAGAAGAAGTAGAGAAACACCCAGAAGCAAAGCCCCACGGCTACTTCCAGCTTGGGGTTCAGCTATTATCTCTGGATGTAGCGCCTCCTGCCTTAAAGACGGGTTGCTCTCACCTATCAGGAAATCATCCATTGAAGCACTCTCTTCTGTCTTGCTCTCATCACGGTTTTTACCTGTTTCGAGCAGAAGTCGTGACAGAGGAGCAGTAACATTCCTGGCGGGGATTCGCTTGAGTTTCTTATCAATAATTTTCCCATGTTCCAGGGCCATCAAAGCATGAAATGCAAGGTCACCTCGGAATTCGTTATACTTTACATAAATAAGATCTCCCTTATGGAGAACCATAACTCCATTACCACTTTTTCCTTCCACCACAAATGCCTTAGTTGCCTTATTCATAGCAAGAAGTTGAAGATAATCCGTGATATCGATATCACTTACCATTCCAGTAAACCCACTTGTTTGAATCTGAGTAGAAATCACCTCAAGGAGTTTCTCCTGGTCCACAGGTTTTAAAATTTGTCCGATGATGCGGGGATTATCAAATGATGTTACAGTTTCCTCCCAGCGTTCCTGCAGCAGTATCACTTTACTGTGTCTGGTATCTTCGAGAATAATCTCTTTCAAAGGAGACTGCGACTCGAAGAAAAGAGTCTGGGAACAGAGTATCAAATCAAATTTCTTTTTGTGAAGAATTGCCGCTGCCCGAAAAACATTATTTGCAGTCATCACCGCATAGCCGTTCTCCACAAGGGAATCAGCAATAGTCTTCGTACACTCCTCAGTCTGATCAATTATAAGTATTTTATTCATTGCAACTCCACTCTCCCCGAGTAGTCTACACAGTAGCTAACGTAACCGACCAATTCGCCAGAACACCCTGAATCATTACGCCATACTGCTATTATTTTGCTATAAAAACGATCCAGCGTGTATTTAGCACTGCTTTGTTAGCAAAGGGTTAGTTTTTAGTTCCAATCTTGTAAGTATTGATTTCACTAGAACCTTAAGCAAAAGAGAGACAAAACGGAATATCTGTTAGAGAAGCAAACAGGGGGGAGACAAAACTCGGAGATTTGATGTGGGGTGAGTTCTTATGCAGCACTGACCAGGCAGTGCTGATCAGTGCTATGAGCAGGAGTTATTTCTTCTTTTTGGACTTTTTCTTATCTTTCTTCTTGGACTTCTTATTCTTCTTCACATCTTTGGCCTTACATTCTTTCTTCGTGCAAACTTTTTTCTTATCTTTCTTTTTTTCTTTCTCTTTTTTCTTGTCTTTCTTTTTTGACATATCGTCCTCCTGGACTCAGTTGAATGTGAATATATGCTTCCAGCAATCCTTTTCTTACCAAAAGACATATTATATGCTATATAGCTATACAATGATCTCTATATTGTCAAGAAACTTTGCAGGATTACTGCCATTAATTTTACCAGTCATTGCTACTTCACAACATAATATCTCCCGGAAACCCGTTGAGGAATAACGACCATGACCTTTATTGAATTCAAAAAACATCTCCTTGATATTGAAATGACTTTGCCAAAATTCTGTGATCTCATAAAAGTGAGTGATAAGAATATTCAATCATACAAAAAAAAAGGGCAGGTCCCCAATGCCATAGCTGCAGTCGTCACCTGTTTCGTCGCACTACATAAAAACAATATTGACTTTAAGATATTAATAGAAGGACTGAATCTTCGAAAAAAAACCAAGAAAGGTGGCTTCAGCAAAAAGAAGATCAAGTAATGACAACAATATCCCCCGCAACACTCCAGCCTCCTTTTTTCAATAACATTCCTTGCGTTTTTCCGATCGGAAAACATATAATAAAGCAATATCAGGTCATGCATGCAGTTGGAAATATCCTGACAGTACTCCTGCCTGTTCAGAATAGCGAATTACCTGGTCGTGATTATATTCGAGGCTCAAATTTGTTTTTTCGTTCCAGTAACAACCAACTGCCTTTCCTTAAAGGCTGTCGAGGCTCTTTTTTTTCGGCACACCAGGTACGTCGTAATTTAAAAAATGTCCATCCAAGGCACTTTCCAAAGGGAGTACAATGTGGTAGGCAAAGAGTTTTCACGACTCCACCAACCTGTTACCGACAAAAACAATCGTGAAGCCGTCACGGCTCAGATTACCTTCAAATTATTGAGACAACACTATGGAAACAACCTTTCTTTCTTATATCACCCTCTTATTTGCTGCAGCCACACTACCCTTTTTTCTCAGTAGTTGTGAAAACAAGAGCGAGAAATATGCAGGTTGTGATAGTGCCATAGGTTGTGTTGAAATTGCACCGAATGCACCTATCAAAATTGGAATTCTACAGGCATTATCCGGAGATGTAGCTGACATCGGCCTTGGCCAGATCCGTGGTATTGAGCTTGCTCTCGACACCATTGACAACACTATTTTAGGGCATGACATTCAGCTGCAGACAGAAGACACCGGCTGCACAAAAGAAGGAGGTGCCAACGCTGTCTTAAAAATAATTGCTGATCCCGAAACCGTGGCCATTCTTGGCACAACCTGTTCCGCTGCTGCAGCCAGCGCTTCACATGCCATGTCTGAAGCTGGTCTGGTTATGATATCAGGTAACAACAGCGCCCCTTTTCTCACCACCATTGCCGGCCAGAAAGCTCCCGACTCCCACACAGGATACTTCCGGACAACTGCCAATGAAGAGAATGCAGGTAAAACAGCAGCAACCTATGCATTCAGCCACTTGAATATAACGAAAGCCGCAATTATTAATGACAGTGACATATACACAAAAGGGCTCACGGAAGGATTTCGCAAAGCATTCGAAAATCTTGGAGGTGAGATTGTATTGGATACTTCCATCAGCAAAGGTGAAGAGGATATGGGACCTGTCCTTAATGCTGTAATCCTTGCCCAGGCCGAACTACTGTTTTTTCCCCTCTTTCAACCTGAAGGTAACCATATTCTCCTTCAGGCAAGAAAACGTCCTGACTTCAAAGAGGTTGTCCTTATGAGCGATGGTGCCCTCATCGCCAACTCATTTATCGACAAAGTGCAGGACGCAGCCAAAGGAATGTATTTTGTCGGACCAGCTAAGCCTGTTATGACACCTTCCGTTGAAGCCCTAGCAAAAAAGTATAATGCCAAATACCACTCAGCACCTGTAAACAGCTACTACACAACAGCATATGATGCTGCAATGCTGTTGTTTCATGCGATTCGCAAGAGTGCAGTACTCCACCCGGATAATTCAATATCCATAGACAGACAAACCCTGCGAGAGACTCTCTACAACACCCGGAATCATCAGGGCGTCAGTGGCCTTCTCAGCTGTAACGAATTTGGTGATTGCGCAACTCCACGTTTTAACATTCTGCAATTGACAACACCTGCACTGGGGGTTGAAGGACTACAAAATAATATTAAATTTTCACACTTAGGAGACCCTGCCGATGAATAAGCAGATTTACCCCGTCCGGTATTGATAGATGAAAAAGACCTGCACTCCTTTTTCTTACTGTAATAACCTTAGAATTTCAGCAAAGTTCAGTATTGGATTTGGCCTATTGCTGTTTCTTGTTTTCACTGTTGCTGCAAGCGGATATTTTTCTTTGCACTATGTCCACAAGGCAGAACATATCATTGAGAAAAATTTTGAGATTCAGAAGCATATTCTCGCAATGGACAGGAACCTCCAAAGAGCCAGACGCCTCCACAGCAGCTTCTTTCTCAGTTATTCTCAGATTGGGGTACAAAGAGCCCATGAAGAGTATGCCCAGGCATCAATACGAGAAGCAGCAAAGGCCATTTCACTAAGTACAAAACTCCAAAAACTTTTAAATACATCTTTAACAGGACCTGTCCTCTCTGAGCATAATATAAACCTGAGCCTCTACCTTTCTACCGCAAAACGCTTTGCAGACACATCCATTCTTTCTTTCGAACTTATAACCGAACTTGCCGCCCCTGAAAAAGGCCTTGAAGATCAACTGGAAAGCATGCTTAACACGCTGAGAATACTGTCTTCCGGAGCATCAAAACTCCAACAGTTACAGAATGAAATCGAGTCGACTGTGCACCAGTATTATATCACCAGAAAAAGATCCGACATGCAGACAGTGGCCAACATGGTTAAAGAGTTTTTTGAAAGAGCCGTTACTGACCCTGATATCAGTGAAAAAACCCAACAGGAAATTGAATCCACCCTGGCAAAAATCACCTCAACCTGTATCAGGATAGTATCAATCAATGAACAGATAAAATCGGTTTTCAAAGATCTCACTTTCCAGGAGAGTAACCTGAACGTCACCGCAAAAACTCTTCTAACACTTGCAGAACACGAAGTAAATCACGCCCGGGACAACATTAATGATACCCGTGATTCCACTCTCAGAATAAATTTTTCCATTCTCCTTACTGGTGTTGGCCTCGCCTTGATTATCATCTGGTTGCTGCATAAAAGTATTACCACAAGGATCCTGCGCCTGACACAGACAGCAGAGTTGTTACGAAAAGGAAACCTGGACGTCACCTTCGACGACAACAGTCGCGACGAACTGGGTACTCTCGCCCATGTCTTCACCACCTTGACAACCCAGAGAACTGCGGATATTAAGCGGTTACACCGGGTAAACGAGGATTTAGAGCAAGCCCAGGACTTTCTCGAAGCGACAGTTGCAGAAAGAACCAATGCGCTTCGTAAGCTTCTTGAATTTTCAAACTATTTCACCCAAACCTTGACAACAACAGATTTATTTAGGGAATGCACCTCACTTGGAAAAGAACTGCTCCATTTTGACTTCTCGACACTCATACTACTCAGCGCCGATGGAGAAAAACTTATCATCCGTGATACCATAGGATTTCCTGAAGAAATCAAAGGAAGCTTCTTTTTAACAAAAGAACTGGGACTTGCCAGTTATGTTCTGAAACATAACAAACCTATGTTTGTTGTTGACATCAACACTGAGACAAGGTTTACGATTCCAGACATTGTTTTTGAGAAAGAAATTACCTCTGTGTTGTGTGCTCCTTTGACGGTTGGCGATATGGTCTTTGGTGTCATCATCGGTCACACCCATGCCAGACGCTTGTTCTCTGATTCTGAGATATCTATGTACCAGAGTTTTGCTAATCAAGCAGCAGTCGCCATTGACAATGCGTTGCACATGGAAGAAATTAAAAATTCTGAAAAAAAGTTCCGAACCTTTTTTGATAATGCAAATGATGCAATTATTGTTTTCGAGCTTAAAGGAACCCTCCTTGAAGCCAATCAGGTGGCGATTGACTGGCTTGGGTACTGCCGGGCCGAAATCCTGAACCTTCAAGTCCAGGACCTTATCAGCGCCGAATTTCTGCCTGAATTAGCCACACATATAAAAGAGATTACCAGCACAGGCAAACAGATCTTTGAAAGTGCCCAGAAAGATAAAGAGGGTAAGACAGTTCCGGTGGAGCTCAGTTGTACATTTTTTGAGTTCAACGGAACCCCGGCAATCCTTGCCGTGGCCCGTGATATTTCAGAGCGGAAAATGATGGAGCAGGAGCTTATCAAAATTGAAAGACTTGAGTCCATTGGCGTTCTCGCCGGTGGTATCGCCCATGACTTCAACAACATTCTAGCCTCCATTCTGGGAAATATAAACCTGGCACGTCTTGACGAAAATCTCAAAAAGGAAACGAAAACCCTACTCACAGAGGCGGAAAATGCCTCCATCCGTGCCAGAGGATTGACCCAGCAACTCCTTACATTTGCACGTGGCGGTAACCCTGTCAAAGAGGTCTGTTCAGTGGCTGAAATTATTCGTGACTGCACTGATTTTGTATTACGCGGCAGTAATGTTTCCTGTCAGTATCACTTCCATGATGACCTCTGGCTTGTGGAAATTGACAAAAACCAGATCAGTCAGGTTATCCAGAATTTAATCATAAATGCCCTCCATGCCATGCCAAATGGAGGTAAAATCGTTATTAACTGCAAAAACAGCATGGATCCACAGGCAATCTCTCCAGCGGCCAACACGGGAAGATACATAAAGGTTGTAATAGAAGATTGCGGAATTGGTATTCCGGTACATATTATAGATAAAATTTTTGATCCCTATTTCACAACCAAACAAACGGGTAGCGGTCTTGGACTTGCAGTCAGTCATTCAATTATCACCAAACATGGCGGCTTTCTTTTTGCAGAATCGAAACCTGGAACCGGAACTACCTTTACGATTTTCCTACCGGCTACCACTGCAACAATGGTCCCGGAAAATCCCCGGACTGAGATACCGGATAAAAGGGTGCCCAACAGTGCACGCATCATGATCATGGATGATGACCCCATGATCCTTCAGGTGACCGGGGCAATACTTCTGCAACTCGGGTACGATGTCGTCGAGGCAAAAAACGGTGAAGAAGCAATCAAAATATATAAAAAGTCCGTGGTGGAAAATCAGACCATAGATGTGATAATAATGGACTTAACCATCCCTGGAGGAATGGGTGGGAAAGATGCAATAAAAGAAATTCTAGCCATAAATCCTGCTGCAAAAGTCATGGTGTCCAGTGGATACTCAAATGATCCTGTGATGGCACGATTCAAAGACTATGGCTTCCAGGAAGCAGTCTCGAAACCCTTTCAGCTCCAGGATTTACAAAGGGCGATAAGCCATTTGCTCACCTCAACACCCCTCAAGTAACTGTCTGATTCTGCCGTGGATGGCCACAACTGCGGTGTCAACCTTGAGAATCCTAGGACCTGTTGAGAAACAGTTCATCCCAGCCTCCCTGAATTTTTTAACCTCAAAGTGGACCCAACCGCCTTCCGGCCCTATACCATAGAGCACTCGGCCCCTCCCAGTAAGACATCGGCTCAAGGTGTTTGTAGAGTCGGGATGAGCCACCACAAAAGAACTGTACTGGTGAAGAAGACCCGGCAGCACATCTTCAACAAATGGCTTAAACCTGCGATATATAGAAATTTCAGGAAGACGGGTATCTACGGCCTGTTCCAAACCTTGAATCAGATGAGGACGATATCCAGCCTCATCGACAACACCAGCATCCCAGAAGCTTTTTTCCACCCGCTTGGCATTTATCAGATAAATTTGACCTACTCCCAATGTAGTCACCTGACTCAGGATACGTTTAAGCATTATAGGGCGTGGCAGTGCAAGCAGAAGGTCGATGGTGACAGGAGGGTTACTGTTTGGGGTTAACGTAACTGAAAGTTCCACAATAAAAGGATACTTTTTCTTTATCGAAACAACCACTCCCCTTCCCGTGTCTCCATCTATCTCACCAACACGCAGGACATCACCACTACTGCTTTTTAGTACCTTCACAATGTGTCTGGCACGATGATCACGCAAGATCAAGCTGCCACCGGTAAGCTCACCTTTCTCAAATAAGATTATATTCATAGCTGCCAACTCACTCAAAAATTTATAAACCAACGTAGATACACACGATCATAACCGGTTCCTAACAGAGATGTGTCAGAACCAAAATACCAGAACAAGCCACCGCTGAGAGTCATCTCATCACTGAGACTGTACTCGATAACAGGCGAAACAAATCCTGAGCCATCATCCGTGGTAAACACACTGGTAAAGGAGCAACTGAGGAGCATAACTGGTCTAAAACGTGCTGAAAACCCCAGCATATCACTTCCGGAAACATCTATGAAGTAATACTCTCCGCTGAGTGTAAGGGAATTTGCAAAACCATATTCAGCGCCAATAATACATTCGATATGACGCTCCCCTGACTGATGCTCACGAAAACTCCCTCCTTCACTGCGCAGTTCTATACCTGTCGTGCCCAGTTCCCCCTCAAGTTCCCAACCAATGATATCAAAGCCATAATCGTCATCCCAGAGCCCAAGCAGTGCTATATCTGCAAAATCCAGATAGCCCTTCACGCGAATGGCTCCCTTTCCCTCTGCTACATTCACATCAAGATTGGAAAGCGATGTAATACCATATTCATAGCGAATGGTCTCAGTTCCAGGACGCTCATCCGGTTCCACAGCTTCAATATTTATGGGATTAAAGACATCAATGGGGTTCCAGAACTGACCAACCCCCAGGGGAATACGCTGTTTTCCTATTATCCAAGAATGATTCTCTCCTAGGTATTCCACATAGCCACGATACAGACTGATCCTGTTTTCCAAACTCCCGGAAACAGATTTGAGATAGCTTTCATTGTCAACAATCACTGTGGCAGTAAAATTGGGATGGAGATCATGGTCAATGTTCAATTGTGCACGCAGACGGTTGTAGTCAAAGGCATGGAACCTAGCGTCGTACCCCGGAATCTGACTGTTCTCCACTTTCAGTCCTGGAACAAAACCGAAGCAGACAGCAGTCAGGAGCTGGCAGATTGTTTTCCTATATGGCATTATTTGCAACAAGCTTTCCATCCTTGAGCACCACAGAGCGCCTGGCCTTTCCAATAACCATGGGATCATGGGATGAAAAAATAACCGTAACCCCTTCTTCCTGGTTCAGTTTTTCCATCATATCAATGAGGGCTATCGCAGACTTTGAGTCAAGATTTGCGGTTGGTTCATCGGCAAGAACAAGACGAGGAGTCGCCGCAACCGACCTAGCCACAGCAACCCGCTGCTGCTGTCCACCACTCAACTGATTGGGAAGCTTATCCAGTAAAGATACTATCCCTAACTTTTCAGAAATCTCTGCACTGCGTATTCTGCACCTTTCTCCCTTAACCCCCTGTAGCCTCATGACATACTCAATATTTTCACGGGCAGTCAGTACTGGAAGCAGATTATAGGCCTGAAAAACAAATCCTATGTGATCACGTCTCACACGGGACAAGCTACGTTCCGAAAGTCCTGTCAGTTTCAGTCCGTCAAGAATGACCTCTCCACTGTCAGGGACATCAAGACCACCAATGATATTTAGAAGAGTTGTCTTTCCACTTCCTGACGGGCCGGAGATCACAACAAATTCTCCTCTATCTATATCAAGATTAATATCCCTGAGTGCAGAAACCGTCACATCCTTGTCTAGATGAAACGATTTTGCAATATGTCTCACAGTAAGAAATGCTGTCATAGTGTTTTATATTTCGTTGATTATCCGAGCCGGAATGACTTTCGATACAATTCGTAAGGGAAAATAAACACTGATAACAGCTGCAGATAAAATTGCCGTAAAAGCGCTCAGAAAATAACCTGGCTGAATGAGAGCATAGGTGACAGCATCCATCCCAAACTCTTCAAAAGCCTCACTAAACATGGAAAGATCGAGGCCATAGCTTCTGAAGTATAACAGGCTTACCCAGCCAAGCAGCGACCCGGCCACAAAGCCACTGAATCCCATTATAAGTGATTCAATAAGGACCATGATCCGGATCTGGGAAAATTCCGTCCCCAGTGCCAGCATGATCCCTATTTCACGCCTACGCTCGATGATCGAGACCATCATCACTCCCAATATCCCCAACCCGGAGACTCCAAAGATTATCAGGGAAACAACCGACTTAAACCCATTCATTATAACACGGGACTGCATGAGAGCCGGGTACATCTCATCCCAGCGCATGACATCAAGGCCAGGGAAGCTCTGTTGTAAAGCCAGCTGAAGTTCCCCAATGTCTTTTCCTTCATTCATCATAACAGAAATCTGCGAGACACCCTGATGCACCCCAAAGAAATCCTCTGCCAGATCTAGATCAATAAAGACACTCCCCTCGTCAAAACTCATATTATTTGTTTTCAAAATCCCGTTCACCCTGACAGATATAGATACCACATCTGAACTACTGTTTTGACAGGATAGGATGAGCTTACTACCAACAGTCACATGCAATCTTTCAGCAAGCCGATAACCAACTATAGCCCCTTTACGTTTGGCTCCGAAACCATAGTGACCTGTGAGGAGATAGCGTTGCAGTTGACCATGTTTTTTCTCTGCTGCAAGCGCAACACCATAAATCATTATGTTCCTCGAATAGCGGGCAGTGGCCACCACACCATTTTGCTGAAGACGTTTAACAAAGGAGCCAACCCTTCCATCCATACCAAGTACATCTTCAACTTTTCGACCATCTGGAAAGGTATCGGGAATTACATTTTCAAGGGATGGGTCAAGACGGTAACCGCGCCGGAAAAGAGACACATCCCCGGAGTCACTTCTAATAGCATTGTTTATCATCTGTTCAGTCATACCATCATAAACGCCCTGCATCAGAAGAAGACTCCAGAGACTGACACTGATCATCAACACAACCATAAGTGATCTTGTAGCTCTTCTTGCAAGGGAGGCCCATGCCATCTTCATGGCAAACCTAAACATGATGGATAGCCTCAATGGGCTTAAGGCAGTTCACCTTAATAATTGGATACAGGGTAGCAAGAACCAGCAAAAAGAACATGATAGCCATATCACGTAGGATAATCAGAGGTTTAAAGGATGTTGGAATAGTTGCAACGGCAAGACCATATTGCTTGAACTGCTCTTCCATTCCCGTAAAGCTGACCGGATAAATGCTAAAATAATAGGCCGACAGTGCCCCTGCTATACCACCCAGTACAACACTAAGGAAGCTGAGAAAAGACGATTCCAACAGTAAGAGCAACAGAACTTCCCTAGGAGTTGTTCCAATGGCGCGCATGATCCCGATTTCTTTGACCCTGGAAAACACGGCCAGCAGAGTATAAATCATCACCACAAAGAAAATTACAATAAAAATGAGCCCAAGAGTTATATAACCAAAAACAGAATCAAGTTTCATGGACTTTAGCAAGGCAGACATGGTCTGCTGCCAGCTTGCAACCTCAAATGCCCCTCCAACTGTTTTTCTGATTACACTGGCAAGTTGCGCGGCACGAACTGGCTCTTTTGGAAGAACAATAACTTGACTTGCTATATTTTCTGAAGCCATGATACTGTCAAAATAGGGTTTTGCCAGAAAGGCCGCACTGGCGTCAAACTCAAACAGACCCGTCTGGAAAATCCCTTTAACAACAAGCTTATCCGCTGCAAATGAATAATCAGTACCACTCCCGACAAAGGCAAGTTCATCACCTAAATCAAGCTTCAGACGCCGGGCGAGCTCACTCCCAATATACAGTTGGATGGTATCAGTCCCTACGAGATATGCTCCACCTTTAAGTGAAGAAAAAAGCCTTGAAATTCTTTTTTCCTTATCCGGATCAATCCCGATGAGCATTCCTCCAACGGCCTTTTCCCCCGCTGAAAACAGGACAAAAGTTTCTAAACGGGGACTTACAACATCAACTCCCGGCACCGTTTTGATCTGATCCTGAAGGCTGCCATAATCAAATACCAGCTTGTCAAATCCCGGGTTCTCACGAAATCCGGAAGCGGTCACTTGAATATAACCTGAATAAATTTCAACACTGTTCTTAATCAACTGTCCGTGCGAACCATCCATCCAGGCAGATGTGAAAATAAGCAGAGCGGTACTCACAGCACCCAGTAACACTGTTATAGCTGAACGCCTTTTATATGCGAGAACATATCTGAAAGCAAAGTTGAGAAACATATACTGAGAAAGTATCCTTTATCTGGAAAACCGTTTTAATGCCCTTTTAGTGAAATACTCATCACTGATCCGGCCATCAAAGACTGCATCTAAAACAGTGATCCTGGTTTCATGTCCTTTTTTATCGGATGTTGTCGGTTTCATAATCCACAGTGAAGGGTAATTCTTTCCGGAAAATGACCTCACATTGCCATAACTGAGTTGACGTACCAGCACACTTGCTTCATCAAAATAGGAGACCATGGTAGGAAGAAGATATTTCTTTGATACAAGCATCACTATTTTCCCCCAGACCACGGCAGAATCTTCTTTTGGTAGTAACTCCACCTGATACAACTCATCCGTTTCCTGTATCATCTTATGCTCATAGTCGTCATACAGGGAACTCTCTTTCACCAGATCATCATTACTGAAATCACTGCCCATCCAGCTCTGCAGCATCATGGATGCTGGAATTTTAATAATTTTTTCAATACGGGGCACATACTGCCACATCCCCTTGTTCACCTTCAAAAAGGTTATCCCCTTGTCTTTTTTTGGGTAGGTTATTTTGATAAATGATTTTTCATTTCCTATGGAATAACTCTTCATCTCCATGCGCCTCTCGGCTCGTGAAGTTTTCACCACCATACGAATATCCATAACAGCAGTGTTACCATTGAGATTCTCAACAACCTTCCTAATCACCTCATCTACACTCTCTGCACGTATTACAAAGGGGTGCAGAATCAGAAAAACCACCAGAAGCATAGGTTTCATAAAGTAGTCCATTTTTTTATTATACCACATGGAACGAGCCATCCAACATCCTGTTTTTTCAAAGATAACCTTATACTACCGGCCATTTCACAATACCTAAACAATATATTTTGTGGTAGCTAGTGGAAGAGAAAAAACATAATTTAAATACCACTTCTGAAGACACCATCTCGAACAACCATTAATCAAGCAAAAGAGTAGCTATCCAGTAAGGGTCGCTGTAATTTTCACATTCTTTTTTGACTTTCATACTACAAATTCTATACAATAAATGAGTGTCTAACAAAAACACCAGTGTCGACATACTTACCTGGGTCTCAAACAATACAACAATGTACAATAAAGGCAAAAAACCATATTTCACAAAACGTTTTCAGTTCTGGGGGATTATTTTTATCCTTGGAATCTCCATAAGTATTACCACAATAGATATTTTCGGTTCACTCCAGGTATTCAAGATTCATTCTCAAAATATGCGCACCGGCTACATTTCAACACAGAAGCAGCTTATAAAACAAGAGGTTATGCGGGTTGTCAACTTGATCTCCCGCGAAAGAGAAGAGAGCAAGGAAGAAACAAAGAATCTTATTCAATCCAGAGTAAATGAGGCTGTGGAAATTGCCCGAAATATCTATGAACAGAATAAAACAACCTGGGATCATAAAGCCATTCATGGGATAATTATAGACGCCCTTCGTCCCATCCGTTTCAATGATGGAAACGGATATTTTCTTATCACAAGTTTTGATGGGACACGAAATCTGGTTCCTGACAGACCTGAGCTTGAAGGCAAAAACGTTCTTAAAATACAGGATATCAACGGTCAGGATATCGTAAAAGACATGATAGAGATTGCCAAAAGCAATCCTGAAGGTGAATATTATCAATACCACTGGACAAAGCCCGGTGAGAAAGAACAAAATTTCAAAAAAATAGCTTTTGTCAGAAGACTGGAAAACTTTGACTGTCTGGTCAGCGCAGGTCTCTATGTCGATGATATTAAGGAAAGTCTCAAGGATCGACTCTTAACCGGTATAAGCAATATACGCTTTGGTAAAGAGGGATACATCTTTATAAACACCCTTAGCGGCGATGTACTGGTCGGAAATGGAAAGCGGTTCGCAAATTCCAGGAAACTCTGGGAAATAAAGGGACAGTCCCCGGAAAAACTAAAACTGCTTTTTGCAAAAGAAAGTGCAGCAGCCTCCACAGCAAACGGTGAATTTATTCAATACTCTTTCGAGAAGTTAAACAACTCCCAAACACAATCCCCTAAGATATCGTTTATTTACGGAATCCCTGATTTTCAATGGATAATCGGTGCCGGAGTATATCTCGACAATATTGAGTCTGAGATTGCCACAATGCAGACATCACTTGCCAAACAGATCAAAACAAGAATCCTCTACTCCTCACTCCTCACACTCATCATCTTCGCCTTCCTCCTGCCCTTGTTTCGAAAATCAAACAAACAACTGAACCAAGACATAGATATATTAATCACATTTTTCAACAAATTAATTTCCTCAGATAAACCCATAGACAGAAATCAGATTGAGTTTCACGAATTCGACCAGATGGCCAAAAACATCAACCTAATGTTTTTGGATAAGAAACTGGCTCAATTAAGATTAAAAGATGAAAAAGAGGCCCTACTTCAAAGCGAATCAAAATATCGTAACACCATGGATTCGGCCCTCATTGGTGTCTATATTATTCAAGACCTCACTTTTCAGTATGTAAACCCTGCCATGGCTGCCATGTTTGGCTACACTCCTGGCGAGATGGAGGGTAAGATGTCCCCTCTGGATCTTGTTGCTCCCAAAGACTATAAGAGAGTCAAAGAAAACCTGATCCTGCAAGCCATTGGAGACCTGCAAAACACCTATGACATAAAGTGTATCAGAAAAAATGGAGAGATGTTCGACGCCATGGCCCTTGGCTCTGCAAGTATGCATAATGGCAAGCCTGCCTCCGTGGGTACTATGATTGATATAACTGACAGGAAAACAGCTGAGAAGGAGTTGAAAAAAAGTGAAACCAGGGCAACTGCATTGCTTGAAGCCATTCCTGACATGGTTTTCTTGATGAACGACAAAGGCCAATACCTGGATATTAAAGCTGACCCGAACGACCTTTACGTTCAGGAGCGCGAAAAAATCATTGGGAAAACAAGCCATGATCTTCTCCCAAAACCCCTTGCTGATCTCATCAAAAAAAGCTTACACGAAACGTTAAACACCGGAGCTATGATAACTTTTGAATACCAGCTAATGTTCTCTGAAGATACGTTTTTTGATTATGAAGCAAGAATGGTAAAAAGCGGCAAAAATGAAGTCACATCCATTGTACGAAATATAACAGAGCGCAAAAAAAATATTACCGAGAAAGAACACCTTGAAAAACAGCTTAATCGTGCCAAAAGGATGGAGTCCATCGGCCTGATGGCAGGAGGGGTTGCCCATGACCTGAACAATATACTTTCAGGTATCATTGGGTACCCCGAATTAATCTTACAGAAAATCCCTGAAGAGAGTGATCTTCACCGTCAAATAAGCGCAATTCGAGATTCAGGTATTCAGGCAGCCGCAGTGGTGGATGATCTTCTCACTGTGGCCAGGGGGGCTGCAAGCATTCGGGAAAACTGCTCTCTTGAATCCCTGATACTTGACTATCTCCAATCCCTGGAGTGCAGCAAACTGAAATCACTCTATCCGAATATCAACATTGAATATCAGTTTGATGCACCCCAGAATATTATTTCCTGCTCTCAGGTGCATGTAAAAAAGTGTTTGATGAATCTTGTCACCAACAGCGTTGAGTCTATCTCAACAGAAGGAACAGTTCATATTTCTACCCGTAATCACCTGCAACATATGAGTGATGAGGATGAAGAGTCTCTGAGAGCTGGTGAGTATATTATACTCGGCATTCGAGATGATGGGCCCGGCATTGCCAGGGAGAATATCGAACACATTTTCGAACCGTTTTATTCAAAAAAAGTTATGGCCAAAAGTGGTACCGGGCTTGGCCTTACAGTGGTCTGGAACACGGTTCAGGATCACAACGGAAAAATCACTGTAGACAGCAGTGACCAGGGAACGATCTTTCAGCTATACTTTCCGGTACTCCCCGACAAGTCTCTCCCTGCTTATACCAGAGAACCCAATGACAAATCGGCAGGACAAGGTGAACATATTCTGATTGTTGACGATGAACCACTTCTACGAGACATTGCCTGTCGAATGCTGGAAACCCTCGGCTATCAGGTGGATGCAGTGGCCAGTGGAGAAGAAGCCATAGCATTTGTTCGCGAAACCCGGGTTGATCTCCTCATCATCGATATGCTGATGGAACCCGGTATAAATGGCTACCAAACCTACAAAAAAATCCTCTCTCTACACCCTGGACAAAAAGCAATTATTGCCAGCGGTTTTTCCGAAAATAAAGTCGTTAAAGCAACTCTCAGCCTTGGAGCAGAAAGTTTTATCAAAAAGCCCTACTCAATGACTCAGCTCAGTCAAGCCATACAGATAACCTTGAATGGATAATCCTGCAAAAAACTATTTTTCTGTTTACGAAATCTGTATTGGGTGGCAATATTCCTTCTCCTGACAAATGATATCTTGATGGATACGTGAAAAGATCAAGTGATAGACGATAAAGTAGTCGGCGTAGAGTCAGAAAAACTTCGGACGCACCCCAAGAGGACTTACTGCGGGCACGAGGCTTTTTTTATTTTAGCATACTAGAACTAGAGCACATCGCAATTAAAAAAAATGCAGCAACCATGATCATTCTCTATACCTTACTTCAGCTTATACTGCTGCCATTTCTTTTCATTCCACTTGCGCTCATTTCTCTCAGTATCCCGAGGTATAGACTCAGAAGCCTCAGACGCATTGGAATCGGCTTGAGACGTGGGAAAAACAACAAAGACAAAACCACCATCTGGATTCATGCGCTGTCAGTTGGAGAAGTAACCTCATCACTTCCTCTACTGTCTGCTCTCAGAAAAGAAATACCTAATCTGGAGCTGGTTTTTTCCACAACTACCCGCTCAGGTGAAGGAGTAGCAGCAAAACTCCTTACCGGAAAAGTTGACCGCTTCGTCCCTTTTCCCTTTGACTTCCTGCCCATTGTTAAATATTTCATTTACGCCGTGCAGCCGGATCTGTTTATCCTTGTTGAAACAGACTTCTGGCCGGCACTCCTCGCATCATTAAAAAAGAAAAAAATCCCAACTCTCCTTGTAAACGGCAGAATATCCGGGAAGTCATTCAAATCCTATCAACGCTATTCTTTTTTCTTCAAACCGTTATTCGCCAGTTTCCACACCCTATCGATGCAAACTGAAAGAGACAAAGACAATCTCATTAAACTTGGTATTGACCACAATCAGATAGAAACACTTGGTAATTTAAAATACGACACGGCACTCTACTCCTCAGCAACAAGAAATCAGCCCATCTCCTTTGGCCTCCCTGAATACAAACAACTCTTTATTGCAGGATCCACCCACGATGGAGAAGAAGAAATTATTCTGCACAGCTTCAAGGAGTTAAAACAGGATTTCCCAAATTCTTACCTGATCATTGCCCCTCGCGATATCAACCGTGGCAGAGACATACAGAACCTGGCAACAGCACTTGGATTACAGGCAAACTGTCGCAGCCAGATAAATGCCGGTGGCAGGGACATCCTGATCCTTGATACCATTGGTGAGTTAAATAAGGTCTACAGCCATGCCAATATTGCCTTTGTTGGTGGAAGCTTTGTTGCAAAAGGAGGTCATAACCCCATTGAGCCAGCCATATTCTCGGTTCCTGTCCTGTTTGGCCCTCACATGGAGGATTTCTCAGAAATCAGCGAAGAACTCATAGAAGCAGGCGGGGCAATCAAGGTTGCGGACGGTACAGAACTCATCAATATGCTCCACCTTTTATTGACGAACAGGGTGTTACTTGAACAAAAAGGAAAGGCTGCACGAGATTTCATCCTCAGCCAGCAGGGAGTAATACGATACCATATAGACCTTATCAAAAAGATGTTGTGACCAAAATACTGGCACATATCAGCCACTATCTGCTTATCTCCGTCACTCTGGCTTTTATGGCAGGGATTCTTCTACAGCAGCTCCTGCCTGGATCTTTTCCTATACCGACTCTCATCGTTTTCTGTCTCTTTGTTTTCTGTCTTACCCTCCACTATCGCCGAACAAACAAGAAAAAGACGTTCTTACTTTTCCTGCTCCTCCTGATTTCAGGACTTGGCTGTTTTCATGCTGAAAATCAGGAGATACAAAAAAATAAAGAAACCACGCTTTTCTCAAAAATAACTCAGCAGGAAGACGTGGTTATCACAGGAACACTTCATCGAATGCCTGCCTTTGACGGTGAACAGACAACTCTGATTCTTAACAGCGAATTTCTACGTCTACAACACAAACAATTTTTCTTTCCTGTCAGGGGTCTGGTTCAGCTGCGTTTGAAGAGTCCTTGGCCTGACCAGTATCTCCCCGGTGATTCGCTTGTTATCCGGACCAGTTTATCAAGACCCTACAGCTTTGCCAATCCTGGAAGTTTCAATTACCCACAGTTTCTCGACCAGAAGAATATCAGAGTTACAGGCCGGATCAGCTCCACTGCAAACATATCCCCACTACAGGTGCGAAAAGACAGCTTCAATACCCTTGTCACACTCCCAGAAAGAATTCGCCTTCTCATCAGATCACAGATAGATGCAACCCTGCCACCTTACCAGGCGGCACTCTACCGGGCCCTGCTGATAGGAGACAGATCCGGACTCAGCAAAACCCAACTCGAATCATTCAAGGCTGCCGGAGTTTTTCATATTCTCGCAATATCCGGCCTTCACCTGTCCCTTGTTGCCTCAATGATCTTTATTATCTTCTACTGGCTTGCCAGACGATCCTCTTATCTCATGCTTCGAGTATCATGTAGAAAAATTGCACTCATCGCCACAATTCCGTTCCTCATCGCCTATGCCCTTCTTGCTGGTGCACAGACACCAGTTTTCCGCGCTCTTGTCATGGTAATTGTATTCATCATCTCCTTTTGTATCCAGAGACAGAAATCACCATTCACCACCCTTTCACTTGCCGCACTTATTATCCTTTTTATCAACCCAAAGATTCTTTTTTCTGTCTCCTTCCAACTCTCATTTGCTGCGGTGGCAGCTCTCATTTCTATCATTCCAAATCTTCAGCACTTTGTTATCCGGAGAAATTGTGCTTCGGGCGGGAAAAGTCACACCCTTACCTCCTCCTACCGCTGGCTAACCGCAGCATTATTGGTTTCCATGGCAGCCACAGTGGGAACAGCACCACTGCTTATACAGAGCTTCAATCGTATTTCCACTGTGGGTATTATTGCCAATTTAATTATCGAACCGCTCCTCTGTTTCTGGAGCCTGCCACTAGGATTACTTTCGATCATAGTACATCCTTTAAGCCCGGTATTTGCAGAGTTTCTGTTACGATTGGGTGCATTCGGTATCAAAGTAGCCATGACCATAACTGATTTTCTTGCTGGATTTCAACTTTCGAATATCTGGCTCCCAACTCCATCAATTCTACTCATCGTCCTCTACTACATCAGCCTCATGTGGCTCCTCGCCAGCTCTTTTTCAAGGAAGTCCCTGATTAGTTTTCTCCTTGTGTGCTTTTTCTTTTTTGTTCCCCCCCGTTCCTTTCTGAATACATTTTCAACAGAATCAGAACTGGTTTTCCTGGATGTGGGACAGGGAAGCTCCACATTTATCGCTTTGCCGGGTGGTAAAACTGTACTGATTGACGGTGGTGGTAGCTTTTCAAGGAAATTTAATGTTGGGGAAAGTGTCATTGCACCTTACCTCTGGTACAGGGGAATACGACGGCTGGATCATGTCATTATCACTCATCCGGATTCTGACCACTCGAATGGTATTCCATTCATCCTGCAGCATTTCAGGCCAAACACATTATGGATTAATGGCAACAGCGGTGACACTGACGGGTATGACCGGATTCTTCAGCTTGCAACGGCTCTCAAAATATCTATCAAGCAACCTGTTAGTGACCAGGTATTGATAGAAGAAAAGGGCGTATCACTGAAAAATATTAAAAACCCGTTTCAAGGTGCTCAGAAAGTGTTTTTGTCTGGAAAAAAATCTGACTCAAATGATGAGAGTCTCATCATCAGATTTTCAGACAACAGAGCGGCAGCCTTATCCTGCCTCCTGCCTGGAGATATCAGTAAAAGAGTAGAAAAAGAGCTGGTACAAAGCGTTGATCAACAGGAGCTGAAATCAACGATTCTCCTCTCCCCCCACCATGGGTCCAAGACTTCAAATTCCGCGATATTTCTTCAACACCTTAGTCCACGGCAGATCGTAGTTTCAGCCGGAAGATTCCGACCTCATATATTTCCATCACCACAACTGCGTTCGTACTGTAAAGAGCTGGGAATAACCCTTCTCAATACTGCTGAAACAGGAGCAATAACTATCTCCACCGACAAAGGTTACATCAGGACAACTACATTCCGTCAGGATACGCTAAATGATGCAGTCAACACTCATTCTCTGTAATTCGGTTCAGTACTTTTTCAAGACTGTAACGCATTTCTGAAATCTGAACCGGCTTTTCCATAAACCCATCTGGGGCAATACCCAGCCCTTCACTGACCGGAATTTCATTCTGGGCATAACCACTGATCAGCAGTACCGGAACATCAGGGTCAATTTTCTTTATATTCTCCATCGCCTCGACCCCATCCATCCCAGGCATCAGAATATCAAGAACAACAGCACAGTAATCAATATTGTTATTCTGGAATTTTTCCACCGCTTCCAGACCGTCTGTTGCTGTGTGTACAGTAAATCCGAGTTGTTCCAGCATCATTTTACAGACCATCAAAAGGATGGGTTCATCATCAGCAACCAGAACATCACCGCATAACCGTTTGTTTCGTCCAGATTCTGCCATCTTCTGCGGATGCACCATAACCTGAGACTCTGGAGACACCGGCAGGAGTATCTTTACGGCAGTTCCATTTCCCGGTACACTGGTAACTGTTATGGCACCATTATGAAGTCGCATAATACCGACAGTCAAGGCAAGGCCAAGGCCTCTACCAACAAACCGCGTGGTATAAAAGGGCTCAAAAATCTTATCCGCATCTTCCAGCTCTATCCCATGCCCATTATCCTGTATCTGACAAAAACTATACATACCCTCACGAAGTCTGGTGCTCTGAAATGGAACGGGAAAATCTCTAGGTGTAAAATGATCAGCTCCAAATGTAATTCTTATTGTACCGGAACTTCCCTTTAAAGATTCCACTGCATTGTTAAGTATACTGTCAAACACCTCTTTTATCTGAAAGCGGTCAATAGAGCAGCAAAGATCTTTTTCAGGTAGATGACATTCGAAGTCCACTGTAGAGGGAAGTTTCTGTTCAAAGACTTTCACATTTTCCAAAACGACATCAACCAGAGACATATCCTGAACCTGCAGTCGCTTCTGTCCTACATAACTCAACATCATGGATCCAATTTGAGATGCACCACTGGCAGCTTTCGAAGCATCAACCGCCATATCATGATCAACACTGCCCTCTGGCAGGGAGAGCACCAGAAGTTCAAGGTTTCCCAGTACAGCCATCATACTGTTGTTAAACTGGTGGGCGATAGCCCCAGCCATGGTTTTGAGACTCTCGAATTTTTTGAATTGCTCCTGCTGCAAGGCACTCTCAAGGCGCCGGGTCTCTCGCTCTATTTTCTCAGTAACATCATGTAACAACCCGTCGAAGCAGAGCTCTTTTCCACGAACAGTGGGCAGTGCATAACCATCTATCCAGATAATCGTCCCACATGGTTTCACATACCGTCCCTGCCACTGCCATGCACTTTTGTTTAGTATCGCTTCCTCCACAGAATCAAGGAACGATTGCCGCGACTCCTCATGAATATTTTCAACCAGCTTTTTCAGCAAAGCAGGAGGATCGTCAATGAACTCAACACCGAAGATATCATATAGTTTCGAACTCGTGTACCGGATCCCCCGTTCACCATCATCACAGACATAAAACTGTAGAACCACCCCTGGTACACTATCTGTTATCACCTGAAGGCGTTCTTTCTGTTCCTGTAGATTCAGGGTCCGTTCTCTGACCAGTTTTTCAAGCCCTTCATTTACCTTTTCAAGCTGCTCTGTTCGCTGGTAAACGAGTTCTTCCAGGATTTGGTTTTGCTGTTTCAGCTCATACTGAGACATCACCACGTCAGTGATGTCACGGAAAAACCATATTCTTCCACTCAACGTGTTGTTCTTATCTATGATTGGTGAAGAAGAACGCTCGTAAAAACGATTCCCCTTTAGCTCGAGTACCTCCTGGGTTTTACGAGTTGGATTGAGCATTAAAAATTCAACCTGAGCCATAAACTGCGCAGGATTAAGGAGTTTGTCCAGAACGGTGGCAATGCAGGCCCGGTCATCGTTGGTTTCAAGTACCTGCTCCGGGATCTCCCACATGGAAACAAAGCGCTGATTATATGAAAGAATGTTCCAGTCAGAATCCACTACTAGAATTCCATCACGGCTCTCCTCCTGCTGAACACGGAGAATCTCACGCTGAAATTGCAGTGCTGTTATCTCTTCCTTCATTTGATCTATTACTTTTTTTTCATTCATCAAAATTTTACGATTTTGTTGGTCGCTTCAGATAATATTGGGATAACAGTTCACTGGTACTTCTTCTGCACTGCACAGAGTATATTGATAATTTCAAATCATCATGACACTCTTTTCTCCACGGATACCCCTGGCTATCCCATTATTCATGATGATGCAGAGTATCATGGGACATGGCTGCCAGGCTGATAAGGCCACGAAAACTGTTATTTTCTCCAACCGGAATGCCTTTCTTCTCGGCCCAGCGCTGGTAAATTTAAGCACTGAAGGTACTCACCCGCTGTACATGAGCACCTGTTTCGCTAGGGTCATGAAGTGCTGCCATTTCACCACTCGTAGAATTGTTTAACGGTTAAGAAGACCATGCACAATGAGTTCTGTGGCCCCAAACCCATTAACACAATATTAAATTTTCAACTCAAAATATCAGGCATATTTGTCCCAAGGGCTTTTCTCACGACACGTGGTGGCAAAATTCCCTTACCCTTCGATTTAGAGAAGAAAAGTCTCGCCAAAGGACAGACGCCAGAAAGTCTTCAATGGGGCCAACCAACTCCTTTGAATGTAATGACAAGACTCCGGACCATTCCTCACTTACGACTTTCACCTCCATCTCACCTTTTTTCCTGATACCTCCAGCCACAAAATCCGAAACTATGATTTCTTTAAATTTAATCATAGTTGTTTCAAAATCTCCATCATAAAAGGCATCCAGTCCTGCGGAGGATGAAATCAGTAATAAGAATCGCTCAGACACCTTGATTAGGGGATAGTGAGAACTTTTCGATCTCTCCCCTGCTGAAGACGGTCAGGGTCCTATGTAAGCTGCGCTATTACGTGGGACTGAGAAGCAAGGGAGGGGAGAGTTTTTGATAAATCTGTGCTGTCTTCCTTCACACGTGTAACCGATAAGAAATAAGGATGTTGGTTTCGCCAAGTGTGATTTCAAAAGGCAATAATTCAAACCGATACCCGGAATAGTAGAGATAAAAATAAACAAACGGTAGTGGCTTCAAGGCAAACAGGGCAATAGAATCAAACTTGGTCACGAAATAGAAGGCCAGGCAAGATGTCCCAAAATCCCTACTCTCGTTCGTACAAGATTCCTGGATACTGCTAACAAAAGCGGCTCTCCAGTTCCTTGTAATCTGTCTTTCCAGTACCCAGCACTGGAATGTTTTCAACACCCACTATTCTTCTGATATTGTGCAGAGGTGAAAAACCATGGTCACGAATAACCCGGTTCACCTCTTCTCGTGAAAGCTCAAGGGAGGTGAACAAAACAATCTCCGGATGATCATCACCTGGTGTTGCACAGACTGCAAGTACCGGCTCATCACCACCTGGAAAATGCGTGTTCAATAATTCTTCAATGGCAGGCAGAGAAATCATCTCACCACCGAGTTTTACAAACCTCTTCAACCGCCCGGAAAAAGTTATGATACCATCGTTATCCACCACCAGGTCACCGCTGTCATACCATTTTTTCCCTTGAAGATGAACAAAGGGAGATTTTCCATCGTGTCTCAGGTATCCATTAAATACATTAGGCCCCCGAAGAAGCAGCTTACCTGTTTCACCAGGTGCCGTAACTTCAAGAGTCTCAGGGTGAACTAGAAGGTACTCCATTGAGGAAAGAATTCTGCCAATGGTACCGGGAACAGGTTCCTGAGGATCATTGAGACTCACAACAGGCGAGCATTCCGTTATACCGTAACCCTCGCAGACAGTGACATTAGGGAAACTTTTTCTCATTGCCTCATAGACATATGGCTGACATTTTTCTGCCCCCGTAATCGCAATCCGGACCGATGTCAGTTTGTCTGTTTTCGTAGCTCCTGCTATCCCGGCAAGGAAGGTTGGGGTCCCAATAAAAACCGTTACATCGTGTGACAGTGTAACGGAGAAAAGTAACGATCCCTCAGTGGGGTTTGGTGAGTACACTGTGGGAAGGCTCATCACAAGTGGCATAATCACTGTACCGGCAAGCCCCAGGGAATGAAATGGAGGTAACATGCCGAGAAGCCGATCACTCTGACGAAGTTTCAATACCGCAGTCACATCTGCAACATTGGCAAGAAAGTTAGCATGATTCAAGGGAACAGCTTTTGGATGTGATTCCGATCCAGAGGTGAAAAGAATTGCCGCCGTGTCCTGAACAGCAGTTTTCTCAAGAGTTGCGATAGAAAAACGTGCCTGCAGCAGTGCTTTAATTTTGGCTGGAAGGGTGATCCCAGCTGCTATCTCTTCCAGGAAAAGAAACGTTACTCCCACGCGTTCAAAATCAAAACCCTGATCTTTAATTTTTTCATAGATCGCCTTTGCAGTTATGACATGCGTCACTCCCGCGTTTTTCAGGCAATAGCTCATATTGGTCTGTCCCACAGTCCAGTTGACCATCACAGGGATCTTACCTGAAAACATGACACTGAAATACACCAGAGTGGCACTTACTGTTGCGGGAAGCATTATGCCAATATTACTCTCCTCTAGTGCCATAATTCCAGGTCGCAATGCAAAAATGCCTGTGAGGATATCACGATAGGTTTTGAACCCGCTGATCTGGTCTCCAATAATGATTTTACCAGGGCTCTTCTTGGCCTGCTCAAGAAAAATCGCTGTAGCTGTCTCTCCTGACGGGAGCTGCAGCGTTTCCTGCCCTTCACTATCAAACCAGCTCCTAGGGATATGATTTGTACCATTCTCAACGGGAGTGGAAAAATCACCGGCAGCAGCTAGTATACAGTGAGAAACTGTAACGAGGCCATCAACACTGCGAAGAGATACAGCAAACTCCTTTTCAAGCCAGGCAGAAAACTCCACAAGTACCAGAGAGTCAATCCCGAGATCAGCGCTAAGGCTGTCCTGCTGATTAATAATGGCAACACCACTCAACTCTTTAAGTTTCCCCAGAACCAGCTCTCTGGTAGCAATAGGCACATGACTGGTATCATCACGGCCATTGTCCTGTACCGGTTCAGGCAGTTGTACAGGAGTGCGGCCTTTCCACCAGAACAGAGGTACAACACTGTTACCTGTTACCACTCTATTATAAAACTTTTCAAGGTAAGCGTTAATCTCGAGTTTACCAGCATCTCGTGGAAAGTCTGCCGGCTCAACAAGTTCAATTTTTATCTCTCTTTTTGGCATGAAAAAAAGTCCAGATGCCAAAATTGCCAAAACAAAAGTTCGCAGATTCCTGTTCAATGACGGTATCCCGTTGGCTCGGCTAAAACTGCTTCCCCACAACCCAGTTGTACGAATAAGAACAATCCGGGCCTCGGGGACTCTTTTCACAACCAGTGCAACTGAGCTGTTGGCACCAAGGGATTCATAGCGGCTCCGATAGATCCTTCCGGCCGGATAGAGGAGAATGTTATCCCCACTGGCAAGTCCGTTTGTAATATTCTGGACTCCTTCAAGAACCGCACCCCTTCCCTTGTTACCTCTCTTCTTCAGATCAGGAATAACTACTGCATTTAACGCATTCATCAAAGGTCGTAGTAGACGATTATCAACATGCTCTTCGTCGGCAAGCGGCCTTGGCGAAAACGGCACAAACAACCGGGACATCATTATGACAGGATCTATAAGAGCAGGGTGATTTGGCATAAAAAGAATACCCCGATTCCCTTTTTTAAGAACTTCATCCACACCAATAACTTTTACCCGGTAGCGGAGACCGAGCAGAAACATTAAAATGATATGAAGCAAACGCTTACTCATGTGGCATCTCCATCTGAATCAATCCTTAACTCAAATCGTCTGGCAACTCTTGCGCCAGCAGAAAAGAAAAAGGATGCAATCATACCAAGCCCTCCTAGAAATACCATATTTGAAGATGGTACAAAGGCAGCATCAAAGAGAGTAAAAACCTGTCCAGCAATGAGCATCCCGGAGAAGGAACAGAAATTTGCCGCTGCAATAATTTTTCCTTTTTCACTCTCAGCAGGCCGAACCTGTATAAAAGCGGTAAAGGGAATGAGAAAAATACCGCCACAGACTCCGGCACAGGAAAGGGACAACAGGAGAAGTAACCACTGCATGCCAGTATTCTGATGAGCAATTACTCCTACAAGACACAGGCATATCCCCATACCAAAACTTGCTGGCCCCAGAACATGCGACCAGCGTTGAGGTGTGGTGATACGGGCTGCTATCATAGCCCCGACACAGACACCAACCATGAGCGCCACAGCAAGCATGCTTGTAGCAGTGACACTCATATTAAGTTCACTGATCCCCAGGGTATTAATGAGCATGACGGCAATAAGGGAAAAAAAGTAGAAAAAGGCATCTCCTAGCACTGCAAGCAGAAGAGGAGGATCACGACGGAGGTTGATACTGTCCCGCAGCGAAGCAAACGGTCCAGACCAGGGGATAGAAGTCTTACATGGAATATGCTCGGTCTGCTTAATTCCAAAAGACGCAGCCACTCCAGTGACAGCAACCACAAGCACAACCGCGGCAACAAGAATACGTCCAAATGGAATTTCTGTTTCAAACCAGTGCTGATCAAGCGCAATACCGGCCATCGCCATACCAAGCAGGATAGCTAATGTGGTGACCAGTTTTAAAACAGCATTGGCCCTGGTTACATACCAGGACGGATACAGTTCAGGAATAGCCCCATTGAGCGCAGGTCCAAAAAATGTCGACTGCAGCCCCATAAGAGCCACCATGGCTAGAATCCATGACCAGCTCAGGGTGAGTACACCATAGGCTCCCATTGCCATCGCCACAACTTCCAGAACTTTCACCCAGATAATGACCTGCTTTTTGGGAAATCTGTCAGCCAGCCAGCCTCCATAGGCTGAAAAAAGAATAAACGGCAGGGAAAACAGCATGGTAGCCTTCCCCTGTAGACCAGATAAGCCAGCAACAACAGCAAGCAGCAAGGCCGCCTGTTTGAAGAAATTATCGTTAAAAACACCAAGAAAATAGGTAGCGGCCATGGCAATAAACCGTGACCTAGCAGAACGTATCTCCTGCATATCCTGTTGAGACTTACCCATCAATTGCCAAACAACCAAAGTGCAAGGTGGTTATACCTCAGTGAAGTCAGAAGGAGCTTTCTTAAGAAATTTGAGGAATTTTGATTTCTCAACAGCGTTGGAATATGCGTCGTCAGCACTGATCATACGTTTATCGAGATATTCCATTATACTGTCATCCAGAGTACGCATACCATACTTTTTTCCCGTCTGCATAACAGAGGCAATCTGGTAGGTTTTTCCTTCCCTGATAAGGTTTCGTACAGCTGGTGTCGCAATGAGAACTTCCAGGGCAGCACAACGCCCTTTCACATCAATCCGTTTAAACAGGGTCTGAGAGACTACAGCTTTCAAGGCATCAGAAAGGGTTGAGCGTACCTGTCCCTGTTGGTTTGCAGGGAAAATTTCAACCACACGATCTACCGTTTTCATGGCGTTCAAGGTATGGAGTGTTCCAAAAACAAGATGACCGGTCATGGCAGCTTCCATTGCCAGGGAAATAGTTTCAAGATCACGCATCTCACCAACCATGATGACATCGGGATCCTCACGAAGGGCACCACGGAGAGCTGCGGTGAAACTTTTGGTGTGCTGACCTACTTCACGATGATTGATAATACATTTCTGACTGCGATGGACAAACTCGATGGGATCCTCAATGGTGAGTATATGATCCTTTCTGTTTTTGTTGATTTCATCTACAATGGCGGCAAGGGTGGTTGATTTACCTGATCCTGTGGGTCCTGTCACCAGCACTAGCCCCTTGGGAAGGTATGCTAGGCGGGAAATAACCTTAGGCAGTCCAAGTTGTTCACAGGTAAGAATCTCACTTGGAATTTCACGAAAAACTGCACCTATTCCATATTTCTGACGAAAGAAGTTGCAACGATACCTGGCAAGTCCAGGAATTTCATAGCCGAAATCAATGTCTCCAAGCTCTTCAAAAAGCTTTATTTTATCTTCAGGACAGATCTCATAGAGCATGGTCTTCAGCTCTTCATTCTCCATTTTTTTGAATTTGACTCGCTCCATATCTCCACGAATTCGAAGGATCGGCTGCTGCTCGGCTACCATATGTAAATCCGAAGCACCTTCATCATTCATCAGTTTAAAGAACGCATCAATCTGAGCCATACCCTACTCCTTTAGCATTATAACAATAAGAAACGTATTGCTTTCATTTTAAGCCGATAACATTACAGGCAAACATCAAACAAAACAACAACCTCCTACGGTACTACACTTCTCTTTATAAAATCCACAACTTCTTGAGGATCGTCAATAATATTAATCAGATCGAGGTCCTCCTCACTGATGGTCCCATTGGCAAGAAACTGTTCTTTAATCCAATCAATCAACCCGGACCAGAATTTGCTGCCGACAAGAATAACCGGAAAAGGCTTTATACGCTGGGTCTGAATAAGCGTCAACGACTCAAAGAGCTCATCCAGTGACCCAAAGCCACCGGGCATGCAGATGAAGGCCATGGAATATTTCATAAACATCACCTTCCGAACAAAGAAATATTTAAACTGAAGCGACATATTAACGTAAGGGTTAGGATCCTGTTCATGAGGAAGAGCAATATTAAGCCCCACAGAAATCCCCCCTGCCTCGTAAGCACCTTTATTAGCAGCTTCCATTATTCCGGGTCCCCCGCCGGTAACAACCCCAAACCCCTCCCGAACCAGTCGGGCTGCCAGTTCCTCTGTCATTTTATACCAGGGATGATCCACAGGAGTCCTAGCAGAGCCATAGATGGTCACCGCTGGAAGATTCATGGCGGACATGGAATCAAAGCCTTCGACAAACTCTCCCATGATTCTGAACATTCGCCAGGAATCGCCAACCACATTATTATCAAGACAATATTTAGGTTCACGACTGATTCGTCTTCTCTCTTTCATAACCATACTAATCCTCACACACGCAATTTTTTCAAGTAGTAACGAACAGACTCTCTCATTTCAGGGTTTATTTTCCCTTCCGGACAGGATACTGCTTTTGCAAACCATCTTTCCGACTCTTTTCTCCGGCCCTGTTCGTAAGCCATTACACCTCTTTGCAAAAGAGCCCCTGCTCTAGTCACCTTATTGCGCAGACAAGGCTTCAAAGTTTGAATTCCTTTATCAAAATCTCCATATTCTATTTGAGCTGTTGCCAGCCTCAATCTCAAGGCAGGCGAATCAGGATTAAGTTCCACAGCTTTTTCACAAAACCGGAGGGCAATATCATCACCTTCGTTTTCCTTCAAGTACATTTCCCCAAGAAGTCCCAAAACTTCAGCGTCATATTCATCATATCGCATGGCGAGCTGGAGGTATTTCATGGCTTCCCGGCGCCTGCCAAGACCGGCATAACATTCCCCGAGAAAACGTAGAACTTTCCCCTCCCTCCCAACTTTTTTCTCACCTTTATACCAGGGCATTAACAGATCAAGCCCACGCTGATACATGCCTTCTTCAACACAAAGAACTCCTGACTGAAACCCAATATCTTTTCTGGCCTTCTGCTCTCCATCTTTTTCAGGAAGGGCTAGAGCCTCACTAAAGGTTTTGATTGCTCCTTTTTTATCATTTAAAATCTGTTGTTCCAGGCCGAGATTATACAGGGCCATAAAGCGATCCTTTTTACTTTCACATGCTTTACTGAAACATTCCATGGCAAGTTTATGTCTGTTCATCTGCGCATAGCATACCCCAAGACTGTTGAGGAGATTGCCATCCTCAGGCTGAAGCAGCAGACCTCTTTTATACTCTTTAACTGCAAGAATAATGTCCCCGTCACCATAAAACATATCACCAGCAATATTACAGCTCACCTCGTCACAGACCACCACTGATCCAGGCTCAAGAAAGGCGGCATGGCTGAGAGCTTTGCGGCAGTTCAGCAACATCTCCGATTTTCTAAAATCGCCTGTAGGAAAAACCCCTATTCCGCAATTAATTTTCTCAGCGGCTGGATTTCTTTTCTGCACAGTATCGAGAATTTCTCTGCCGGTAGCTGCTGCAGTCCCTCCTTTTTCAGGCAGTAGCAGATACAACTCATTTTCACCGCAAAACATCTCCCAGCCCTCAGCAGAAAAACTCCTCACAGATTGCAACAGGGCTTTATTAATCTGGTCAAATTGAAGCAGTGCAAATTGCCGCATCAATCGAGTTTTTCTTCGCAGCCACCTTGCAAGAACTGCAGGAGGAGGTGCCAGAGAGTGATCGGCAGCCCGTTTCAGTGAACCATAGTTGCAAAAGGCAAACGGTCCTCGCCGGGTGGCAACATGCAGGGCTGTCCACACCTTTTTCATCAGTGTTTCAGAGGGGGGCTCCGGAGTTGTATCCGGTGACTCGATCTCCCTCTCATCAAAAGGTGCACTGGCAACATGAACACGGTAGCAGCCACATCTTTTCAGATAGTTGACCAGTGACGGCGCGAACTCAGCAATAAATTGTGTGTCACATCTTTCACAAACGATCCCAAAGCAGGACTGCCCAAGGTAGTAGAGTGGAAAACGGTTATCCACAAATGCCTTTAATAGAGATACCGTACGATGCTGGTATTTTTTAGCCTGGAAGGAACTTGAGCTCTTCGGGTAAACAGTGAGCAGCACCATGACACCAAAGCGCTTGCTATCACGATTATCAAGGTATTCCTCCAAGTGAAGACTGCTGAGCAGACCGGTGAGTGGATCTACACTGGCTCGTTTAACCAGCAGAAATTCCCGAATAATGGCGGCTGAAAGTCCGTTAAGCCAGTCGCTGCCAATTTTCCTGCTGACATAAGCATCAATACCATTTGCCTGGGCAACAACTGTTGAGTCCAGGACCTTAAATGGTAGAAACAGTATGCCTTCAAGCAAAACTGGCCTCCCATATTCAACAGCTTCCTCGATCCTAATTCGGATTTTTTTTTGTTCTTCACATTCTGTGGTCGACCCAGCAGGCAGTTGCTCAGGAGGGTCTAGAAAAACTATTTCGGTGACGGTGGGAATATTCTCATAAATCACCTTCCTGAATTCTGAGGAAAAACGAAAAAAATCACTTCGCTCGAGCCCTTTGCAAAGATCATGCTGAAAGTAACCAAACATTAGCCCACATACTCCTTCCTCAAATACTGTTCCAGGATACTTACAAGTGCAGAGATATCGTCCTCAAGAATGGTCCTCAGATCAATAATTATTTTTTCATCTTCGATACGAATTATAAGCGGAACCGGAAGGCTTCGGAACCAACTTTCAAGTGAGCTTGCGCTATAATCCCTAGGTGCCAGTACCAGGGCCCAGCTGTCAAGTCCATGTTCCGGCATAGCACCACCTCCAACTCTAGAGATGGTTTGGCCCAGAATAATTTTATCTTTGCATTTGCCAGCTCCTCCAAGTCTCCGCAGAACTCTCAGCCCTTTCTTTTTTAGAAAAGTCGAATCGGCAGTCAGCATAGCAAGTGTAGGAACAGTCTGCAGAGCAACATCAAAATCGTAATACTCCCGAAGGACAGATTCGAGAGAGGCAAGGGTGAACTTGTCAATGCGAAGGGCCCTGTTCATCGGGTTCCGCTTGATACGTTCAATAATATCTTTCTTACCGACAATAATCCCAGCCTGTGGCCCACCAAGCAGCTTATCTCCACTGAATGTAACGACATCCACACCTGCCTTTACAATCTCTTGCACGGTGGGCTCCCTGGGGAGTCCATAAGAGGAAAGGTCTATCAAAGAGCCGCTGCCAAGATCCTCCATGACAGCAATTTTATGTTTTCTCCCAAGAGCCACAAGATCTTCAGCAGAAACTTCGGAGGTGAATCCGATGACACGAAAGTTAGAAGTATGAACCTTTAACAGCAGCCCGGTCTCTGCACTTATGGCATTCTCATAGTCAAAAAGATGGGTTCTGTTAGTAGCGCCGACCTCAACCATACACGCACCACTCCTGGACATAACATCAGGAATCCTGAATGACCCTCCTATTTCAACTAATTGCCCACGGGAGACTATACTTTCCTTATTAAATGACAGGGTATTTAAAGAAAGAAGCACAGCGGCAGCATTATTGTTAACAACAAGGGCAGCCTCTGCACCAGTCAGTTCACAGATTATGCCTTCCACAAGACTGTACCTGCTGCCACGTTTACCTGTGCTGATATCAAATTCAAGGTTCGTAAAACAGGCTCCTGCATTCTGCAGAGCTTTAATAGTCGATGGCCCAAGAAGAGAACGACCAAGGTTGGTATGAATAACAACACCGGTACCGTTAATAACCCGCTTGAGGTTGGGTAAATTTTTCTCTTGAATAGCCTTATTCAAAAGAGCATGCCAAGCCTTCTGGTCAACAGGCAACTCCCTAAGGGTACCTGCAAGTATGGCCTGTCGTAAGGATTGCAGAGTATCTTGTATTGCAGATTTGACTATTGCCCCACAGGCTTTGTGTTTATTTACTGCGAGCAGTTCGTCTACGATAAGATCAACCTTGGGAAGATTGCGAAGAAGTGTGTTTTTTGTATTCATACCGGACTGGAAAGATTCATTTTCAATAATAAAGTAGGCAGATAACACGATCAATATATGCACCAATGTTACGTCTTAACTACATGAAAAGCAAATAAATTTCCATATTAACCAGCCAGTAATGCATAAAAATGAAATAAAAACATAAAGAGAGCGAATAAACGTTGACAGGAGTGAAGTGATTGGGTAGTTTGCCGCGGTCGCTGAGTGAGGTGGAAGCATGAGATTGCGAGTCCATCTACAAAGAGCTGGCAGGGTCAAATTAGTTATTGACACATCT
>JALSMA010000070.1 GCA_026988015.1 Desulfobulbaceae bacterium | reverse complement strand
TAAATTTTATATTAACATCCTGAAAGATCACTCGTTTCCCATAGGAAAGAGCAACGTCAGTTGCAGTTATCATGGTAATGTATCCTCTGGCCATTGCGAAGTCGAAACGGCCTAGTATATGTTGTGTTAATTAAGATCAGACCAGGAAAAGAGATCAAAAAAAGAGGGTTATAGCGAATTTCAGCGTAAAATTCAAGGGAAGGGATG
This sequence comes from Desulfobulbaceae bacterium, assembly GCA_026988015.1. Lineage (GTDB taxonomy): Bacteria > Desulfobacterota > Desulfobulbia > Desulfobulbales > Desulfocapsaceae > Desulfocapsa. The sequence goes on along the minus strand of JALSMA010000070.1, from coordinate 8,067 downwards.
GGCAGCGATAAGATAAACCACACTCTGGAAACGGCAGAACTGAATGATTCCCTACTGAGGGAAGACCTTCACCATTTTATTATCCTTCCATTCTCCTACATATTTGAAACCACTTGGATAGATATAGGTTCCACGGCCATGGCGCTGCCCATCCTTCCAACTACCAACATACTGATTGCCGTTTGCCATTCTGAGGGTACCATATCCATTCATTCTACCATTCAGCCACTCTCCGACAAAACGACCGCCATCGACAGCTCTATAGGTTCCATGGCCATGCCATTGATTGTTCTTCCAGGTTCCAATATAACTGGTACCATCGGTTTTCCGGAACGTGCCATATCCGTTTTTCTGATTATTCAGCCACTCACCGGTATACTTATCACCGTTGGCATACACTAGTGTACCATTGCCATTTTTCTTACCATTTTTCCACTCACCTGTATAGCGTTCACCATTTTCCCAGGTGTAGATGCCATGACCATTGCGACAGTCCCCGCTGAGACAGGTATTGCTGTAACACTCTCCATTGGCGGTGGTAAACCGTCCCCTGCCGGTATCGCTGCCGTCTTGCCAAACACTTTCATAGATATCACCACTCACATAGACAAAACGACCAGAACCATGTTTCCTACCCTCTTTCCAGGAGCCCTCAAAACGATCGCCATAGGCGTACGTCAGACTGCCGCGCCCGTGCTGTTTATCGTTTTTCCAATTTCCTTCATAACGATCACCGTTGGCACTGCTGGCTACACCATAACCATGTCTCTTTCCATCGACCCACTGGCCATCGTACATATCCCCATTGGCTTTGGTAAACTTGCCGTAACCGTGCAGTTTTCCACCTTTCCAAGCCCCCTCAAGATACTCCCCGGTTTCACGAACATATGTCCCCACACCATTTGAACAGTTCCCCTCAATGCAGTTTGAAGCACATCCTCCAAGCAAAACTGTCCCTACCAGAGAGACGAAAAAAAAGAATCGACTAACAAGAGTCATGAACACTCCTTTCCAAACAATTTCTGTATCATATTGATAAATTAGATACTTCCTTACACTACAATGTATATATTGTAGCGCAAAATTAATTTCTTACAACGGCAGAGGTAAAGAAAAAATACTTTTGCCCATATTTTCCTTTCGCACTATAATGAGTTTTTTTGGTAACAATAGCCCCCCCTTTTTCTCAAAAAGAAACAGAAAAACATGAACACAAAAACAGAGCAGGAACTTAACACATTTATCGAAGACTGGAACGAAACTTCAGCAGCGGCCAAAAACAGCTTCAGTCATTTCAAAAACTACCTAAGCAAAAAAAAGGGTGTCAGCCTGGATTTCATTGCCAGACCCGGCATCACCTACTCACTTCGTGCTATCCACAAGAACCAGACGAGTAGAAAACTTTTTGTAATGGTAGATGTTATTGAAGACACTACTCGATGGCTTTCCATCTGCTTTTACAGCGATATGATCACAGACCCGCAGGGAAAAGGAGACGTTGTCCCCAGTGGCCTGCTTGGTGAAGATGCAATCTGTTTTGATTTTGAAGAACAGAGTGACGGAATGCGTTCCTACCTTGAAAAACGTATTGATGAGTGCTTATTGCAACTTATGCCGTCATAAAAACTCTACACCTGCTTCCTTGTACGCCCTTCAGGAAGTGGTCTCGATACATTTTTTGTGTAATTGAGACGCAACTTGGTACGCTGCAATTACACGAGGAACGAACGTCTCTGGCTTGAAACTTTCCGGCCCACCCAACACCACCATAACTAACTATTTTCATTAGTCTTTACAGCCACACCACAATGTATCACCCGAAAAAGCATCAAATCCACACAAAAAACTTCTGTGCTAAAAAATATTTTCTTCCATCAGATAGCTAATGATGATACCGTTTTCTATATACACTCAGCTGACAACAGTATTGTCACCGGAACTTGACTAGCGGCTAACAGATGCTGTTTATCAACATTTTATGAACAAAAGGTGCTACCATGACCATTAAAAAGAAAATGACACTCCTCTCGTTGAGCCTGATCGCTTTACTTTCCATAACCGGATTTATGCAACTCCGTTCCGTAATAAATATAGGGAGCCAGTGGGAAGAGTATCAGCAAAACGCACTCCAAAGGCAAAATCTCCTCACAGAGATCACATCACAATTCGGCTATGGCGGCTTCATTCATAATTTCAAGAACCACGTCCTGCGCGGCACCAAAAAGTACGCTGATCGCTTTAACGAAAACAAAAAACGAATGGACCAGGCCCTTAACAACTACAAGCAACTAGACCTCTCTTCAGAAGAACAGAATGCCCTGAAAGCTGTGCGTGCTGTGGAAATGCAATATTATGAAGCAATAAATACCTCCGTAGCCATGCACAAAGAGGGACGTAACCCAAATGACATCGACAAGGCTGTGAAGATCAACGATTCGCCGGCATTCCAGGCATTTGAAGTACTTGAAAATGAAGTCAAGTCATTAGAGGAGAGTGCAGGTAACGCTCTGAACAGTACCATCAAGTCGCTTCAGATCCTGATGCTGATTGCAGGTGTTTCAATGGCAGTCTTTTTTGTCATATTCTTTGCTGTTCTTATAAACGTCGGGAAACGACTGGCCCATCTGCATACTGTTACTGTAGAAATGGGAAAAGGTAACTTTTCCGTACCAGTTTCAGTCTCTGGAAAAGATGAGATTGCTGACATTGGCCACGACCTCTCCAATATGGCAGCAAAACTTCGAGAGGTTATCCAGCAAATCCACGAGCAAGCCGAAGCTCTCACAGGATCCTCTAGGTCTCTATCCTCTATTTCCACCACCCTTGCTGAGGGGACAAAAGATGCCGCAAGTCAAGCTGACAGTGTCGCAGCCGCAACAGAGGAAATGAGCAGCAATATGAACTCAGTGGCCGCCGCCAGTGAGCAGGCGGCAACTAATGTCAGTCTTGTCTCCAGTGCCATCGAAGAGATTCTTACCTCTGTTGAGGAAGAGGCAAAGAAAACCAGTAAGGCAAAAATGATCACCAAGAATGCTGTCAATCTGGCGCTCAGTTCTTCTGAGAAAGTTGATGCCCTGGGCAGTGCCGCGACAGAGATAAGCAAAGTCACAGAGGTGATTACAGAGATTTCAGAACAAACAAATCTCCTTGCCCTGAATGCAACCATTGAGGCGGCGAGAGCTGGTGAGGCTGGAAAGGGATTTGCGGTCGTTGCCAATGAAATAAAAGAACTTGCCAAACAGACCTCCAACGCCACGGGTGAAATAAAAAACAAAATTGCATCCATCCAGAGTTCAACAGATCAAACTGTCAAAGAAATACGCCAAATCAGCAATGTTATCAGTGAAGTTGACAACATTGTCACTGAAATCAGTGTGTCTGTTCAGGAACAGAGTGCTGCATCGGGCGAAATTTCTCAGAATGTCGTTCAGGCAGCAGATGGAATTTCCGAGGTTAACGAAAATGTTTCTCAGACCTCAGCTGTTTCATCAGAAATTGCTGAGAATATTGCAGAAACCAGTGATATCGTCTCAAAACTTTCCAGCAGCGGTGATGAAATAAATGATACAGCTGAACGTCTTTCCGGACAAATATCAAGCCTCAGGGAGTTAACAAAAAAATTCCAGTAAAAAAATCGGCCCCAGAGGACTCTCAACAGGAACCTGTTATTTTTCCTGATAAAAGAGTCCCAGCCGGTTTCTCCTTCTCTCCAGAATATCCCCACCGCTTTCCCAGAGCTGCAGCAGTTCCTGCAGCTTTGCTTCTTTGGTAACCTCATTCCACGGAAGTATTACAGGGTGGGATTCGGGACTTGCGTCTATGTTTATTTCAGGAAGCCGTAACAGGTAGGTGTCAGCCCGAACATCAAGCAGAATCTGGGAAATTCCCAAGTCTGCAATAGCTCGTGCTGTTGCGGCATCACAACGAAAAAGGATGGAAAACCCACCCCTGTAGGGATTGGGCCGGTTAACAGCACGTAATACCTGGCACCCCCAACTCTCCAGCTTTTTTACAAATGGCTGCAGAACATTTTTCTCCTCAATTGCTTTCATGCCTTGCATATTGCCCCTTTTTACAATCCTCCTGAATTCGTGAGCATTCGTTGCGGATGCAGGGAATACCCAGAAGGGAGGTGAGTGATTAAGTAAAACACGTCCTGATACGAACTTCAGCTGTTAATGTCCACATGTTAATAAAAAAACAACCACGAAACCGTCATGAAACCAGGACACTTAAAACAGAATAAGGGCTGGTGAAGAGTCTTTTTATCCTTCAGCCCTATTTGTTAGTGTGACAGGTATCATCTGCCCCCTGTCACTCCCGGTTTCTGAAAGTACCGAGTGATCCAGGATGATGCATCTCATCCTCCATCTCCTCCGTATGACAAACGGCACAACCCATATCGGCAGCAATGGGATAAGGGTTCCTCTGATATTGCTCCGGCTGCAGTGAACCTATCCTTTTACCGTAAGGAGTTGTAACCGGATAAAGTGAATGCGCCTGCCCATGGCAGGAACTGCAGAGAACCACCGTGGCTTGCCCCATGCGATTACGAAACAGACCACTTTCATCTTCGGTCCAGAGATTAAACGTTGTATCTGTTTCCGGTGGCTGAAACCCGACATGGCAGTTGAGGCAATCCGGCCCCATGACCCATGGACGGCGGCCATTTATATCCTCCATGGCAGTCTCCACTTTGCCGCCAAGAAAAGAGAGTAGTTTTTCCGCCTCACCATTTGCACCTTCCTGCTTCAGCAGACTGGCAGCATGATCAGCAAGACTGCCATGGCAGTTACTGCAGGACAGTTCCAGCTGTTTATGTATTCCATCAAAGGAATGACTGGCCCCTGTATCGCTGGAAGAATGACAGAGTACACAGCTGTTTTCCTCTCCGTCACCAAGTAATCCGGCATGGAAACCGTGGATCGATGCAGAAAGATTCAACAAACCGGGAAGACTGGCGGTTCCACGGATCACATCACCATGACAGGATGAACAAACCACAATATTTCCCTGTCTTAACTCCTCGCTAAGCCTGGTATCACTTTTACGGTCATGGGAAGCGAGAATCCCTGCAACCGTCTCTTTGGACATGCCACTGCGGCCATCCTGTCGCCAACTGCCTCCATGACAGTTTCGGCAGCCAAGTTCCGTGGAAACACCAATTCGGGCCTGTGTCACAGCCACCACCTTTCCATCAACCTCCGCCTCAAATTCAACTATAAAAAAAGGCTGGTAGGGCTTAACAGGTTTTGGGATCTCTCCAAGACTGGCCTCAAAATAACCATCACCTGCTGTCATCACACCTGTTACTATGCCGTCACCGGTCTCCATTGTGAAACGTATACCGGCATCATCCATAATAAGACTTGGGCTCACATCACGAAAAAACAACTGGGCACGCAGCTTTGGAGCACCATAAGAGAGATCCATTCCCGACTCTTCAGGTTCACTGAAAAGAACTGTCCCCATCGTGGAACCAGCGAGTAGAACATATTCAGCGTCATCAGCATCAAAGGCTATTTTCCTCACAGGAACCGGAGTTATCTGCGGTACAACAGCCTTGAACCCTGGCACCAGAATCGTGGTAAGATACTCTGCAAGAACAGATGCCTCCTCCTTAGTTCCTGCAAATGGCGGCATGTATGGATTGGCTGTCCCCATACCCATGATAAAAGATTCAAGTCCGTGGGGGGTAAAACGTTTCACAATGGGGATGATATCATTCAAAGGACCACCTGTTGAGTGACAGGGGAGACAGAGAATCTTACTCAATTCAGCTCCCGCCTCCATTCTGTTTTCCAAAGTGATATCTCTGTTCTTCACCCAGCGGGCATACTGCAACACTCCTTTCTGCTGGACCTCCGGAAGGTCTGTTTTTAAAATGGAGGTCGAATACATATAATTATGAATGATATAGGGTCTACGACCACCCTCCCTCATAAATTCAAAGCTGCCCATGTAAAGAAAACCGAGCAGCAGCAGAACCCAGGCCATGGGACGACGTACGGCTTGAGGCTTGAGTGCTGCGATGAGCAGACCTCCCGCAAAGAGCAGTGGAGATATATAGACAAAGCCTGACAAAAAAGGCTTCATCTCCGGAGAAGTTGTAAATATCATCTCCTGCTGAGCCGGCGGCAAAGCAATCTTATACCAGAATGCAGATGCCAGCAGCAGTACTAGGGGTGCCATAAGCCAGAAGCCGCAGTATCGAACCATCCTGTGCCTCAACTCAGCATCCTTGATATTCACACTGGTAAGAAATCCAAAAAGTCCGGCAATCATCAGTGCCAGAAATGTTCTAAAAAAGAGTGCCGGCCAGAAGGTGGGATTGAAAAACCCCGACCAGAAATTCTTATCATTCAACCAGTCCCCGGGAGTAAGCATATAATCGATCACCCCATTGATGATAAAGAGAGAGAGCCAGGCACAGAGGAAATAGAGCCAGCCTAGGATCAGGTGATTCCTTGAGCTTATCTTATTAAAATAATAGTAATAAAGAAGAAGAGCAACAATTTCTCCAAGAAAAAAGACCCACTCGGTGGCCCAGGCAAAGACAAAGGTATGGATAAGTGAAGAGGTTCCCGACGGACTGAGCAGGGCTATGGTAAACCAGATGGCAACCCCGGTGAGTCCCCCGAAAACCATAGTGAGCAGGAGAAAGAAACGGGCATGTTTCCTGGTGTATTCCAGGATCGCCGGGGAATTTTCCCGTAACCCTTTACGCTCGGTTAGAACCAGGAACAGTCCTCCACCAACTGCAAAATGGGATACGTAAACATGCACCACAGCAATGAGAGCAATGAGTGTGCCACCACCGAAAAAATCAAGCAGCCATACAGGATAATTCATGACTGCACCTCCTTACCTGTAATAACAAGCCTGATCATATACCAAATGAGAAGCAAGCCTCCTGCAAAAGAAATGAGAAATACAACAAGAGGCGAATATTGGGCCACCACCTCCAAGTCAGAAGTTTCAAACCATGGTTCCAGAGTAAGTCGTCTTGCAAATTCTCGTACCAGTACCATACAGAAGATTGCCCCCATCAGAAAATAGACTGCGGGCCGAACCTGATGCCGCATCCCCTGAATCAGGGAAAAGATGGCTGCGACGATACCAAGAATAATAAATATAACAAAAAAGGCACTTCCGTCACCAGTGAGGGCCAGAACCGATTCGGGAAGAGTACCCCAGTACCAGAAGCCAACTCCGAAATTCAGCATGGTGGCTCCTGCAAACCAGTTAACACCTATGGCTATCCCATCACCCGCCTTCGCCTCTCCTTTACGTTTCTTAAAATCATAAAAAAGCGCTATGGCCATGCCACCTACTGCAACCGATCCCAGTACCGAATGAAGGAAGCGGGGCCAGAGGTTGGGGTCGGAAAGATTCAGAATAGTCCCCTGGGCATTTTCAAAATAGGCTGGCCAGGCGCCGATATTTGTCATGAGAGAGAAATTATTGGTAATAATAAAGGCCACAACCAGCAAAGTTACCACAATAAATCCGGTGAGTACCGTATGGAAATCAGTGATTTTATCATAATTCATGGTGTAAATATAAGCACCGTAGTAAGAAAAAATCACAATACCAAATATAGACAACCAGTAAACGGCCATGAGCACTGAGCTCGTATACATGAAATGACCGTAAAGAACCTGCAGAAAAAGCAAGGGTGCCACACCAAAGTTCACGGTGAAGGCAACAGTGAGAGGCAATTTCCTGGATATGTTTTTGTTCAAATCGGTACTTTTTCCTGAAGCATGGCGTAAGAAAGTGATAATTGAACAGCCAAGTAGGATATTCATCACCACCAGATGCAGAAAAAATGTTATCGTAAGAAGTACCTGGAACCAGCCCCAGGGAACCTGGAGCACATCCGGTGCAGGAATCAATTGAGCAGGATCCATGAGATGACCTCAAATTATTTTTATTACTATTTAGAGCTTCCTCAATAAGTCATCCAGCTACAAGCTGAATGGATTTTACTGGCATGAGCCAGTCCGTAAATTTAGCCAATATTTTTACCAAAAGGGCCAATTGTACAAATCCAAGAGTCTTTTT
>JALSMA010000069.1 GCA_026988015.1 Desulfobulbaceae bacterium | reverse complement strand
TTTGCCCACCATTGTTCATTAAAAGAAGTCAGCCATCATGGCGTTGGAGCGGTTTCCGCTCAGCTCGGGCCGATGGCGTCGCGCGCAGCGCGACGCCATCTTGTTTATCTCTGTAGTACCCATTTATGAATAATTATCTATTGCACTAGGGATACTTAAATCATTGATGCTTACCGAGATGCAGGTTTTACCAATCACCCATATAACTAACCTACCGACAAAACAATAAAGAATCAAGAAACTTTAGTATGTTAAAATTATTGTTTGATGAGTAGATGAATTCTTTCTGACATGAGGATATTTCAGAGAATGTCCATATACGTCGTATGTATAATGCAAGATAAACATTATCCATTGATTCTGGAACACCATATTCTTCATCTCAGATATTTTATACAGTTCCTTGTCAATCGGTTTTTCCAGGGATATTGTGCAAGAAGCCACTCAGCCTTTTCCAGGCCTCAGCATTTTTCATCCAACCAAAAAAATTATTAGACAGCGATTATTCTGGTGTTTTTTGTGTACATTAGTATCTTACGGGAATTTGGATTCTGGAGTTTCACATTGACATAGCCTGCGATCTGGAATCAGACCACATCAACTAAAACAAATCTAAAAATCAACAGAACATTAACAACATATTAACGCAACAACACAATAGCGGTAGGCGCGCTTTCTCAGCCAAAAAGGTGCTAAGGTAACCACTCAGGTTAGTTTCGTTACAGAAGCCTGGTTTGCCATCAACCCTGTCCGTAGCTGCAGCATGATAAATGATCGTGCATTGCGTTGGGAGGTCATCTGGCCAGATTAATGATTGCTGTTTTTCCACAACCGACCTGGTTTTTTCTGTTTGATGACACTTTCATCTACCGGTGTTCAAAGAAAGCACCCGGAAGTACAATTCATCATCAACACCGGAACAAACCAAAACTCGATGCTGCAAACTTGTTACTTCGTGTTATCGCACCAGTCTTTGCCGGACAAAGGGTTATTTTCCTTGTAGACAACTGGTTCATGATATAGCCGTATATTGAGAATATACTAAGTCTCGACTTTCATGCTATTGGTTAGGTGCGATACGACACGGCGCTATATGAAATTCCCATTGTAACAGGTGAGAGAAGACGACCACGAAAATATGGTAATAAGTTCACTCCCGAAGTTGTTGCGGCATTACTTGAAACTCATGAACATGTCTTTATCTATAGCAAATGGCTATGGGTTCGTTATCGAAGTGCAATTTGCCTTGCCAGATTCATAAAAGGGCGCAAGGTTAGAGTCGTTTTGTTTGCGGTTCGATGATAAAAATGGCAATTTAAAAGCAACGTTTGATCCTGTCAACGCTGTGCTGCTTAATGCCCCAGCAAATATTCATCTACTACGCAAAGAGATGGTCCACAGAGAACCTCTTCAATCAGATGAAAAACAGATAGGGTTGAAAAAACTCATGGTAACAATCCAGACAGGTTCTGCATCGTTGGACGCAGATATTGTCAGTCGCTTATGCGTTACTGCAGATACTTGCAACATATTGCAGTGATCAGATGCAGGATTTAATGCAGCTGACACCCTGGAGAAAAGAAAACCTGATTACCGCAGGTCATGTACGTCTCGGCCTGCAAATGATTTCAAGCAATGTTCGGATCAGGACATGGTGGAAGCCGAAGTGTCGAATATTCAGACCACCAGTTGAGCAAAAGCCACAGCCAAAAGATAAAAACACGATGGAAAACCGTTATGGTTTTAAGTCAGAGAACAATTTAGCGGAAAATCATCCGCCTCCATCATGATGATGGACTGGTGCGTGAAACTCTAAACTTCAGAATAGATATCAAAACCGCTCTCGTTCGTTTTTAAACAGCTGGTGGGGGCCTGGATGAGGCAGGTCGGCACCTTCTGCTGATGGCAGGAAAATGCCAACGCCAAGGCCGTTGGCATTTGCGGGTATTATTCCCTGGCCCTTTTTAGTGTGTTAGAGTTGATAGTAATTACGTTATCCAGCCTCCCGAAAATGCGGAATATGGGCACAAATATGATCAGACCTCCTGATAACCAGCCCACCTCAGCATTTTTTCCACTGTGACGCGGGTGAGCCAGCGGAAGAAAATAAGTGAATATCTGGCACCGGAAAAATACATGCCCAACCAAAAGACCAGATAAGAGAAACCGTAGACAAGAGGACCACCAATTACTGCAATAAGTGGTTCGTCCAGTTTTACAGCCAAAACTCCCGAAACTGCAACTGTAGGCCAGCCGAGCAGTGAGCTCAGAACGATCAGGAAAACACCGGCAATGACCTCCAGAGAGGGCTTTTCCTTAAAAGCAGAGAGATCCGCCTCTTCCTCTATAGCTGTACGGACAAAGTCAATGGATGCAATTTTTATGATTATTTTTTTAACCTGTACCAGCACCTGCACTTCTCCCGGAAATTCAATATAATGCCAACGAATCCCACTTCCAGTCCCTGGTCATTTTTTGACAAAATCTACTGTATTTCAATAGATACTCGGATTGACCGCAGAACTGAAGCCAAAAAGCAGTTTTCCGCCTGCGGCCTGGAGGACAGGGTAGAGTTTGTCATTGTCCAGAAACATCCCGCAAATCAAGAACAGGGGATCTTCCAATCTCACATCCTTTGCCTGAAAAAGGGACTCGAAGCTGGAGCCAGACACATCCTTGTCTTTGAGGATGACATACTCATAAAAAATTTTCACCCGGAACCACTCAGCAACGCTCTGCAGTTCCTCGGAGGAACCCTCCGCTGGGAAGCCTTTTTCCTTGGAGCTATCAGCAGTAAATCAACAAAAACCACAAATAAAAATGTAGTAGCCATTCACTATCGCTGCCTCGCCCACGCCTACTGCCTTCATCACGATTTTGCTCGCCATATCAGTAATCAACTCTGGAGCGGCATCCCTTTTGACAACCTGCTGCAGCAGCAGTGTAAAAAAGGTTTTGCCCTCTCTCCCATGATTGCATTTCAATCCAGTGCAGCCACTGACAACAAGACTATTTTACTGGACCGGATCAGAAGATTCTGCGGCGGACTGCCTTTTATTCAGAGAGCAAATGAATTTTTTCAAAGACATAAGATCATTATTCTCCTGCTGCATCTTGTAACTTTCATCCTTATTGCGCTCTCCGCCGTACTAAAATAGGGTAAGTTCATAAAACCGACCTCTTTTCTTTTCTGTCCCTATCATGTTAGACTGAGCAGCTGAACTGGCAGCATATTTTTCTCATCATATCCCTGAATCCCGGAGCCGACATCCAACCGTGTTTAACATTCGCCTTCTCATCACTGTTTTTGTCCTGATTTTCTGCACCGCGGCAGCTGGTATCTTTCGTCTCTCCATCGATACAGACATTGTACGCTCTCTCCCAGTTGAAGAAAAGATCATAAAAGACGCCCTTGATATTTTCCGCAGCCATCCTATTCAGGATCAGATTGCGATTGATATATCAGCCGGCACCAAAAATCCTCGCCTGCTGGTGGCCTGTGGCAAGGAGCTGGAAGAGGCGCTCAGAAACAGTGGCCTGTTCACAGATGTGGGTACCAGCGAGATATCAAGCCTTATACCGGAACTAGCCCTCCAGGTCACCTCCAGCCTGCCTCTCCTCTTTTCCTCCAATCAGCTTAAACAAGACATCGCTCCTCGCCTGAATAAACAGTTTATTGAAAAGCGGTTCAAATCCATCCACCAGAAGCTGAGCAGCCTTGAAGGGATCGGTCAAAGCAAATTTATTATAAATGATCCCCTTGGGTTCATGGAACCGGTTATGGCCAGAATGGCAATGCTGGCCCCAGTGAGTGGCACCAGTATTCACAACGGTTTTGTTTTTTCAGCAGATAAACGCCACATGCTGGTTACGGCAAGACCTGATACCACAGGGACCAACACAGCGACAGCCAGACAGATATCTGAACTTCTCAACGATGTTGCTGCAAGTCTTGCAGAGCAATACAACAACAGCGCCACAAACACAGAAATCACCCTCACCCCCGTGGGAGCCTACCGGGCGGCACTGGATAACGAACGTATTATTCGCCACGACGTCAATCTGGCACTCCTGCTTTCCACCGCAGGAATAGGAATCTTACTTTTTATTGCCTTTCCCCGTCCTCTGCTGGGACTGTTCTCGCTGCTTCCTGCCCTTGCCGGCACCGCTGTTTCCCTACTGCTTTTCTCACTCTTTCATTCCTCAATCTCCATCATGGTACTCGGCTTTGGCGGTGCCATAATCTCCATAACCGTAGACCATGGCATTGCCTACCTGCTCTTCCTTGACCGCAGCAAAACAACCAGGGGAAAAGATGCTTCACGGGAGATCAGAGCCATTGGAATCCTTGCAGTTCTCACCACCTGTGGAGCCTTTCTCACTCTCTCCTTCAGCGGATTTCCAATTTTTGTACAACTGGGGCAGTTTACTGCCATGGGAGTGTTCTTTTCCTTCCTCTTTGTCCATTTTATTTTCCCCTACCTCACCCCTTCCATGCCGCCACCCTCCAGAACCCGAAGACTCCCCCTACAGGGCCTGGTGAACGCACTCTACTCCACAGGGAAAACAGGTGCAGTAGCATCTTTTATCCTTGCCTGCGTCCTGCTCTTTTTTGCCCGGCCTGAGATTAACGTCAGCCTTGAAAGTATGAATACGGTGAGTGAAGAGACCATGGCAGCAGACAAACTCTTCACTGAGGTGTGGGGAGAGATGGGAAACAAGGTTATCCTTATGCTTGAAGGTAACTCCATTGCTGCCCTTCAACAGCAGAACGATCGAATTCTTAGAAGACTCAGTAAAGATATGACAGCCGGGAAAATCGATGCCGCATTTTCTGCTTCCATGGTTTTCCCAGGTGAGGAACAAGCGGCGCAGAACCTGGACGACTGGAAGGCATTCTGGACCGATGACAGGATAAATGACCTTCGCCTGAATCTCATGAAGAGCAGCAGCAGGAACGGATTCAGAAATGATGCATTTAATCACTTCCTGACAATCCTTGATCCCGGGTTCACCCCGAAGGCTACAGATATTCCCGAAAAGTTTTTCAAACCCCTAGGTATATCAGAGAAGGAAGGAAGGCTTATACAGTTTATAAACATAAGTCCCGGCAAAAAGTACAACAGTGAAGATTTTTATAAGAGCTATGGCGCTCAGGGAAAGATATTTGACAGTCCTTATTTTTCCAGTAAGCTCGCGAAAATCCTCTTTAATAGTTTCCTCACCATGCTTGCGATCATTGCTACGAGTATCGTTGCCCTGCTGCTGCTCTTTTTTGCCAGTTGGCAGCTTGCCCTTATCACCCTCACCCCCCCCCTTTTCTCCTATGTATGTACCCTTGGAACCATGAAACTCATTAGTCATCCCCTGGACATCCCCGGCCTCATGCTCTCCATTGTCATCCTCGGCATGGGCATAGATTACTCCATCTTCTTTGTCAGGGCACATCAGCGCTACCGCGATTCTGCCCATCCCGCCTTCAGCCGTGTTCGCATGGCTGTTTTTATGGCCGGTTCCTCAACCATCATCGGATTTGGTGTACTCTGCCTGGCTGACCACTCCCTGCTGCGCTCAATCGGCATCACCTCACTGCTGGGAATAGGCTATTCACTGCTGGGTGCTTTTCTGTTGCTACCACCCCTGCTTGAAATATATTTCAAAAAAGAATCTCCTAATCGAATAGTTCAGCAGGATATCATCCATAACACACGGGACAGGTTTCGCCTGATGGAGGCATACCCCCGCATGTTTGCCCGGTTCAAACTTCAGTACGACCCGATGTTCACGGATCTGCCGGAATTGTTGCATGGAGCACAGGATCGAATCACAACCATCCTTGACATTGGCTGCGGATACGGAATTCCCGGCTGCTGGTGCCTGGAATATTTCCCAAATGCGAAAATATACGGCGTTGATCCTGACAATGAGCGAGTCCGGGTGGCAGCCCTGGCCATGGGAGACAGAGGACAGATTGTGGAGAATGCCGCTCCGGAACTCCCAGTCCTCCCACATGCTCCTGACCTGGTTCTGCTGCTGGATATGCTCCACTACCTCGACGACCTCAGCGTACAGACACTCTTCACAAACTGTTTTCAGGGAATGGCCCACAGGGGTATTGTACTTGCCAGATTTGTCACCCGCCCAGACGGTGTTCCATCATTATCCTGGAAACTCGAGGAGTATCGGATCAAACTGGCTGGTAAAAAAACATATTACAGAGATGCCGATACCATGGCAGTGCTATTGAAAGAGGCAGGATTTCAGGTTAAAGTCAACAGTGTCAGTCGCTCAAATCAGGAACTTGTCTGGCTCATGGGCTGTGCCAGCAAAAAATAAAATCCGCTTTACTTCCCCCCCCGTTCCCCTCTGTCCCAAGCCAATATTGCTGGCGTCGCAAAAACTTCTGGAACAGGAGGGCATTTTTATTCCTCACTTCGATAACAATGCAGCATCCTTCTTACCTGACACAACCAGAGAGCAGCAAGGTGGCCAGTACGGCTATTATACAGCAGGGTTTCAGTATGCCTTTTGCCAGTCTGGTCGCAGCAAGTGGCTATAAAACCTATTTTCTCGCTCGGCCTCAAAGCAACCTATCCGATCTGACCTCCATAACAGACTGGGAATAGCAGCAAAGGAGGCGACTACTAGCTCTGATAAATACCATTTTCAAACAACGACATGGCACATTCAGCAGTTACCGGTAGTGTGAAAGATTTCTTTCCTGTCAATTGCTATTCCTGGCCAGGATAGCATGCACCTGATCTTTGACGTACAGGAATGCCTCTTCAAGGTCTGCAAACAGCTGGTCGCTGTTCTCAAGACTTCCTGCTCTGCCATTCACCTCAAGGTTATGGCAAATATCTGCCATTCTTATCGCTCCCACGGAAGCGTTCATTGATTTCATGGTATGAGCAGCCTGCCATAGTGCATCAGGGTCCTGCCTATGAACAGCGTCCTTAATGGACTGCAGCTGAACTGGAGCATTTTCGAGATAACTTTCACCAATCTTGGTAACAATGTCAGGTCCATCTTTTGTTTGTATATCCTGATAATTTTGTAATGAACTAGCATCAAAGTGTATGCCATCAACCGTCGGCCTGTCTGGTTCCACAGCCCCTTTAACAGACACAACATCCCGTTCAAATTTTGATACCCATTTACTCATCATTACCTGGAGTTGATATTGAAACAAAGGCTTACTCAGGTAGCCATCCATTCCAGCAGTGAAGCAACGTTCCCGATCACCACTCATTGCATGGGCGGTAAGTGCTATTATCGGAGTACGGACAACTCCAGCCAACTGCTCAAATTCTCTGATTTCACCGGTCGCACTATAGCCATCGAGTTCGGGCATCTGGCAATCCATGAAGATTATGTCGTAGCTATCTTTTTTAACCGCCTCCACTGCCTGCCTGCCATTTTCAACAAGGTAAACCTCACAACCGAACAGTTCCAACATCCCTTCGGCGACAATCTGATTAGTGGGGTTGTCCTCCGCAAGTAAAACCCGACAATCATACATGCAGATGTCTGTTTCCGGCTCGTCCTGTTCCTGTCGATATTCTGCCAGAGCTATTTGTTGATCTGCCGGAACCTCCAGCCGAATTGTAAACTGAAAACTACTCCCTACATTCAGCTCACTTGCCACTTCCAGCTCTCCCTCCATTATCTCAACAAGTTGCCGTGAGATTGTCAGACCCAGACCGGTTCCTCCATACTTTCTAGTTGTACTGGAGTCTGCCTGGGCAAAAGTGTCAAAAATTACCTTCGCCTGGTTTTCATTTAAGCCGATTCCGGTGTCGCGCACTTCAAACGATAACAGACATGTTCGGTCTTTTAATTCAACAAGCCCGGCATGCAAATGCACACTGCCATAATCGGTAAATTTTATTGCATTGCCTATGAGATTAACAAGAATCTGGCGCAATCGTGCCGGATCACCATAGACGATCTGCGGAATTTTATCCTCAACCCGGCTGGTCATGCTCAATCCCTTCTCACTGACCTTGTGAGAAAAGAAGTTATATATGGAATCAGTCAGTTCGCGCAGATCAAAGTTGATCTTTTCAAGCTCGAGTCGACCGGCTTCAATCTTTGAGAAATCAAGGATATCATTAATTATATAGAGTAAATCTTTCCCGGAAGCACGGATAGTGCGAACAAATTTCCTGGATTCCTCAGACAGACTGGCCCGCAGCAACAGATCGGCAACACCAAGAACACCATTCATGGGAGTTCTGATCTCATGGCTCATATTGGCCAGAAACTCACTTTTGGCACGACTGACCGCCTCGGCAGCCTCCTTTGCCTCCACAAGATCCTTAGTTCGCATGACGACTTTTTCTTCAAGATGTGCATCACGCTCCTGAATCTGGTCCAACATGTCATTGAACCCCGTAGCCAGGTGTCCCAGCTCATCATTACCTGTTACCGAAATGCGAAGATCATACTGTTTTTTCTTTGAAATGCGTTTCATTGCCGCGGAAAGAGCATTAATCGGGGTTATAATCACCCTGAGAAAGCGAGTGGAGAGCAGCATAGCTGCCAACAGGCTAAACATCATGATACCGGCCATACTGACCCCGAGTATCAGCAGGTTATTACGTGCCTCTACAAGACTCACTTGAATAAGCAGAGTTCCGATCTGTTCACCGTCCAAAACAATGGGTTCACTGACATAGACATGATCCTGGTGCACCAGAAAACGACGTAAGCGCTGATCCTTCGGAGAAAGACCCATATGCACCTGCCCCTTAAAGACTGCATTATTGTATTCAGCCAATACTTCCAAGTCCATGGAGTAGATTGCTGCTTGAACGATCGACGGCTTGGCTGCAAGAGATGCCAGAATGGTTTTCAGGGTGGTTCTATCCTGGAAAGCCACACCGGCACGACTATTTTCAGCGATCACACTGGAAAGAGTCTGTAGCTCCCCACGCAACTGTCGACGATCAAGATAAATCTGGCTGACGAAAAAAACTACAGTGGTAAGCAATAACGCCATGCTGCAGGACAACAGGATAATTGTATTTAGCTTATGCCTGACGGGCAGTTGCTTAAACCAGGTTTTCATTATTTCAGCGTTTAACTTCCAGCGCCAGGTTTAAAAGAGCAGAATCAATACCCAACCCTTGCTCCCGGGCCTCGCTCAGATTAATCTTAAAAGTAAGCCTGCTGTCTTTGGTGACAAACTCAATTATACCCCCGAACCCGACAAACCCGTTTATATCACTCACCGTGATAATAGTTTGACCAGCAAGAGCCTCATGAAGGCTTGAAAGATTGTTTTTTTCAGATTCGCTGATAAAGAGCAGACGACAACCTGCCACCTGCGTCATATCATCAACATACCGTAGAATAATTTTTTTGTTACCGACGGTTCGTGATTCGATAGCCGACAGAGCGGAACCAAAAGGGTTCTCGCCTATTACACAAACTGTGAATAATTGTTCCTCGTCGCCGAATGACCCCTCTGGCCAATTGATAAACTTGGCAAAATTCAAGAGAAAGGCGGCCTTGATTTTATATTCCACCTCACCATTAACTGCTCGGGCATCGACAGTAGATATAGGAAGCACACCTATCCATATGGACAAAATAAGAAGAAATATGGGGAGAGATTTTCGTGTCATCTTGAAAACTACTGAGAAATATAAAAATGGTAGGTAAGCTTTCCATATACACTGCGTCCGACTTCTGTCGGTGGTGTGAAAAATTCTGAAATATACTCCAAGTGGCTGGAATTAACCAAATTTCTCCCAACAAGTATCAGCTCCATATTTTTCTGCAGCCACCAGGATATATTGGCATCGAGTGTCAAATATTCGTTAACCTGACTGCCTTGAACAAGAAGCTCCTTAGAGGATTCCAATTTATCAACATAACGAACCCAGAGGTTAAACAGCAACTCTTCATTGATGTTAATGGATGATTGGAAAGAGAACTGGTGCATGGGGCTGCTTTTTTCAGTGATTTCACCCAAATCTGAACTGCTATCAACACCTACTTCCAAATCAAAACCAATATAGGTATAACCAAGCCCGAGTTTAAGCCAGTTGACAGGTTTCCAGTCAGATGCCAGCTCCACACCATAGGTTGAACCCTCCATATTATTAGAAAAATACAGATTATTGAAAGACTGGGGAGATTCCGGGTCGACTACTTGCAGCTTATCGTAATTATTATAAAAAATAGCAAGGTCCAGTGACAGGCTAGAAAGAGCCAGCCAGCGGTACCCCCCCTCGTAAGCGGTTAATTCCTCAGAAGAATACTGTTCGCTGCCGTTTAATGTAAATTCCATGGTATCGTTTGGAGCGACTGGAACAACTGCCATGGTAATTTTTCCACTCTTCTCAAACTGCGAAGGTGTCCGCACAGCGTGGGAAACTGCCGCCCAGAGTGTCTGCTTATCTGTGGCCTTAAAGAGTAGACGCCCACTGGGCTGGAACTCATGTCCGGTAAAATCATTGTGCTCCCATTTGGCCCCCAGAGTCACCCAGAGACGATCAGATACCAACATGATCTCATCCTGAACAAAGCCGCTATAGAGGTTCTCAAACTGTTCACCTGGATTCACCGATACCTGGGAAGTATTGTTGAAACTGGTATCTACAAAGCGATATCCAAGCCCCATAACCAGACTGTTTCGCATACCAAATTGCCTTTGATACTGCAGGTCAAGGTCAAAAGTGGCGTGAGTTTGCTCCATGATTGCCTCGTCACGATTTGTATAATCGTAGTAGGCTTGAACAGTCCAGGAACTTGTCTGAGAAAGCTCTTTCTGCCAGCGCCCCAGTACATTCCAGCCAGATGCCTCAAATTCATCCTTTTTTTCCAACAAATAGGGAGGGTCAGATACCCAGAATGGAGATACAGTCTGGTTTTCATTGTTGGAATAAAGGTCGCCCTGCAACGTCCAGGAGTGTTCCCCTGTATCCTGGCTGTCCAGACGAAATCCGCCACGCAGGCTGTCCCAGTTATCATTGGCATCTTCTCCTGTACCATGAAGCTCAAAGGAATCTCGTTTATGATAGCTAAGATATGCACGTCCATGGATAGCTTCCCCAATTGCAGCGCCATAGCGGAGTCCGGTCATAAGCTGATCATGACTGCCGCCACCGAGGCTGATAAGTCCGCCCTGGGTATCACTTGCTTTTTTTGTTATTATATTAACAACACCGTTGACCGCATTGGCACCCCATACTGTTGCCCCAGGTCCTCGAATCACCTCAATTCGGTCTATATCATCAAGCAGTGTATCCTGAACATCCCAATACACCCCGGAAAACGCAGGTGAATAGACAGTACGGCCATCAATCATCACCAGTAATTTATTGGCAAAAGTGCTGGCGAAACCACGGGAAGTAATAGCCCATTTGTTAGAGTCAACTCGTGCTACCTGTAGTCCCGGCGCCATACGTAAAGCCTCGGGGATTGAAGTCACTCCTGATCGATGGATATCATCCTGAGTAATCACAAAGACAGCAGCAGCAGCATCGGAAAATTGTTGCGGTGTTTTAGCCACTGAAGTGATTGTAAGCTGCATCAACTGGCTGATATCCAGATCAAGATATTCATTAGCTGGGCCGGTTGCGGCATCCAGCAATTCGGGTGAGCAATGGCTGCTAAGACACACAGCTACCAGCGACAAAATTGATTTTCTACAGATAATCCTCATTTTCATCTCTTGTTTTATTAATGTAATTACATGAATAGCAAACGACAGTGCCAAAGAGGCATCTTTGATGCTCATATTATTACGTAACTTCATGCTATTATAGCACATCTACATTTCCATTAAAAGGCAACAACAATTAATATCAACTGTTGATCCAGGTGTAGGTTGGGCAAAGCGATTTTAACAGTTTTGTTGAACACACCTCGGCCTAGAGTTTTATCACAACATCTTTTCGCAGGTACGGGAAAAGTTTAAGGCAGTTATCCTGTCATCAAAAATCAGCGAAAAGTAGTGGCAGCAATTATGTCCTGCAGGACTTCTCAGCTTGGAGGCCATAGTGACGTCTGTAACAATTGTGCCACTATAAGAAACAGTTATAACTCCTACCGAAATAGGCATTATCAGAAATGCAGTAATCTGGAGTAGAATAATTTAAGCCCATACAAATCGAGATTGACAGTACTCAAAGAAACGACTTTTCAGCAGGGCATTGAAGTAGCCAAGGAGCTAGTCGGTTGAAAGGCTGTCGATCCGGCAATCGAAATAGCTACCAACTCTTCTGAGTTGTGCGTGAATGGGTGTCAATGGTTTCAGGTCTCAGACCAGCCAGTTTCAGATATTGCAAATGCACTTGCATTGCCGCCATTGGTATATTACAAGAAAAGCTTGAGGTTACACTGCGTTGATTGAAAATATGAAAACTCATCGAATGGTATTCCCGCATAGCGGCTTCGTCCGACAAAACAACAATGCCGACCCGTAAAAGGAACTTCAGTTTAGAGTCGCTGGATAAATGCCTTGGTGCCAGTTCCAAATTCCTGTCTTCAAAAACGATTTCACGGGTTCTTGTTTTGTATTACAGTTTTCATGGGGTAAGACACAAATTGTTTGTATAAAGGATTCACTTCAGTTGGGAGAGCTCTTTATGACGTCTCATATTCTTGCCATTGATCAGGGTACCACCTCCAGCCGCGCAATCATTTTCACCGATACGCTTAAGCCCCTTGCCGTGGCTCAGCAGGAATTCAAACAACATTTCCCCAGATCCGGGTGGGTTGAGCACAACCCCGCAGATATCTGGCAGAGCAGTCTTAACACCTGCCATGAAGTCCTTGCAAAATCCGGACTGAACGCTGCAGACATTACCGCAATCGGTATAACCAACCAGCGTGAAACTACCATTATCTGGGACAGAAAAAACGGAAAAGCCATCCATCCAGCTATTGTATGGCAGGATCGCAGAACCAGTGATACCTGTATTGCCATGAAGGCGGCTGGCCATGAAGAACTAGTCACCAGCAGAACCGGTCTTTTTCTGGATCCCTATTTCTCAGCCACAAAAATATCCTGGATCCTTGACCATGTCAACGGAGCACGCCATCTGGCAGAGGTCGGCCGTCTGGCTTTTGGCACGGTGGATTCTTATCTTCTCTGGCAACTGACGGGAGGTCATGTCCATGCGACAGATGCGACCAATGCCTCACGCACTCTGCTCTTTAATATTCATTCCGGTTGCTGGGATCAGGATTTACTCGACCTCTTCAACATCCCCGAATCCATGCTGCCCCGAATCCATGACTGTGCCTCAGATTTTGGAATGACCAAGGCGAACCTGTTTGACAGAGAGATCCCGATCTCTGGTATCGCCGGAGATCAGCAGGCAGCCCTTATCGGCCAGGCGTGCTTTAAGCCGGGAATGCTGAAATCCACATACGGCACCGGATGTTTTGCCATGCTGAACACCGGAGCGACCCCGGTTCTCTCGAAAAACCGCCTCATCACAACGGTTGCCTACCAGCTGCAGGGGCAAAGACATTACGCCCTTGAAGGGTCAATTTTCATTGCTGGTGCTGCCGTTCAGTGGCTGCGGGATTCCTTGGGAATCATTCAGAAAGCATCAGATGCTGAAAAACTCGCAGCAGGATCTGACATAGAACAGCATGTATACCTTGTTCCTGCCTTTACCGGTCTTGGTGCGCCATACTGGGACGCAGAATCACGGGGAGCAATGTTTGGTCTGACCCGGAGCTCAGGCCCTTCCGAATTTGCAAAAGCGGCCCTTGAATCTGTCTGCTACCAGACCCGTGATCTCCTTGAAGCTATGCAGGGTGACTGGGATATGATGGCTGACAAAAAGACTGTGCTTCGGGTAGATGGTGGTATGGTCACCTCTGACTGGACCATGCAGTTTCTTGCCGACATTCTCGATGCGCCGGTTGACAGGCCCGTAGTTTTGGAAACCACGGCCGTTGGAGCAGCCTATCTTGCAGGCCTTCAGGCCGGGATATGCCCAAGCCCGGTTGATTTTGCCAGCTCCTGGAACAGGGATACACGCTTCAGCCCATCCCTTGACCCGGAAACACGTGCCAGCAAGTACAATGGCTGGCAGGATGCAGTCCGACGCACCCTGAGCAGCTCATGTCCTCCATGAACCCCTTAACATAGCACATCATAACCAACGGGGTCGAAAAAAAAACAGGCTGCAGTACCATCGAACGACCACGGGTTCCGGTTATTAGTTTTCTATTAAGAAGCACTTTCTTGTTGATTATGATCCACAGAAACTATAGTTTGATAGACTCGTAAGAAGGTTGAAGTTAAGATGGTCAAGCAGACTTCATCTGGATGCGAGGCGTGAATTTTTTATTATTTCTGCGTACCGATACGGTATGTCGTAATGATTAAAATTTTCTGCCCCAAAGGCACTTCCTAATGGGGCGCATAACGAAGAAGATTTTTGGCGAATCCATCATAGTTTGAGAAATCAATTAACCAGACATATGCAACGCAACATCGGAACTGTAATTACTTACAGTAACTATAACCAGAGGAGTAAATCATGAGAAGAGACCTGAAGAAAACCATTCTCTCCATCAGTGCAGTTGCAGTTTTTTCAGCAGGACTTGCTGCAAACAGCTGGGCCACCACCGACATCCAATGGTGGCACGCCATGGGCGGTGTAAACGGTGAACGGGTTAACAAGATAGCAGAATCTTTTAATGCCTCACAGGAAGAATTCAAGATAGTCCCTGTGTACAAGGGAAATTACACTGAAACCATGACAGCGGCCATCGCCTCATTCCGCGCCGGAAAACATCCCCATATTGTTCAGGTTTTCGAGGTTGGAACAGCTACCATGATGGCGGCAAAAGGGGCAGTATATCCCGTTGAAAAGATGATGGCCGACTCAGGAATAAAACTTGACAAATCAGCCTTTCTTCCTGCGGTTATCAGCTACTATCAGACAGCAGACGGTGAACTTCTCTCCATGCCATTCAACAGTTCTACCCCAGTTCTCTGGTATAACAAAGACGCCTTTGCAAAAGCGGGAATAACAGAAATACCCAAGACATGGCCTGAGGTTACTGCGGCATCGAAGAAACTGGTTGCAGCCGGATACAAGGGTGGTTTCTCCTTTGGCTGGCAATCATGGGTAATGATTGAAAATTACAGTGCCTGGCATAATATTCCTATGGGCACCAAAGAAAACGGGTTTGCAGGGCTGGATACCAGCTTCACCTTTAACAACAAGGATGTAACCAATATCCTTGCTAGTATCGCCAAAGGCCAGCAGGAAAATCTATTTCTCTATGGCGGCCGTAGAGGTGACAGCCTGCCCATGTTTATCAATCAGGAAGTTGGAATGTGGATCAACTCCTCCGCCTATTACGGTGGTATCAAAAAACAGGCAAAATTTGCGTTCGGTCAGACCATGCTGCCTTACTCACCAGATGTAATCGACAAACCGCAGAACTCCATCATTGGAGGTGCGACATTATGGGTCCTCAAAGGTCATGCCAAAGGTGACTACAGAGGTGTATCCCAGTTTATGAGCTACCTCTCCTCTCCTGATGTGCAAGCATGGTGGCACCAGGAAACCGGTTACGTCCCCATTACCAAAGCTGCTTACGAGCTGAGCAAAAAAGAAGGCTTTTACGACAAAAACCCTGGCACCGACACAGCCATCAAACAGCTCAGTCTCAACACCCCCACTCCTAATTCCAAAGGTGTCCGCTTTGGTAATTTTGTACAGGTTCGCGACATTATCAATGAAGAAATGGAGGCTATATGGAATGGCAGCAAAACCGCCACTGAGGCCATGGACGATGCAGTAAGACGTGGCAACAAATTGTTGAGGAAGTTTGAAAAAGCGAACAGATAAGCAGACAATTATACACCTGACAACTCCGTTACAGCAGAGGATCATCTTCGGCCCGCTGCTGTAACAGCTTCCATGATCAAAAGAACCCACTTCAAACCATCACTACTGCCATATCTCCTGGTAGCACCCCAGATAATTATAACTGTGGCTTTTTTTATCTGGCCAGCCAGCCAGGCAGTATACCAGTCCATGCTTCTTGAGGACCCTTTTGGCCTCAAAAGTGAGCTCATCTGGTTTGAAAACTATGCCCTGCTCTTTTCAGACGAGATCTACTTCAGTACCTTTTTAAGAACTGTTGTATTCTCGTCACTGGTGGCATTTTTATCGTTGTCCATTGCCCTGCTCCTCGCCGCAACGGCGGACCATGTAGTACGTGGAACACGTACCTATCGTACCCTGCTCATCTGGCCCTATGCCGTAGCGCCAGTGGTGGCCGGTACCATCTGGATGTTCATATTTGATCCGACCCTGGGTATTGTGTCCTATTTCCTGCATGGTATAGGCTATGAGTGGAATCACCGCCTAAACGGCAACCAGGCCATGGCTCTCATTGTTCTAGCAGCGACCTGGAAACAGATCAGTTATAACTTTCTCTTCTTTCTTGCAGGAATGCAGGCCATCCCGAAATCGCTGATAGAGGCTGCAGCAATTGACGGCGCAGGACCTGCCAGAAGATTCTGGACCATTATTTTTCCACTTATTTCACCGACAACATTCTTTCTCATGGTAATGAATATCGTCTATGCGTTTTTTGAGACCTTTGGGATAGTCCATGCGGTCACAAAGGGCGGCCCGGCAAAGGCAACGGAAATTCTCGTTTATAAGGTTTTCAATGATGGTTTCATCGGTCTTGATCTTGGTGGTTCTGCTGCCCAGTCCGTAATCCTGATGCTTATCGTCATTACCCTGACTGTTATTCAGTTTCGCTACATAGAACGAAAAGTCGAGTACTGAAAAATGAACCTTCCAACTCCCCATCACTTTCACCGGTTCCTGATACGCCATGATTGAACAACGTCCTGTGGCCGCCTGGTTCAGTCATACCGTACTGATTCTCGGTGTGGTAGTAGTGGCTTTTCCCATCTGGATAACCTTTGTTGGTGCAAGCCACGACGCCATCCGCATGACTCAGGTTCCTCTGCCCCTGCTCCCTGGAGATCAGTTTTTTATTAATCTCAAAGCTGCCTTTGTTGACGGAGTCGGGAATGCAAAAGAACAGTCTGTGGGAATCATGATGTTCAACAGTCTGATAATGGCACTGATGATCGCTGTTGGAAAGATTGCCATATCTCTACTTTCCGCCTTTGCCATTGTTTATTTCAGGTTTCCATTCCGAATGATGTTCTTCTGGATGATATTTATCACCCTGATGCTCCCCGTTGAAGTACGAATACTCCCGACTTTTGAAGTCGTTGCAAACTTCGGGATGCTGAACAATTACTGGGGGCTCACCGTGCCCCTCATCGCATCGGCCACAGCCACTTTCATGTTCAGGCAGGTATTCCTTACCGTACCCGACGAGCTCCTGGAAGCCGCCAGAATTGATGGGGCAGGCCCCATGCGTTTTTTCAAAGACATCCTGCTTCCAGTATCGAGAACAAACATTGCGGCCCTCTTTGTGATCCTCTTTATTTATGGCTGGAATCAGTACCTGTGGCCGCTCCTTATCACAACGGACAAAAGTATGTACACCATTGTCATGGGTATCAAACAAATGCTTGAAGCAGCGGAAGAGGCTCCCGAATGGCATCTTATTATGATGACGACTCTGCTGGCCATGATTCCTCCAGTACTTGTGGTAATTGGAATGCAGAAACTTTTTATCAAAGGATTAACCGAGACGGAGAAATAAGATGGCCAAGGTGCTTATTGAGGATATAATAAAATCTTATGGAGAAACTGAAGTCCTCCATGGGATTAATACGGATATTGCCGACGGGGAATTTATTGTCATTGTCGGCCCATCTGGATGTGGTAAATCAACCCTTCTAAGAATGATCGCGGGGCTCGAAGACATCAGCAGCGGGACAATTTCGATTGACGGGAAGGTTGTAAACACTCTCGAACCGAAGGATCGTGACATTGCCATGGTTTTCCAGAATTACGCCCTCTATCCACACATGACCGTCTTTAAGAATATGGCGTATGGGCTGAAACTCAGAAAATTTAGTAAAAAGGAGATCAAGGTCCGGGTGGACCGGGTAGCGAAACTCCTGCAACTGGAAGAACTCCTTGATCGTAAGCCACGACAGTTATCAGGAGGACAACGGCAGCGGGTGGCCATGGGCCGCTGCATAGTAAGAGAGCCGAAAGTTTTTTTGTTTGATGAACCACTCAGCAACCTTGATGCCAAGCTCCGGGTACAGATGCGTCTGGAACTGCGAAAACTCCACAAAAGACTGAAAGTCACCAGCATATATGTCACCCATGACCAAGTGGAGGCCATGACCCTGGGTGACAGGCTGGTTGTGATCAATGATGGATATACCGAACAGATCGGCCCGCCCCTGGAGCTTTATGAGAAACCGGCAAGCATCTTTGTTGCTGGATTTCTGGGATCTCCCGCAATGAACTTTTTAAGCGCACAGATCAGTGCGGATGGAAATTCAGTGCAGCTTTCAGAGACTGTTCAAGTCTCTGTAGATTCAGTTAACAGACAGATTATAGCAGAAAAGAAAGTGACCTTTGGAATACGCCCGGAACATTTTTCCCTCTCAGATAAGGGAAAGACCGGTTTACCCCTCACAGTGGATCATGCCGAGTTCCATGGAGCAAGTACTATAATATATGGACGACTGCAGGGAAACGATGAGCTCATCACTGTCCGCCTGCCCCATGTTCACCACATCAACCCGAAAACAGTGCTGATGCTGACAGCACTCCCGGAGCATATTCACCTGTTTGACCCGAAAACAGGTAAAAGAATCTGACCAGCCATGCTGAAAACAGACATTACTCTACTTGAGAGTTGCCTGACTCTACTCGAAAGAGGCGTTTCCCAATCTCAAAAATGATACTGATTGCAACAAAACCCACGGTTCCCAGAAGCACCCAACCAAGATATTCACTTGCACCATTCATAGAATTCTCCTCACTAGTTCTGTTTGTTCTGACGGCTGCCTTTCATGCCACTTTCTGCACTAGAACAACCGTTTCTGACCTCACCATTTGAGTAGTTATGTCTTCTTCTATCATTTAAAAAAAACGAATTCAAATAACAGAACAAAAATAGTCAAAATGCTTACAGAATTCAACCAAAACATCACAACATTCTGATATAAGTGAACTTTCAAGGGAAATTCATTGGACAAACCGGGGAAAAACAACAGACCATGCATCAGGCACACCGTGGCACGAGTGGACGTAAACACATAATTTCCTTGCGAAATATATTTAAACAAAAAAAAACCCCTGCTGTCGTTGACAAACAGGGGAAGAGATACGTCGTAGTCGTTATTTTTTATCTATACGAATCAAAACTTTCACCAGCTGCCCTACCACACTGACAGCCACAAAACCAAGCATAACCAAAACTACCACACCAAGACTTTCAGATGCTCCCTGCATTGGATTCTCCTCCTATTAACGTGTTCATAATACATACTTGAACCCGTGACTACTCAGTGGATGTTTTTTTTCATAACACACTGAAACACTAACGCAAATCACTATTTCAGTGTGTTTAAAAAAAAATCTGCATAGCCATCGAACGCCTACGGATTCAGGTTTTAAATAAAAAACTGACTGTATAGCATATTTCATTTTTGATTTCAAACAACATTTTAATAAAATCTTAAACGAAACGAAAAAAACTGTGAGACATGGAATCTCATTGACTGTCACGTCGGTACATCTCATTATTATTCACCTGAACCCAAGCAGTTGATGGTGACAATACTCTTTCGTCGCCCCCCCCAATGCCACAGTGGTGGCTACAGAAAGCTGCTAGAGATGCCGTTGCTCTTCAGGAAAAGTAAATTTTCCATTTTCATGCGATTCTCAATAGAGTAGCATCCGCAAGACAACGATAGATTCGGCCCCGAAATCCACCATGAAAATGAGAAAAAAAAATCATACCCGTAACACTGCCCCACTCTCACAGGCAGATAAAACCGCACTGATCACTTTTTTCACTGCCATAGCCCTCTTTTTCATATCTCCTTGGCTGGGCCTGCTGCCTCTGTTTTTTTTTCTGCTCTGCTGCCTTATCGCTCCCTTCTGCCCCCAATGGGGCTTTTTCCTCCCTGTTATCAGCCGCAACAGCAGTGCAAACCGATGCGTTGCCCTCACCTTTGACGATGGTCCCTCTCCTCTCTCCACACCGCTTTTGCTTACATTGCTTAACCAGTTTGACTATAAAGCCACCTTCTTTGTTGTTGGTGAAAAAGTTACATGCCACCCGGATCTCACCAGTGAGATCATTGCGGCCGGTCATGGCATCGGCAATCATTCGTACCGGCATGACAACTTCCTCATGCTGAAAAGTACAAAACAGCTCAGTAAAGACATCAGAGACACTCAGGAGGCCATTGCCAAAATCGGAATCAAGCCTCTACTCTTCAGACCACCTGCTGGAATCAGTAACCCGCGACTCAAATCAATTCTGCACCATGAAAACCTGCAAACTGTCTCATTCAGCTGCCGTGCCTGGGACCGTGGCAACAGGAATATTAATAATCTGGCAGGACGCCTCATGGGTAAGATCAGGCCTGGCGACATTGTCCTGCTCCACGACATTGCACCTGACAAGAAAGAAGATTTACAGATATGGATCGGTGAAATTGAGGTTTTTTTTAGAAAGTTGCGTGAAAAAGAATTACAGGTTGTCCCCCTGGAACAACTCACGGGTATGGAAGTAATGACTCTGACAGCAGGCAAGGATGCTCAGATAAAGAGTGGGCCGGATTTGTAAATTTCACCATCTAAAAAAAAATCAGATGCAAAAAACAGCTCCGCCATTAATTTTATTTTAGAGATTTTTTCTCTTCACACAAGCAGATGGATCCTGGTGAATAAGTATGTCCGCTATGGGATATTCCCGATAAAGGACTTCTTCCACGTCTTTAGCGATTCTATGTGCTTCGCTGAGAGTGATGGCATTATCGAGTTCAAGATGCAGCTGGATGATCTTCATCTGACCTGATTGCCTGGTACGCAGGTCGTGGATTCCAATCACCTCATCATGTGCAATAACCAGTGACCGAATATTCGCTCTGATTTCATCGGACAGCTCTCGATCCATCAACATCTGGACGGCATCCCCGGCAATCTGCCAGGCACTGTAAAGAATGTACATCGAAATGGCCATGGCAAACAGCGGATCAACTATCTGCCAGCCAAAAGAGATAAAAATAAGCGCTACAATGGTACTGGCATTGGTCAGCAGGTCAGTGACATAATGCAACGCATCGGCCCGAATGGCCGTTGAGCCTGTTTTTCGTATCACATAGTATTGAAAAAGCACGAGTAGAACAGTGGCGGCCATTGAAAAAACCATCACCACAACACCCGCCTCAATAGAGGTAACTGCTTTGGGCGAACTAAGACGTTCAATGGCATGCATCATCAAAAAAAATGCCGATCCGGTAATAAAAGACGCCTGAGCCAGAGCTGCAAGAGACTCGGCCTTGCCATGCCCGAACTGGTGTTTTTCATCGGCTGATTTCAAGGAGTAGCGTACCGCCACAAGGTTGATAAGTGATGCCGCCACATCCATCAACGAGTCCACAAGGGTTCCTAGAATACTGAGCGATCCTGTCATAAACCACGCCGTTGCCTTCACCCCTATAAGAATAAGAGCAGTAGCCACAGAAGCGTATGTGGCAAGACGAAGCAAACGGCTGTTATTTTCCTGGCTATCCATAGAGAGTTTCCTGTAAACCTGTCATACAGGTGATATTTCAGAATCCGTGACGATTTCAGGATTTTTTTTAATAAACACACAGAAGTACAAATATAAAATTCACAATCAGATATGCTTGAAAAAAACCACTCACCTCACTTCAGAAATATAGCAAAAACTCCAGCCAACAGCAAGGCTGCAAGGGGACACACTTACACCTGATAAAAATGCTGCTTGGCGCAAAGTCCAATTAATGCTTTAATAGAATAACTACCCGACCTGTACTGCAGGAATTATTATTTACTCAGGAGCCCTCTCCATCCCATGAAACTGTTTTTGCTCCAGCTCCTCTTTTTTGTAAATAACAAGAAAGCCAAGAAGAACATCTATCTTCTTGTGCGGTTTCTTATCTTCCTGATACTCACCATCACCCTTTACTCCATCCTGTTCCACCTTATCATGGTATATGAGGGGAGACATTTCAGCTGGATCACCGGGTTTTACTGGACCCTTACGGTGATGTCCACCTTAGGTTTTGGTGATATCACCTTTTCAACAGATCTGGGCCTGCTCTTCACCCTGCTGGTTCTCGTCTCAGGTGTTGTCCTCCTCCTGATCATGCTCCCCTTCACCTTTATCCAGTTTTTCTGGGCTCCATGGCTTGAAGCACAGAGTCAAACAAGGATTCCGAAGACACTTCCAGAGGACAGCCATAACCATGTCATCCTGACAAGTTTTGATTCTCTAACCAGAAATCTTGTGGAAAAACTGAAGAAGCATCACTATGAATATTGTTTTGTCGCAGGCGATCAGCAGACAGCTTCTGAAATCCAGGATGCCGGCTACAAAACAGTTTTTGGTGAAGTTGACGACCCCAGGACCTACAAGAATATCCGTGCCGGTCAAGCTGCCCTGATCGTTGCCACCGCAGATGACCTGATGAACACCAATATCTCCTTCACCATTCGGGAAGTGAGCAGCATGGTACCGATCGCCTGCAGTGCAGACAAGGAACATTCTCTGGATATTCTAAACTACTCCGGCAACACACATGTGTTTCAGTTTATGAGTATGCTTGGCAAAAACATGGCTGAAAAAACGTTTCCAGTGCAGTCCCCCCACATTATTGGAACATTTGAAGAATTGACCATCGCTGAAATTCCGGTTCGGGACACCGACCTTACCGGAAAAAGCCTGGCAGAATCCAGGCTCAGAAACGAAGTCGGAATCACGGTCATAGGAATACTTGAGAAAGGGGAGATTCTGCCCCCTGCTCCGCAGAGGAAACTCGAAATAACAAATATTTTAATCATCGCAGGAAGCCGGAAGGAAATTGACAACGCCGGAAACACACTTCTTCGTCCTCCCAAGCAGACAGTTCCTGACCCCACTGTCCTTATTCTTGGCGGGGGCAGAGTGGGCAAAGCTGCTGCAGAGGTTTTTAAAGAAAAAAAGATCCCTTATATGGTTGTGGAAAAACGGCCCAACATCAGTACAAACAATGACCGTCATATCCAGGGAGATGCTGCCGACATCAACATCCTGAAAGATGCTGGTATCGACAACGCGAGTGCCGTTATCATCACCCCTCATAATGATGCCATGAATATCTACCTCTCATTTTACTGCCGCCAGTTACGGTCAGATATTCAGATTATCAGCCGGGCGACCGAAGAGCGGACAGTCTCCAAACTCTTCAGGGCAGGTGCTGATTTTGTGGGTTCTTCAGCATCGATGGGAGCAAGTGCCATTATGGACATCTTGAAACCCTCTGAAAGCTCTTTTTTCTCAGAGGCACTCAACGTATTTATGGTGCAGATTCCCGAGTCCTTTATTGACAAAACACTTTCTGATACCGGAATGCGTGAAAAAACAGACTGCAGCCTGCTGGGCATCAAAAACAGTGGCAAATTCGTTACCAACCCTGGACCAGACACCTCCTTCAGCGACAACGACGAACTGATCCTTGCCGGGTCATTAAAGGCGGAAGAGAAATTTCGTCAAAAATACATGGAATAGTGGAAAGAGTCAACAAACGCGGGTAAGCTGGAATCATGTCACACGAAGAAGACGAAAAAAAGGAACTGACCCTTCAGAATATACAAAAAAAGCTGACGCTTTTCTTCCCTGAAGACTCCTATTCCTTCACCCGGCAGGCCATTGAAGACGGAATGGAATCCGGTGAGTTTATGACAAAACCGGCACAGATACTCCCCTATGTCCAGACAGCACTCTTTGATAACAAGATTCTGGAAGTAGAGCTCGATGGGATGACCAGAATCTACTTCAGTAGACTCAATGATGACCTTCCCGACCTCGAAGAAGAGGAAAATGAGAATGGTGAGATCGTCGTGAAGGAACCGGAATATATTAAAGGTGACTACCTGAAGCTCATGAACCACATCATCGCCCTTCCTCTGGAGCCGGGAATGGGGAACCTCCACATTCGGAACTCCCAGAAGGTGATGATCCGATTCTTCACCTCCACCAGTGCCATTGAGCTGGGGACATTTTTTCAGGATCTGGGCCTGGTTCGGGATATTCCGGTGCTGCGTCTCTCTTTTCCACTCATTGGAAGACAGGTTCGTGGAGCCAGGGCATTTCGAGCAAAAGTCCCTGCAACCATGAACTTCACCCTGCTGATCAAAGGAAAAAAAAGAAGGCGTTCCGATATCCAGACCACTCCCATTGATATAAGCAGTGATGGAATGTCATTTGAGATTCAAAAAGAGGAACAGGGCCTCTTTCATGAAGAGGAAGTCTGTAATATCCGTTTTTTTCTTGATGGAGAACTTCATCTGCTGGTTAACGGTACAGTCAGGCACATCTCCAAAGTTCGCAATAAACGAGGCATCCAATATTGCTGCGGTGTCCAGTTTGACCTCCCCACCCGTTCCCTTGCGGCAAGCATCGAGACCATTGTGGCTGCAGTACAGCGTGCACATTTAAAAGAGCTCGCTGACAAATCGGAGGAAAGCGGAATCATGCTGGTACGCTGATTTTAAGGAGCCAGCCGTTCCACATTCCAGCCATCAACCGAGGGGGTGTAGAGAAAGCGGTCATGGAGACGATTTTTACGCCCCTGCCAGAATTCAACTGATGCAGGAACCACCCGGTAACCACCCCAGAATGATGGTAACGGCACATCCCCCCTGGAAAATTTTTCTTTCATCTCCTGAAATTTCTGCATCAGGATCTGACGGGATGAAACTTTGCTACTCTGATTTGACACCCAGGCCGCAATCTGCGAATCCCGGGGCCTAGTCATAAAGTACCGGGCCGATTCGGCAGCCGAGATAGGTTCAGATCTGCCTGAAATACTTATCTGCCTTTCCAAATCAAGCCAGACAAAATGCAGGTTCACCCTGGGATTATCCTTCATTTCACGGGCCTTACGACTCTCCCTGTTGGTAAAGAAAACAAAACCATCCTCATCATAATACTTTAACAGAACTGTCCGCTGGCTGGGCTGCCCTGAGCTGTCCACCGTGGCCAGAACCATGGCATTGGGATCCGGGATATCGGTCTTTTTTGCCTGATCAAACCAGTTAGAGAACTGCTCCACAGGGCTTGAGGCAAGGTCGGAAAACTCAAGGCCACCTTTTAAATATTCATGTCGGAAATTACTGATATCCACTGCAACTACTCCCTTGTCCTCTTATCAAAACGTTCATAACTCACATGATCCCAAGGCAGCGATGATATGTCATGACCACTCGGTTCAATGGCAGGATATCCCACAGCAATGATCGCCTCCACTTCCATTTCCGGTTTCAGAGCAAGGATTTCAGCAACTCGCTCCCCGGCACTCTTTTCCGCGTTATACTCTCTGAGACGTATCTGGGCCCAGCAGCTTCCAAGACCGAGATCAGCTGCGGCCAGATGAAGGATAAGAGCGGCAATGGAACAGTCTTCAATCCAGACATCACACTTCTCCGGATGGGCGCAGACCACAATGGCAAAGCCGGCTTTTTTCACAAAAGATGCACCATGAGGCTTGGCTTCCGAGAGGGCTGCAAGGATTTCTTTATCGGTCACCACCACAAACTCCCAGGGATTTAGACCACGCGATGATGGGGAGCGCAGCATGGCCTCCACCAGCAGATCTATTTTATCCTGTTCCACAGGTTTATCCTCAAAACTGCGAATGGAGCGACGGGACCGTAACAGATCGATAAACATTGTCTTTTCTTCTCCTGATTCAGGTTATTGCAACAACTCGTTTTTATTTCGCCAATCGGGGAGCAGCCAGTCCATGTGACCATAAAAAACTTCGTTATGCTCTCTTTCCAGCAGGTGAACCAGCTCATGGACCACGATCAGCTCCAGACATTCTTCCGGCATTGTAACAAGTTTCAGGTTCAGCCAGAGACGTCGCGCCAGAATATTACACGTTCCCCAACGGGTTTTCATCCTCTTTATCCTGTATTCAGCAGCCTCTCTGCCAACGATAGGCTGCCACTTATCAAGAAGTTCCCGGATACGCTGGCCCAACTCTTCACGATACCAGCGATCAAGGAGGCGCCACTTGGCAGCAATAGTGGCACCGGGACGAACCCTGAGTGTGATGCCGACACCCTGATCAAAACACACTCCCTGCCGTCCTTTGCCTTCACATATACGTATAGGATACGATTTACCGAAAAAAAGATGCTCAGATCCGTCTGCCATCACAGGTTCTGCCACTGTCGACTGCGCCTTACAGGAACGCTGCCGCGCCCTGATCCAGTCCATTCGTGACATAAGCACCTCACGGACACGGGCAGCTGATGCAAAAAACGGAACAGAGATGCGGACCCGACCATCGGATGCATGCACTACCAGAATGAAATTTTTCACGGATTTGCGCCACACCTCGACTGCAACACCCGCAATCACAATATGCTCCTTCTTCACACAACGACTTCCTTCAATTCCATTTCACTCTCACAACCTGCCAGGCTACTGCAGCTCCTGTCTGTGGGGTGAATGCATTGCAAACATATCCCGGTATTCCTTAGGGCGCAGACTGGTACACTTGATAAACAGCTTGCGGAAAAAACTATTATCCATGTACCCCACTTTGTAGCTGATCTCATCAAAGCTTGCGTTACCGCTCTCAAGTAGCGCCTTGGCACTCTCCACTCGTACTCTCTGCAGGTAGGCAAGGGGTGTAATACCAGTTGCCTTCTTAAAATGACGTTCAAGGGTACGCCTGCTCATGCCGTATTCCCTGGCGAGTTCACTGAAATCAAATGCCTCGGAGAACTGATTTTCGAGACGCTCCTGGATCTGTAGAATCTGCTGATCGCCATGATCGCGAGCACCTGAGAAAATGGCATACGGAGCCTGGGAATGACGTCCCGGACTCCCCAGAAATATCTTGGAACATTCGAGAGCCACGGTTGGACCGAGAAATTTGCCGATCATGTGGATGGATACATCAAGAAAGGAATCGTACCCCCCGGAACAGACAAGACCATCCTCATCAGTTATCAACTGCTCAGGTTTTAACATGACTTGTGGAAAGCTTTTTCGAAATTCATTTTCAATGGCCCAGTGGGTGGTGGCAGTCCTTCCATCCAGCAGTCCCGTTGCCGCAAGCAGCATTGATCCAGAACACACGGCCATGACAGGACACCCGACACCATACATCTCCCGCAACCAGGTAATGACCTCATCATTGGAACTGAGAGTTACGTCAATATTCATAATTCCCGGAATAATAATCAAGTCCGGCCTGCAGGCATCGATGGAGCAGTGGGGAGTAATAAGCAAACTGTTATGACAACGGACAGGATTCCCGTCCGTTGTCACTATCTGAACATTAAAGTAGGGAACCGGGGACCTTCCCTGAAGACTCTCATACAAAACTCCGGTCATGGAAAAGACATCCATAGGCCCGGTGATGGTGGTGGCAACTGAATCATTCAGGGCCAGAATTGCGATATTCAAGGGAGTAACAACTTTAGTCTGCATGACGCTATTGGCCTGTTTTGTGCCGTTAGTGACACTGTTCATCGGATGATTTTATCTATAGTATTAAACATAACACAATGGAAGCGAGAAAAATACCAGAGGGAAAATTTCACTTGAATGAGGAATAAAAATGCGTAAAACATTTGTAATTGCTATTGGCTGTCTCATTGCCCTTACCTGGACAATTTATTCAGCACAGGCCCGTCCCGGGAAACGCTTTGATGCTAAGACACAGAGTTGCAGAATGATAGCAGATGGTCAACTGGACTGGGAAAGTGATCATTGGGGAACAGGAGCTCAGAAGTTCAAGGAGGTCTGTAAAAGTTGCCACACAAGGGATAACGACAAAGGCGCACCTTTCCTCTATATGGAATCATACGGTTCAAAAGGCTGGAACCGTGTCTTTGCTGAACGCAGGATACCGTGCAAACGGGACGGCTCATGGGACGTCCTGAGTGCCGAAGAGCTCCTGCTGGTGAACGACTATCTGTATCGTAATGCCAATGACACCTACGACCCCAATGATGCCGACTCCTGCGGCTGATGATATTTCAGCTCCCGGTCGGGAGATAAAAACTGCAAGGCCTCCGGTGTCTCCGAAGGCCTTTTTTTTGTAAAGCTGCCTGTTCTCACAGAGCAGAATCCTCTCAGGTCACACCATTTATTCCCTTGACAACCCTTCCGACAATAAATATATATGAACACATGATCAGATACAAACAACCGAGGCGGTACAAGTGAAAAAACGTATCCAGAATCAAGGTGAACAGTGCGAATGCCGCTGCATTCATCAGAACAGGGTTGATGCAGCAAGGGATCATGCTCTGCCCAGTAGAGAAAATGAACAACTTGCAGCACTGTTCAAGGCAATGGGTGATCCAAATCGTCTTCGTATTCTATGGGCCCTCGATCAGGGAGAGATGTGTGTCTGTGATCTTGCTCAGTTCGTAGGTATCACCGAATCCGCAGTGAGTCACCAGCTGCGCCAACTCAGACAATTATTCCTAGTTTCCAATCGCCGTGAAGGCCCCATCCTCTATTACCGCCTTAATGACAGTCATGTGAGCGCCCTTATTCACATGGCCCTGGAACACTTGCGGGAGGAGCCATGAGGAGCTCCCGACCACAATTATCATACTGGTATCACTATGCTCACTTTTCTTTATGACCTTCTCTTCGCTTCCTGGGATATGCTGCAACAGGCATCGATCTACATCCTTTTTGGCCTTCTGGTTGGCGGACTACTCAAAATGTTTCTCTCACCAGCCTATGTTGCAGCTCACCTTGGCAGCGGACGCTTCAGCTCCGTGTTTAAAGCCGCACTGCTGGGTATCCCTATTCCACTATGCTCCTGCGGGGTATTACCTGCAGCCACTGCCCTCAAAAAACAGGGCGCCAACAATGGTGCAACCACAGCCTTTCTTATCTCCACCCCTGAGTCTGGTGTAGATTCAATATCCATAACCTGGGCTTTGCTCGACCCTATCATGACCATCGCCAGACCAATATCAGCATTCCTTTCAGCCTTTGCAGCCGGTTCTGCAGAAAACTTCTTCAACCCGCCTTCCACTGCCAGACAGGTAAAACCAGACCTGAGCTGCCCCATAGACAACTGCTGTGATGGCATCGACTGTCCACCGGAGCAGCACAAACATCACCACAGTCTCCTCGAAAAACTCAAAATAGGAACGCAATACGCAGCAACCGATCTCTGGGCTGATCTTGCCGGATGGTTTTTTGTGGGAATTTTCCTGGCAGGACTCATCAGTGTCCTTGTTCCTGACGCTGTCATTGCCAAATATCTTGGTGGCGGACTATCATCCATGCTACTCATGCTCACCTTCGGCATCCCGCTCTACATCTGTGCGACAGCATCCACCCCCATTGCCGCCGCCTTTATCATGAAGGGAGTAAGCCCAGGCACAGCCCTTGTCTTTTTGCTGGTTGGCCCCGCCACCAACGTCACCTCACTGTCAGTACTCATCGGACTACTTGGCAAACGAGCAACTGCCCTCTACTTGCTCTCCATTGCCATAATCAGTGTTCTCTGCGGCCTTGCCGTCGATGCTGTCTACATCTCCCTCGGCATTTCAGCAGTTGCTGCAGTGGGCCAGGCTGCTGAAGTTCTTCCCGCCTGGATTATGACATCAGCTACCCTCCTGCTTCTTGCGCTTTCTATCCGTCCACTCTATGCTATCTTTGCTGGCTGGTTTGGCCAGGGAAACAGATGTGGCTGCTCGGCAGAGGCCTGCGCAACAAATGGCAGCCACCACCATGGCCACCATCATTCCCGTGGACACAACTATCAGGACAAACAAGAAGCGAATTGCGGGTGCACCACCACACCTCATCCTGTACAGATTCTTCCAATAGCTTCATTAAACAAAGATCGAAATCTGTGATGAGTTGGCCTGATTTCTCTGTGACTTACAGCGCGAGGACATCATCCAGTGAGTCACAAAGTGGAATAAAGGAATCAAAGCCGGATATCTCAAAAACCTCCCGGATATGATCCTGCGCCTGGCACACCGAAAACTTTCGTGAATACCTCGCAGCGGCCTTTGATAGATTAAGCATCACCCGCAGCCCAGCACTGGAGATATAATCCAGATTACTAAAGTCCATCACCACATCAAACTCTGGAGATGCCAGGTTGTCACGTATCCAGAGTTCAAGTTCCGGGGCTGTTAACGAGTCCAACCTGCCTTCGATACTGACAATCTGCAAATTCTCTTTCTGAGAGGTATTAATAAGCATATTTCTACTCGCATTTATCCTGAATCCGTAGCGGCTTCAAGGTTATATTTTTTTCTCGATTTTCAAAATATTCCTGCCGTTTTCACGACTGTAAACAATCGTGTCAGCAAAATGATTCACAAAATGGATACCAAGCCCTCCAGCCTTACGCTCCTCAAGGGGTAAGGTCACATCCGGTACAGCCACCTCAGTGGGGTCAAAAGGTTTACCACTGTCTGTTATCATGATGGTTATGACAGAATCAGCAAGTTTTATCCCTACTCCAACGGGTATCCCACCATATTTAACAGAGTTACTGCAAAACTCCTCCACAATCAAACTAACCTCAAACAGCACTTTCTCGCTGATCCCCCAGTCCGATGCGACCTCATGCACCATCAGGCTCAAAGCATGCAGCTCTTCCAGAGTGCTGATTGACCCCGAAAACTCCATTAGTTCATCACCCCTGCGTGCCATTGCCCCTCTCCGTGCCATAAACGAGTTCACAATATAATCCAGAGAGAGATATAAGGTCATTGTGCGTCCCAAACTCTATCAGTCGCCCACCTTTCATCACACCTATTTTGTCAAAACCCTCTATCCCATCCAGACGATGAACCACTGCGATGACAGTACGATTATTTTTCCAGCGACGTTGAATCAGATTCTGTATTCTTGTCTGTGATTTGTTGTCAAGGGCTGATGTGGCTTCGTCCATGAGAACTATCCTGGGGTTTTTCAAAAGTACCCTGGCAATGGAGAGTTTCTGTTTCTGACCACCCGAGAGTAGATTCCCCATACTCCCCAGATGGTATTCCATTCCTGTCTCAGTTATGGATTCCAGGCAATCTTCCTCGATAAGGAGTCGGATGATATTCTGATTAACCTGCTCCTGAACCTGTTCTTCTTCTGTTTTCAACCTGCCGAAAAGAATGTTGTCGAGCATGGACTGCCCATGGATATAACGATCCTCCTCATAGCAACGGAACTGCCCGGGAAAATTTTCCTGGGCCCAGCCGCACCAGAACCTGCGACTTTTCAGGACCTTTTCTTCAAATACGGCAGCATCGATCAGTGAATTATCTCTGGGTACATACTGCAGCGCAAGCCGGAGCAACAGTAGACGGTCTCCCCGGGTCAGAGACGCAGTGGTATTTTTTCTGCCATGTACCAGGGCCTCCCGATATCGACCCAACTGCTCGGGATCAACTGCCAAAACGTCATCTGGAAAATCGCCTTCCATGTCCGACTCATTGTTTTTCTCAACGATCCGGGATGCCAGTTCAAGCCCCAGCGCCAGCAAAGGGTCAATGAGTTGCATCTCTTCCAGAAAATCCTGAAAACGTTCCTTGTCTGCAAAGGACAGCAGAGACACCCCGGGATCAAGTGGTGTGGCAAAAACAATATTTTCCACAACACTACTATGATAGAGATAGCTGTCACTCCGGTAAAACTCGACACAATCAGCCAGAGAATCTCCGAAATGAGCCCGAAACTGCTTTCTAATTCGTACAATTTTATCTATCATTACAGCATCATCAGGATCAAGAACTGTGTTGAGACCAAAACG
This sequence comes from Desulfobulbaceae bacterium, assembly GCA_026988015.1. Classification (GTDB taxonomy): domain Bacteria; phylum Desulfobacterota; class Desulfobulbia; order Desulfobulbales; family Desulfocapsaceae; genus Desulfocapsa. The sequence continues at coordinate 5,607 of JALSMA010000069.1, read as the reverse complement.
GATAACATCTACAAATATTCCCGCCTGCTGCAGGGCAAAAATGAGCGAGTCAAGCTCAGGCTCCCGGTACTCCTCAGACTGACACCTCTCTTCAGCAGCTGCCCGATACGCGTAGAGCAGATTTTCACGAATGGTTCCGGAGAAGATAAAAGGCTGTTGTGAAATATATCCCACATTTCGTATGATCTCACCCTTCTCCATGGTCTTTACCTCATGACCACCAAGGCGTATTGAACCACTGGAATAGTCAAACATCTTGGCAACACAATGGATCAGAGTACTCTTGCCACTTCCGGAAAATCCGATCAGAGCCATAGTCTCTCCACTATCAAGAGAAAAAGAAACCCCACGCAGCAGAGTAATGCCACTGCTGGTGGTAAATCCGAGATTTGAAATTTCCACGGTGCCGGCGAGTGATGCGGGCGATGATGGCAGAAGCATTTCATGACCTGCTGAGACATCAAAATATTCCATGGTGCGATAATAACGAATGGAGGCATCCTGATAGACTTGATAATAATCGATAAGTTCTTTCCAAGGATCGTAGAGTTTCTCCTGGGCTGAGAGAAATGCCACAAGTGAACCAAGCTCAAGCTCTCCATGCATCACCAGGTATCCTCCAAAAAGAAAAACCACAAAAGGCCCGAGACTGGCAAAATAATTATTTACCGTCTTGATGCCAAACCGCAGCAGTGACCACTTGGTTCTGATGGTACGAAGTGTTTCGGCAAAAATATTAAACTTTTTCTTTTCCTGCTCATAAGCACCGTGAACATTTATCTCAGTGATCCCTGTGATGGACTCGGCAATCTGACTCGAAAGCAGTCGGGACTGATCCACCCTTTTCTTATTCAGACGGTTGGCTTTTTTTTGAAGATAGGGAATAAGAAAAGCTACCACCGGATAGATTCCGAGGGTTGCCAGGGCCAGCTGCGGATTCAACCACAACAGATAACCGGCAAAAGCCAGCAGGGTGAGAATATTTGAAATGGGTACAGCAAGAGCCATCCCGGCAAAGTTCCCAGCTGTACTAAGCTCGGTCATCAGTGCAGCAACCACCATTCCAGGCTGAGTTTTACGGAAAAAGTGCAGCGGAAGCTGGATGACGTGACCATAAAGATCCTTCCTCATGGAAAGCATGGCCCGCTCACCGATCACTGCCTGCAGATAATTGGCCCCGAGCTTCAACCCTGCAGTGGTAGTAACAGCCATAATGTAGATTCCACAATACAGCAGCAAACTGTCAAACTTGCCAAGCGAAATAGCATCGTTTACTATCCGTTTCTGCATCTCCAGGGGAACCACCCTGAAAAATACCATCCCTACGATAAGCAGCAGGAGCAGCAGCTGCATCTTCATATTTCCCTGAAATGCCCAAAAAAACAGGTTTCTCCTGGTTACAGGTTTTGGAGTAGATATTTTAGACATCACACCTCTTTCTAATCAGGCATACCAAACGGGGACGCCAGCAATCGCCCACGAAATCAGGGTATCGTCAACCACTGAACACACTAGAGTGTGTCATCAATAACAATGGCCACTAGGGTAATATCATCGCAAAGGGCAACACCACCCCTGAACCGCGTTATGGACTCGTTTACAAGCTGCAAGAGTTCCCCGGGGGAACATTCTCTATTCGCCCGTATCAACTCCTTCAGGCGTTCTTTCCCATATTGTTCATTTTTTTCATTCACAGCCTCCCAGACCCCATCACTGCCTAGCAACAGCAAGACCCTCTCCCCATTAAGTCTGATAGTATTACTCTGGAATACATATTCCGGGTTTAAGCCGAGTACAAGTCCTTCTCCTTTAAGCTCTGAAAAAGTGCCTGTCACTGTATTAAAAAGAATTGCCGGATCATGCCCGGCCCGGACCCACTGCAGTTGCTGCCCGGTCACATCAACAAAGAGGTGGAACAGCGAGGCAAAATTACCCTGTTCGGCTGTATCCAGGCAAAGCTGACGATTCACCCGGGAAACAATTGCTTCAGGGCGGTCACCACCATAAATATTGGCGCGCACCAGAGCACGAAGGGTGGCCATCAGTAGTGCTGCACCGATTCCATGACCTACAACATCACCGACAATGACATGACACCGGCCAGACTGAAGATCAGAATCAATAAAATCAAAGTAGTCACCACCCGTTTCATCACAGTATGTACTGAGTCCACTGATCTCCACTCCCCTGCCCTGAAGATCTGTTTTCGGTAACAGAGTCATCTGTACCTCTTTGGCTATATCCATAGCCTTCTGTAACTGTACACCTTTCCTGAGCTGGCTGGTCATTATATTAAAGTTTTCTGTCAAGACACCAACCTCATCCCTGGTGTACACAGGTAGCGGTTCACCAAAAACACCACGGGCAAGATCACTTGCGGTCCGGGACAACTCGTTGATGGCCCGAGTGGTCTTGCTGATCATAATCCGGATAAAAAGAAGCACAATCCCAATGCAGCCCATTGCGGAAAGAAAGAAAACCAGACGAAACTCGATGATCGGCTTCAAGACTTTTTTACCGGGTGCAACAACAATCATGATCCAGGGAGCCTCCTGAAGATGGTAGAAGCCACTAATCTCCTCTGGAGGCCGCCCAGGCCCGAACACAGTCCCCGAAATATTTTCACGCAGCGCTTCAAGGGTTTTCTGTTCCAGAATTCCGTTATCACCAAAGACTCTTCGTGTTCCTCCTGCCACCTCCTGCTGTTCTGGGTCTGTACTGATCAAAATAGTGCCATTATGATCAACAATATAGGCTTTGTTAATATTCCACCATGGCTTCTTCGCTGTACGCGAGATTAGTTTTTCAAAATCAAGAATAACTTCTATATCTCCCACCTTAAAACCATTTTTATTGACCAGGTCCGTGACCATGGCAACGGTTTTACTGTTATTTTCAACATTATACACAGGAGGAGTAATATCAAATAACCATCGGGAATTCGCACGCCTGCCAAACCACCCGCCTCCTCCCCCGCTCCCTCTCCCCTTAAAGCGAAGTTCATCCCGTGCCATGGAGGAGACCCAGGTTATATTCACGCTGAGCACACCCTCGACTCTACCAAGCTGTTCCTTGACTATTTCCTCAAGACCTTCAGACAAAACTTTGTCTGTAATTCCTTCCAACAGGAGAAGTACCTGCTTGGGGCGTTGCAACTGTAAGTCAATATCAAGGGCCGATTTTCCTAGCTTTGCAAGGGCTGCCTCGCTCCACTGATCAAGGAGTATATTGCGAACCGCCCTATAGCCGGATACTCCGGCAAGGGTGAGGAAGATAAAAATGGGAACCAGCACGAAGATGATGGTTCGCTGCTGCAGACTCTTCGGGTAAAGTATCTCCATTTTCCAAGGTGGCATTTTCATAATAGACAACCTGTGAAATCAAACAACAGCCTCTTAAAGGCAGCCTTTGGGACTCTTGGGAGGGGTGACATGCTGAGATTGTAGGCCTTTTATAAAAAAATTTCACATATTAATATATTTTCCCGGCAGTCTGCTACGCCTGAAATATTCCAGTTTGACTTTCAAGCCCACAAATTATACGCTTAAGCTGCTATCTACTTTTAGACCATTACAACCATCCAATTTTTCACCTTTTAACAAGTCCATCAACATCAGCAGGAAAAGAAACTGTGAACACGCCACAACCAAAACAACAGCATTTAGCCGCCATAGACCTTGGTTCCAACAGTTTTCACATGGTTGTGGCCAGGATTGAAGATGGTCACGTCCACATCCTTGACAATTTAAAAGAGATGGTACGCCTCGGAGCAGGCCTGGACGACAACGGCATCCTCTCCCAGGAATCCCGAACCCGTGCCCTTGCCTGCCTGGAAAGATTCAGTGAACGTGTCAACGATTTTCCGACAGGCAGTGTCGCTGCCGTGGGTACAAAAACCCTGCGCCAGGCAAAAAATTCCCGTATCTTCCTCAGGAATGCTAGTGAAGTTTTGGGACACCCTATCTCTGTCATTGGTGGTAGAGAAGAGGCTCGACTGGTCTACTTAGGTGTTTCCCACTCTCTGGTGGCTGAAGACGGGATACGCTTTGTCATGGATATTGGCGGAGGAAGCACTGAACTGATCATCGGCGAAGACTTTGACCCCCTGCTCCTTCGCAGTCTGGATATGGGCTGTGTCAGTATGAGTCGCAGGTTTTTCAAAAATGGCAAGCTGGGAAGGAAACACTGGAAAAAAGCGGGAATTGCAGCTCATCTTGAACTGCGTCCAGTAAGACGCTATTTTCAGAAAGTCGAATGGACCTCTGCCACCGGAGCCTCTGGAACCATAAAGGCCATAGGCAGGGTTGTGCAGAAACTGGGACTTGACTCCTACCATATCACTCTGGACAACCTCTATACCATCCGCGAGCAGATGATTGCTGCCGGAAAACTCTCCAACCTTAACCTGCCCGGTCTGAAACATGACAGACATCCCGTATTTGCCGGTGGTCTTGCCATTCTCATCGCCACCTTTGAAGCCTTAAAAATCAAGACCATGGAGGTTTCTGACGGAGCACTGCGGGAAGGTCTGCTCTATGAACGTCTTGGCCGGATCCAGAGTGAAGATACCCGTTTAAAAACGGTCACCAGTATCCAGCAACGCTTTCAGATCAGCCAGAAACATGCACGCCGGGTGAGTAAAAAAGCCCACCAGTTACTGACTGCCTGTGAGCAAAACTGGGGGTTCAGCATTGAAGACGCCGAACGATTGCACTGGGCCTGCAGTCTCCATGAAATCGGCCTGGCAGTATCTTTGAGCGGATACCAGAAACATGGAGCCTATCTGCTGGATCATGCCGACCTCCCCGGGTTCTCCTACGAGGAACAGGACTGGATGAGTGTGCTGGTACGCTGTCATCGTAAAAAGATATCATTGAAACTCTTCAGAACACTACTGGATCAAAATCAGGAAACTGCACTGAGACTTGTGGTTCTGCTTCGCCTTGCCACTCTCCTGCACAGATCCCGCAAGGAAGAAACTGCTGTTCTTGACAAAATCACGGCTCACAATAACAACCTGACCCTCCACTTTGCAAAGGATGAATTACGCAACCATCCGTTACAGCTGGCCAGCCTTGAACAAGAGGCCCGCTACCTGCTCAATGTTGACTTTAATCTCAACTTCTCGTAATTTTTATTCTGTACTGATATCATGGTTTTTCCAGTATCCCAACAGGAGATACCTTTTTTTCGCAGACATGACCAGCCACAATCTTATTCCATAATTTCAACATGTTATCAAGTCTTCCTGATTTATAGGAATGTTTGTATCCACAAACAAGGCAGCCAGAAATAATGACGTAAAATAACAAAACTGCCTCATAGACCTATGAGGTCAGGCCGATCACCAACAAACACCAGTATATTCTATGATACTGCAGTAGTTCTACAGGAACAAATCTCCACTCACAGCTCCCCACCAGCGTAAAGTACCAATAAAAAATCATTCAGAACGATTATATTGCCTCCATGCCTGTTAACTAGAGCTTCCTCAATAAGTCATCCAGCTACAAGCTGAATGGATTTTACTGGCATGAGCCAGTCCGTAAATTTAGCCAATATTTTTACCAAAAGGGCCAATTGTACAAATCCAAGAGTCTTTTTGAG
>JALSMA010000068.1 GCA_026988015.1 Desulfobulbaceae bacterium | reverse complement strand
AGCCTTGCAATCCGCTACTAAACGAGCTTAACCGGAAATTGAAAGCTTTGGTAAAAGATTTTTATTGAAAAACGAAAGTAAGCGAGACCACCTTGTACAGAATGTGCGAAAAATATTTGACACTACCACGCTTTTTCATCTGACCATGTCAAGGAAGATCAGAGCACGTTGTCCCATCGGTCATGAGTGTCAGGGAGATTAATAAGGAAACGATAGACTTTTTGGTCTTGGAGAAAAGGAAATTGGAGCCATCTATTCAGGTTCCGCAGTAACCACTTTTTCTTTGAGAAATGCGAGTAATAATCCCCTCTGGCAGGTCAATCCACAGGAGTTTTTGTCAGGGAAAATGGCAGCGTAGGGATAGTCCATCAGGTTGATTTGTTTGTCTGGTAGGGTGAGTGATATCAGGGTCTTGAATAGATGGTGATTCGTTTCTTTTTCTGAAGCAGGGAAATGTAATAGCCATTAATTTTTCCGATGAGGTTCATTGTCTCCTGGTAAGGAACTGGACGCCCATCGCTGAGGGCCTTATGGTTTTCGCCAGCGTTCCATGCAGAGAGGACCAGTTCCAGTTTTCCATTGAACTTATAGTTATATTTAGAAATAAGGTAGCAGGTAAGTAATATGTTTGTTGCCGGATCAAAAAGATCTTCCCGCTTAAGATTTTTCAGTTTTTCTTTATCTACGTATTCAAAGGAGAACCTGGATCGTGATATCTCCTTTGCTGCTTCCTGACCCGTGGTGAGTATGATCTGTCCGAGTCCCATAGCATTCTTGGGCGATACTGCGCGGGGATCAACGTTTGATTCTGCAATGATCAGTGCCCGAATAAAGTCAGGACTCACTTTATGGTTTTTCCTGAAAAAGGTGAACTGAGAAAAATATTCAATATACTTATTATAGGGTTCCAATTGTCGAAGGGTCCTGGAGCTTACTTCTGCCCCCTTGTACTTGTTAATACTGCTCTGTAATTCGGCTGCTTCAGTATTGCCAATAGTGAGAAGCAGGGTGAAAATTGAGAACAGTATCATTGAGGCGTATGTATTTCGCATTAATTACAGGCCTGTGGAAGCTGTGACCGTGTGAAATAGTGACAAATGGTCTGGTAGAGCATGTATGGGTCTTTGCTTCCAGTAGTCTCCCTGATTGAGTGCATGGCAAGGCTTGGGACACCGATATCAACAGTTTGTACTCCCAGGGTGGTGGCAGCTATGGGGCCAATGGTTGCCCCACACATCATGTCATTGTTCATGACAAATGACTGGTGGGGGACATCCACTTCATTACAGAGTATCTGATAGGGTGCAGCTGAGCGCGATGTGGTCGCATAACGCTGGTTGCTGTTATATTTAATTACAGGGCCATGATTCAAAAGAGGAAGGTGTTGAGAGTCATACTTCTCTGCAAAATTGGGGTGAACAGCATGGCTGTTGTCCATTGAAATGAAGAATGATTTGTTCATAATCCTGCTTTTCAGTGAAATATCGGGAAGCAGTCTGCCAAGAATTGACCGCAGGAAGTTTCCCTGGGCACCTGCCACAGAAGATGAGCCGATTTCTTCATGATTGCTGCAGAGCAGGAGACAGTTGTCAGTCAGGTTATCTTCTAATAATGCCTTGAACCCGACATAACAGCTTGTAAGATTGTCGAGTCTACCAGCAGCAATAAAATCTCTGTTTGTGCCGATTAAAGCGGGCTTTTGAGTATCATAACAGAAGAGGTCATAGCCGAGTATTTTTGTGTTGGAAAGATCGGAATACTGGTGTCCAAGTTGCTTGAGGAGAAGTTCTTTTACAGAAAGATTATTATCATGAGACTGGCAGAGTAGAGGGTAAAGATGTTTTTGTTTTTCTATGGTGTGATCTTTGTTGGCAGTTTTGTCAAGATGAATGGCCAGACTGGGGATTATGGCCATGGGTCGTTTAAAATCGATGGTACGAAAGAGAATTTGACCCGTGTCGTCCACAAGCGTCACACGGCCGGCAATTCCAAGATCGCGGTCAAACCAAGTACCAAGTAGAGGCCCCCCATATACTTCAACACAGAGCTGATCCATGGCGTGGACAGCTTTTCTTACGGCATTAGGCTTTACCTGCAATGCCGGACTGTCGCAATGAGAGCCGCACATCCTCCATGGGGAATCCAAGCTCGACTCAGGGCTACTTTTGAAGGCAATGATACTGCCGTTATCTCGGCAGCAATAGTAGCCGGTACTGCTGTTGATCTGCCAGGGCTCATTTTCTGTGAGTGCTGTGAAACCGGCTTCCTGAAGTTTTGAGGCTATAAAGCTGGTGGTATGGAAAGGAGTGGGGCAAGATTCCAGGAAGTCAAAAAAACACTGGTTGAAAGTAGAAAGATCCATAGTTTTCAATGTTTTGAGAGCGAAGTGAGGATCAGGCAGCAAGCGCTGCTATGGCCTGGTATGAAGAAGTCATGGATTTGCGACTGACCCCTGATATCTGTGAAGAGGTATCTACACTGGAAACCTGTTTTTCACCACCTGTATCAGAACGACGGTTTGTAACACTCTCAGCAGTACTTCCATCTTCAGCTGTGTTGGAGACGGATGCGGAAACCTTCGACTGGGTCTGTAACTCCTTCATGGCCTCGGTTTCTATGGAACTTGCCTGGGCTGCAATACTTCGGTCAGCTCCTGACGGGTTTGCGGGTGCCAGAGCTGCACGCCGCACTGTCCGCATTTTCTGTATGGTTGCTTCTGGTGTTTTTTCTTTGGAAATATCTATGGGGACTTCACCTCCGTTGGCATAACGTTTGCCATTGGGGCCTGTCACATAGGAAAAGGAAGCACCCCCTGCAGCATATTGACCAGCTGCTGAAAGATGTGCCTGTTCGTGGGCCCTTACTTCAGTGTCACGTTTTTGAAGTTCAGCCATTGTTTTGAGTTCCTCAGGGGTGAGGTTTTGTTCCTCGGGAGGTTGGGTTTTAGCGCCTTCATTGTTGCTGGATAATTCGTTATTTTTAGAAAGTTGCCTACCTAGAGAAGAGATGGTGGCGTTATCTTCAGATGGTGCTGAACCTGAGACAAATTCTGATTCTTTCCAGAGGGTTGGAACTCTTGAATTTGCACGAAACAAGGCCCCATTTTGATTAGTTGCATAAACACTACTGCTGTATGACTGGGATACTCCCTGCATCATGACACGCTACTCTCAGAAAACATTACTATTCCCTTGCAACTATTATATGTTTTGAGGTGTTGGAAATCAAGCACAGTACGATAAAAGTTATTCGTTCTGGTATTTTTCTTTGAGGTCATACAGGGTATCGAGATATTCTTCAGAAGAGTGAAGAGAAGATCCTCCAGCCTCCATTTCTGCAATTAGCATGTCAATCAGTGGTTTTAAAGCGATGCCATGGAGATTGTTATTTTGTTCATTGGCCCGGTTCACAAGAAGAACCGCATAATAGGTAACAACCATGCGCGAAAGGGAATCGCGTCTAAAAAGATACAGGCGCCCCCCCATGGTATTTAAGAAAAAACAGGCATATTCATAAAGTGCTGCATGGTCGATATCTTTTGCAATAGTATTTTCTTTACACTCAGGTGTTGTGATGAGGAAATAGTAGTTGGCTAGTACCTGTTCTATGCTGCCCTTTTCATTATCAAGAATTCCTTTCATCATCAAGATATTGTCTTTTCCAGAAACTCTGAAGAAATGGGCTGTGTTTTTCAGGATGGTATAGAGGTCATCGGATTCCCTGGTTACCTGCGGTGGATTTGCAAGGAGTTTGTGAATTAGATTCGTAAAGTGCTCCTCACTGCCTTCTGATAGAAGGTATTCTGCAATATAAGGCCGCTGGTCAAGGGTATTGTAAAACTCATTTAACTGCTGAACTGGTTTCTCACAGATGGAGATTTTTATAACATCGGGAGTAGTTGGTTTGATTGGTGACGAAGGCTCGTTACTTGTATCAAGTTCATCTTCAACTGCTGGTGTACCTGATGTACGCTCAGCTAGGATTGCAGAAGGATCATGGGGAGGAGCGGTTGGATCCTGTATTGTTGAGGTGTCAGTCTCAGAAATTGAGGGTTGTCTTATGATGTTTGATTCAACAATATCCTGTTGCCGGGAAGGTTCCGATCCCTCAGGAGTAACACTGGGCACAGACTCGTCAGATTGTTGAGCAGGGACTTCCGGCAAGGCAGCAGGCGAGTAGGAAGATTGAACATCACGGTTGGAGCCAGAGTAGAAATAGAGGCCAATTCCGAGGATGGTAGCTGCCAGAAGACTGAGTAGAAAGAGGGGAATCAGTTTGGATTTCTTTTTCGTGACAGGTTTGTCCTGTTTTTTTTCTTCAGAAGGATCCATTGAGTAAGTCATTGATAGAGGGATATCGTTAAAATAAAGAATGTATATTGTACAGTAAGTATGAGGTAAAGTCACGACCAATCATGCTAATTTTTGTGCCATTATTTTTCCGTTAGGATTTAGTTTTCCACTTGACTCGGATCACCTAAAGCACTATTGTTCCCAACAATTTATAAGAAGTTAAGGAATCCCGTTATGGGACAAATTTCAATAAATAAAGTGTACGGAGGAAAACACCATGACAATTCACGTAACAGGCCACTCAAATCCTGATACCGACTCAGTAACTGCAGCCATCGGGCTTGCAGCTCTTCTAAATGCCCAGGGCCAGGATGCCAAGGCATGTATGCAGTCATCCCTTAGTGACCTCAATCCGGAATCAACAGTAGTTCTTGAGCGTTTTGGTCTTACTGCTCCTGAAGAGATGATGGATGCTGCCGGTAAGACTGTTGCTCTTGTGGATTTCAGTGATATTGGTCAGGCTCCTGCAAACATTACTGATGCTGAAGTTGTGACCATCGTTGATCATCATAAAGTTGGTGATGTAACTACCAATCAGCCTATTCTTGTTCGTGTTGAACCAGTTGGCTGTACCGGAACTGTTTTGAACAAGATGTTTAAAGACGCGGGTGTTGCTGTTCCTAAGGATGTCGCTGGTGGTATGCTTTCCGCGATCCTCTCCGATACCGTTAATTTTAAATCTCCGACCTGTACCGATGAGGACAAAGCTGCCGTTGCAGAACTGAAAGTGATTGCCGGTGTTGACGATACCGAAGTACTTTTTATGGATATGCTCAAGGCAAAATCCTCAGTTGATGGTGTTCCTGCAAAAGACCTCCTCTTCCGTGACTACAAAGATTTTGATATGAACGGAAAGAAAGTAGGTGTAGGTCAGCTTGAGCTTGCCACTCTTGACCAAGTTGCTGCCATCCGTGATGACCTCCTTGCTGCTGCTAGGGAAGTTAAAGCTGATGGTCGCCATACCGTACTTTTAATGCTCACCGATGTTGTGAAAGAAGGAACAGAGTTGGTTGTCGTTTCCGACGATGAAGCTCTTATCGAAGGTGCTTTCGGTGGAAAAATTGATGGAACCTCCATGTGGGTTGATGGTATGATGAGTCGTAAAAAACAGGTTGTTCCAGATCTTCAGAAAGCTTTTGGCTGCTAGTTTGCTGAAGCAATCATAGCTTTTTCTGGAAGCTGGTTTTATTATTCAGGGTGTTTTTGGATTTTCCAAAAGCACCCTTTTTTTTATAAAGATGTTTTTGGCTGGCTCTTTGCTTAAGAGATTTTTACATAAACTTCCATTATTCAAGTGATGCCGGGTCAGGCTGAGGGGACTTTATTATTCATGCTTTCGTTTCGAGACTATGTCGCGTCGTTGAAAGAAAGGACAGGGACTTTTCAGATTTTAGTTATAGGTAACGAAGCTGCGGATCTTGATTCCACTGTATCATCACTTTGCTATGCATATCTGAGTACGACCCACCATGACATTCCAGCCATCCCTGTTGTAAATTGTTTTCGCTGTGATTTTCCCCTGCGCAAAGAGATATCATACCTGTTGCTGAAAACAGGTATCATGCCTGATGATCTCCTTTTTATTGATGATGTCCTTTTTGATGAGTTCCCTGAAAACTTCAGTCTGGTACTCATTGACCACAATCAGCCAGGGTTATCCTTAGACCCGTATTCTGCCAAGGTTACCGGAATTATAGATCATCATGATGATAGTGGTCTTTTTCAGACAGTTTCCCCAAGAATTATACAGCAGGTTGGCTCTACTGCGACCCTGGTGGCCCAGGAATTTGTTAGGGAGAGGGCTTTTATCGATAAAGATGTTGCCTGTCTACTGCTAGCCGCCATACTCCTAGATACCCTGAATCTGTCGCAACGATCTAAAAAAGCCACGGCAGCAGATAATGCTATGGCATCTGTTCTAACGGCAATATGTGAAATTGACGGAAAACGTTTGTTTAAAATATTGCAGATGAAACGACATGATATTAATGGCATGACGGTTGTTGATCTGCTGCGTAGGGATTATAAAGAATATCAGATAGGGAAAATACGATATGGTGTTGCTGTGGTTTGCCTGGATAGCGCCAGTCTGCACGAAAGGGATGTAAACATTTTAAAGACCTTGAAAGAATATCAAAGAGACAGGAATCTGGAATTTCTTGTGCTTATGTTGGTCACAACCCAACCACATTTTCGCAGAGAAATGATAGTCGTCTGGGATGATGACAATGCTCAGGATAGCCTTTTTACAGTTCTTCAGGAAAAAGGCTTCGGTCTGTCTCTTCTGCGTGGTGATTTATGGAAAATCGATCCAAACGGAAGTGTCAGAATATATGGTCAGGCCAACGAAGCCTTGTCAAGAAAGGTGCTACACCCTCTCTTGACTGCGTTTTTGGACACTTAAGTGCGTTCTGTTTGGCGAATGTTCAATTAACCGGCAGGGCAGCTTATCAGCTGCAGTTTTCTATCATAATCAAAATTGTTGTCATGCTCCTTAGTATGACAAGTGAGACAGACCTCCTTTCCTGGGTTCTTTGCCAGACGGTACTGTTGAGGCCTGGTGCTATGCTTTTTTCCTGCTCCATGACAGGTTTCACAGCCAACGGACTGTAAGTCAGAAGGGAATGCCAGCAGACTTGTTTGTTGCATGGTAGCCATTGTGGCGTTTTGCAGATTGAGGGTGAGGTGACATGCAAGGCAGGAAAGGTCAAAATTCTTCCTCTTGGCAACCAGAGTCTCATATGCCGCAGCATGTCTGGTGTTTTTCCAGAATTCTGTCTGAGCAGGGTGGCATGTCTCACACACCCCAGATCCTGCAATATCGTAGGACAGGGAAGTTATGGATGTGTCAGGTGATTTTCCTGCTGTTTTCTTTGCCTTCCTGTTAAGGGCTCGTATTGCCTCGTTGAGGTCTCCTATTTTAACTCTTGTTGCCTGGTCGTTGGGCAGGTTCTTGGCCAGTGCAATGAAGCGGTTGCTGAAATGATCGTTTCTGGTTCCTGATCTTTTTTCTTCTTCCATTGTCTCCTGTAGAGCAGACAGCTGCTGATGCAGTTCCTGTTTTTCTTTCTGAAGACGTATTATGGCTTTAAGGCGGTTTTTTTCTTTTTCTCCGTGCTGTTCTTTTTTCTCAAGTCTGCTGAGCTGCCAGTTGAGCGAACCGAGTCTGTTTTGAAGGTTGGCCAGTTCTTCATCATTCTCTATGCCCCATTTGCGGGTAGTACCAAGATTTATGTCTAACACACCCTGGTATTTGCCCTGCTTTGCTGTTTGGGTAATGAGGCAATTGTCATACTGCTGGGGAGAGATGTTCCCCTTGCGCCTGTCAGCTCCGATGATCAGGCTGATTTCGGGGAAAAATCTTGCAATTCTGATATTTTCTTCATTGGAGTACGTAGAAAGAAGAATAAGAAATTTATTCTTCTTTGTTGCGTTTATCCGTTTGAAGAGTTCAGGAAGAACGGATTCCCAAGGGAGTACCTCAATATCTTTGAAAATTCTTCCTGGAGGTGCTGTGATTGCAGTAATTATAATTTCAGTGGACCCTGCTTTTTTGTGGGTGAACTGCCTAAAAACTGGGGAACCATTCTTGTCTGTTATGTTGGCGGATATCCATGGAAACCCCTGGTTCAGACTGGGTTTGATAAATGCAGCTCCAGCAGCAAGGTCAAGGGGTCCGACACCTACTGCGTCATAGTTAAGATCCCGGTATATATCAATGATAGTCGTTGCCGCGAGCTTGTCCTGGCTTTTTCCGTGGTTAATTCGCGTTTGCTTGAACAGGAGATTGCCTGCATCAAGGAGGATTTTTCCTCTCTTTCCATCTCTGGAAAGAGCTTTGATTTGAAAGACTTTTTTGGACAGACCGCCCAGTTGCTTTGAGCTTCAGCCACAGGGTTCTGTTTCCCCTTTGACATTTCCTGAGTAGAATATGCGAATGGCGCTACTCTGGTTTGCGAATCCGGGCGCAGGGATACCAATATTGAAGATGAAGACCGTAAGAAAAAACAGGCTGAACAGGAGGTGTGAGTGACGTGTTTTATTGAGCATTATCAGTCCTCTTTTGAAGGATTATTTTCCATTTTTCCAGCCGTTCCTTAACAAGAGCCTCATAGCCGCGGGTACTTGGAAAGTAAAACTGCTGTGACCTGATTTCACCGGGAAGGTGATCTTGAGCAACCAGGGCATTCTCTGCTTCGTGGGCGTATTGATAGCCTTTGCCGTAATGAAGGTCTTTCATAAGTTTGGTAGGGGCGTTACGCAGGTGTAGGGGAACCTCAAGTGACCCGGTTTTTGTAATACAGCGACGAACCTCCGATTCTGCTCTGTAGAGACTGTGACTCTTTGGAGCGGTTGCAAGATAACAGACTGCCTGTGCCAGAGCCAGCTTCCCCTCTGGGAGTCCAAGGGTGTGGTAAGCATCTCTGCAGGAAAGAGTGTGGATAAGGGCCTGGGGATCCGATAAACCGATATCTTCAGAGGCAAACCGAATGAGCCTCCTGCAGAGGTACAGAGGGTCTTCTCCCGCCTTAAGCATTCTGTAGAGCCAGTAAAGGCTGCCGTCAGGGTCTGAATCGCGAAGGCTCTTATGGAGGGCAGAAATGAGATTGTAGTGTTCGTCTCCGTTTTTATCATATTTAAGGACTGATTGTTGAGTAGCTTCTCTTATATCGTCCACAGTGATAGTTGCAGGATTGTCGGGACGGCTCTTGATGCGGTGCATAACCAGGGATGCTGAAATCTCAAGGATGTTGAGTCCGCGCCTTGCGTCACCATCAGCTAAATCACACAACGCATCAAGGCTGTTTTCTCCAAATAAGAGACCATGTGACCCCAGCCCATTGTCGTGGTCAGTGAGGGCACGTTGCAAAATAGTGCTCAAATCCTCGGTTGCCAATGAAGAGAGAACCAGCACCCGGCATCTTGAAAGAAGAGGGGATATGATCTCAAAGGAAGGATTTTCCGTTGTCGCACCAATAAGCGTAAAAAGGCCACTCTCAACATGGGGAAGAAGCGCATCCTGTTGACTTTTATTAAATCTGTGGATTTCATCTATGAAAAAGATGGTCCCCCGTTGTTCGCTTTTCTGGAGTTTTCTGGCACGGTCGACATTCTTACGAACCTCCCTGACTCCGGAGAGAACTGCTGAGAAGTAGACAAAGTCGGCAGTGGTTGATTTTGCAAGGATTCTTGCAAGGGTGGTCTTGCCAGTTCCAGGCGGACCCCAGAGGATCAGGGAAGGCAATGATCCGGTACCAAGCGTGCTGTCAAGGAGCTTCCCCTTACCAAGAATATTCTGCTGGCCCACAATTTGATCAATCTTTTGCGGGCGCATCCGTTCTGCAAGAGGTTTTTGGGTTTTTATGGCCATAAACAGTTGTATACCAAAAGAGGGAAAAATTTCATCGAAATATATCAATACTCCATTCTGTAAAGAGATTGCAAGTAATGAAGGGAATAAAATTTTATTGAATTAAATTTAATTTTTGGTGTGTTACGCTATTTAAACATTATGGTGTAAATATTAAAAATCCTTGGGCCTTTTCCTTGAAAGCTTTTGTCGCTGATGGTATCATTTATTGAAATTACTATTAGTGATATCTTTTCTCAATTGCTGGCTGCATAATAAATTAGAACCAAGAGTTTAGTTATTCATGGCCCTTCAAAAGATTTTAATTATTGATGACGAGGCACTTATTGTCGACATGGGTCGTATTGCTCTCGGTGATCATGGTTATGAGGTCTTCAGCGCCTATAGTGGAGAACAGGCCATTGAAATGGCACTGCGCACCCAGTTTGACCTTATCATTGTCGAGGCCATGCTGCCCGGAATGACCGGGGCGGAAACTTTTGATATGATCAGGCAGACATATCCCGGGGTTATTGGCATTTTGGTGTCGGGCTATATTGATAAAGATATGGTCGTAAATGCCATGAACAGTGGATTAAGTGCTGTTCTTAATAAACCGCTGAATGCCTCTGAGCTAGTGGATGCGGTTCATCAGGCGTTAAGTGCTGCAGCACTTCAGGAGGAACGTACCCGCCTTAAAACTATCCTGCCACTCTATAAACTCAGTGAAAAATTTATTGCTGCCACCTCATTACATGAGGTGTATGAACTTCTTCTTGAGGCTATCGGGGTTCAGATTGATGTTCCCACAATTTCTCTTATGATGTTTGTTGAGGAAGATAGCTGTCTCCATGTTGTTGCCTCAAGGGGAATCGCTGAGAGCGTAGCGGCGGATGTTGCCATAAAATCCGGTGAGAAGATTGCCGGTTGGGTCTATGAACACGGGGAACCGGTTATTTTAAACAAGCAGACTCAAGCACAGTCACCACTCGCAGAGCATTTACAGCGTGATGAAATTACAGCCTCCATATCTTTTCCCCTGATAGGGCGTGAAAAAGTACTGGGAGTCTTGAATATCAGTCAAACTGCCAGGGAAGTTGTTTACAGTCAATCAGATATTGAAATGCTTTCTGTTATTTGCGGCCAGGCAGTCATGGCTCTTGAAAATGTCATTTATATGGAGGAGCGTGAACAAAACATTCGTACCAAGGCGCTTTTCGAACAGTATGTTGCACCAGAAGTAGCTGAAATACTGCTTAGTTCAGGCAAAGACATCATGGATATTGGTGGGGTGAGAGAGATCAGTGTACTATTTGCTGATATTCGCAACTTTACTCTTGCTGTTCAGCACCTGTCCCATGAAGACATCCATCTCTTCCTGACCCAGTTTTTTGATCTGTTCTCCGAGGTGGCCTTTTCCTGGAAAGGAACCCTGGATAAATTTATGGGGGATGCAGCTCTTGTTGCTTTTGGTGCCCCCATAGAGCTTGAAAAACCATCAGAAGCTGCTATCTGTACAGCTGTGGAACTTTCACAGGGATTTGAAGAATTACGTTGTAAGTGGTTGCAGAAATCATCGATTTTCAAGCAGCTCGGACTGGGGATTGGAATAAGCAGAGGAGAGATGTTTCATGGAAATGTGGGTTCTTCAAGGAGACTTGATTACACAGTAATTGGAACAGATGTCAATATTGCACAACGGCTGGCGGCATCCACAGAGTCCGGTCAAATTTTGATAACAGACTCTGTTTACAAGGACATGAGGGGAAGTTTTCCGGTGAAAGAGGGAGATACCAGAGAGTTACGAGGAGTGGAGCATGCTGTGAAATTTTATTCTATCCAAGCGGACCAAGTGTCTCTTCCATGATGGTAGAGACTAGGAATCTTTCCTGGTGACCTGAAAGAGCATATTATCAATGAGAACCAGGTCGTTTGAGACCAGTTTTCTTCCTCTGCGCAGTTCAATGGCTCCGTTCACATAAACATCACCTTCTGTGATTCTGATTTTGGCCTCAATGCCATCTTGGACAACATTGGCAAGTTTCAGGAACTGGCTTAAGCGTATTGGTTCTTTTTTGATCTCTACGGCTGTTGCTATACTCATCTTTTCAGTGGTTGACCTGTTGTGAAGGGTTGGTGTTATACAGACTTACCGCACTGTATTCCACAGGCAGGTTCTTGTCGAGAGAAGATGTTCCTGTAACTTGGAACTCCGGTATTCTGCTGATGATTTCTTCAAAACCCTATGGTAATTACAGTTTGGATCAGTGAGTGATTTTTACTAATATACCTGTTTGTTAAGTTAGATGGTCTTATAAAAGTTAAAATCACTGATGGCTAGGTGGTAAGTGCATACTTCGAAAAACTTCAGATGCACCCCAAGAGCACTTCCTGCGAGTGCGAGGCGCGTATTTTTTGTTTTATTTCTGCGTATTAAGTAAGGTACGTTGTAATTGAACAAAAAATGCAGCAACGAAGCAGGTGAGGAGTTTTTACGACGTCATCAAGTTTAAATTTGCTTATCAATATGGTAAAAAAATAATCACTGAATCGTCGCGAACTCAGGTATGATATTCAATATCTGGATATAGTCAAAACGTCTGCATAGAGGTGTCAAATGGAGTTACAGGATTCTGCTTTATTTAAACAAAAATGCTACATCAACGGCGAGTGGGTCGGTGCAGACAAGAGCATAGATGTCTTTAACCCTGCAGATAACAGGCTTTTGGGGACAGTACCGTCTCTTGGAGGGGGGGGGGCATCTGCCGCCATTGATGCAGCTCAACGAGCATTTGTGCTCTGGAGGAAGCTTACAGCCAAAGAACGTTCTGTTTATTTGAGGGACTGGTTCGACCTGATCAATGCCCATAAAAAGGATCTTGCTCGAATCATGACCAGTGAACAGGGAAAGCCACTGGCAGAGGCAGAGGGTGAAGTACTCTATGGCGCATCTTATGTGGAGTGGTTTGCAGAAGAAGCAAAACGTGTCTATGGTGATACTGTTCCCATGTCCCAGAAAGGGAAGAGAATTATTGTACTCAAAGAACCGGTTGGGGTTTGTGCTGCTATTACCCCCTGGAATTTTCCTTCTGCCATGATTACCAGAAAAGTTGCCCCCGCACTTGCAGCTGGATGTACAATTATTGTAAAACCTGCAGTACAGACTCCTTATTCTGCATTTGCCCTGGCAGAACTAGCCCATAGAGCAGGAATTCCCAAAGGTGTACTTAATATAATTACAGGTGCTGCTCGTGAAATTGGTGCTGAATTCACCGGAAGCTCCATTGTTCGTAAACTGAGTTTTACCGGCTCAACACCTGTTGGAAAGCAGCTTATGGCTGCCTGCAGTAAAAGCGTAAAAAAAGTTTCACTTGAACTAGGTGGTCATGCACCTTTTATCATTTTTGATGATGCCGATATCGATGCAGCTGTGGTTGATGCGGTCTCCTCAAAATATAGAAATGCAGGACAGACCTGTGTCTGTGCCAATAGATTTATTGTTCAGGAAGGTGTGTATCAGGAGTTTGCTGAAAAACTGACCATTGCTGTGAAGGAACAGCTTCGGGTTGGGTCCGGTTTTGATGCTGAAGTGAACCAGGGACCACTCATTGACCTCAATGCTGTTATAAAAGTTGAGGATCAGATAAAAGATGCCTGTGATAAGGGGGCTACTATTCTTGCTGGCGGCAGGCGTTCTGATGCTGGGGGGTATTTCTTTGAACCGACCATTCTGATGAACGTTACAACAGATATGAAAATAGCAACTGAAGAGACCTTTGGTCCTGTTGCTCCCCTTTTTGTTTTCAAGGAAGAAGATGAAGGGGTTTCCATGGCCAATGATTCTGAATATGGTCTTGCATCATATTTTTTCAGTCGTGATATGGCCAGGTGCTGGCGGGTTGCAGAAGCACTTGAGTATGGCATGGTTGGAGTAAACACCGGAATTCTTTCATCAGAGGCGGCGCCATTTGGAGGAATGAAGGAGTCTGGTATTGGTCGAGAAGGCTCAAAATACGGTATAGAAGAGTATCTTGAAATTAAATATATGTGTCTGGGGGGACTGGCATGAGAACAGATGGAGGGACCTAGTGCAGTAATGAAATTACTCGACAAAATGTGCTTGCTGAACTATTTATCCGATAACAACGTCTTGCAGAGTATTTAATAACTGGAATAGATATTGTTTTTCAAATCGGGCATAATGCTGTTAACAAGAAAAAATGGAGAAATAACTATGGAGTATGGGAAGAATCGGTATCGTGGCGTTATTTTTGGCTTAATAGCAGTTTTTCTCTTTGCACTAGGCGGATGTATGCCTGGAAATAGCCAGACAGGGAGCATCTCAGCTGAAGGAATAGAAGACCTTCCCAGTATGGCAAGTACTGTCGGAAACTATGATGATATTGAAATACCCGCAGAAATGACATACTCATCCAAAGAGAGTATGTCCATCAGAACCGAATCTTTCCGGGGTGGTATAATTCATTATTCCGGCAGGGTCGAAATGTATTCTCTGAAGGAGTTCATTATTGCATCCATGAAGAAAAACAAATGGAAACTTGCAGGTGAGGTCTCCACCCAGTATGCCATTCTTGCCTTTACCAAACCAGGTAAAACATGCATGATGCATATTAAACCAAATGGTAAGATGTCCGACACAACCCTTACTATGTATGTCACCGTAGATGCAACTGCCGGGAGAGCTCTGAATGCCTTTGGAGAGCCCATCGAGTAGTTCGCCAGAATGTGTTTTTCTTTAAAACAGCCGCAGTGCTTCCTCTGTAGAGGAGTCGCGGCTGTTTTTTTTTTTACAGATTGAGCTGCAAATATGAAATTTGCAATGAGGTCAATTTGAGAAAAATAGGTTGCAGCACCAGCGAACGCTCACGCATTCATGATAAAAGTATTTTTTTGTTTCATAATGTGAAACTACTGTTGATTGCCATGTTTTTATTTCCTGTCGTTGTGTTTGCAGGGAGCTACGAAGCGGACATTCTGAAAGCTGCAGGGACTGGTGATCCTGATTCACAGTATGCTGCTGCGTTACTGTTTGAGTATGGTACAGAAACAATAGCGAAAGATCAGAAACAGGCCCTGAAGTGGATGATAAAAGCAGCGACCGGTAATGTGGGCGGGGCATGTTTTTATTTAGGTCTAAAGTATGAATATGGGAACGGAGTGAACAAAAATCTCTCCAAAGCCGCATGCTGGTATCGTTGTGCAGCCAGAAAAGACTGGCCTGCGGCACAGATCTTTCTTGCTGATATGTACGAAAAAGGACGTGGTGTACCTGTCTCTATGGATATGGCTACGGTACTAGTCGGGCTTGCCGCTGAGTATGATTATCCAGGTGCAGAAAATAATTTAGGGAGACTCCTGCCACGCTCAGTGTTTAAAGATATGATTGAGTTGAAGAGTGCCCAGCAGCGTTTGCTCAGTGAGGAAGACGTTTCCTGTAATTGAAAGTTGTTTTCAATAATTGACTACTGTGGTAAGATTTCTCATAATTGTGGTAGTATATTGTATGTTTTCATTTTTTCTCCACTTTTCTTTTTCAGAACAGAGGAGGGAAGACTGAAACGAGTGGTTTGAAATATTTTCTTTATATGAACTGCTTGTGTTATTTGAATGGTTTTTTTTATAATGTTTTACTGTCTGTATCACATTAAGCTCTTGTTAATTCAACACTCCTCCCTCTTTTCATGATACGTATTTTAGGGAGAATGAATGTTAATTAGGTGATTCACTAATTCATGGAAATTAATATTGATAAACAAAAGGAGGCTCAGGAGAAAGCCAGGAAACTCCTGTTGCAGGAAGAGCAGCAGCGCGCTGAGCGTCGATTGTTTAAGCTTGTTAATGACCTTGAGATTGGGCGTAGTGAGGTTTTGCTGAATGATGAACTCATGGAGAACCTTCCTGGTATTATCTCTACCTACTGTGAGTCAGGCAATAGAGACAGAGTGAAGGTACTGTTTGAAAATCTTGGTGAGTGTGCATGCAGTGAAGACTCCAGGCTCAGAGAGCGTGCGGTGATGGCCTTAAGTCTCTGTATGAGTGGGTTGCACAAAAAAGAACATCCTGATCTTATTGAACTTATTACCGGGATATTGCTTCGATGGCTCCGTGCTGAAACCATTTTCCTGTCAGTTTGCGGTACTGTCTGTAAACAGCTGCAAAAGCACGGTATTCGTATGCTGGAAGAGGGGCTTTGGAAGGAATGCGACTATCTCCTTGAAGTGTTTTATCAAATACAATCCGGGATCAATGAGAAGAGTAATGCAATTCGCAGTGTGGTGAGTCGTGCTCAGGAAGAAATAGCCACCAGTTATATCCTTGAAGAGTTAACTATTGTCTGTCTCCGGGGCCGTGGCGAAAGAAGACAAAATGCCGAACGAATTCTGATCCACCTTGGTAGAAAAGCTGCCATTCACCTTCTTGATACACTCCTTTCCTGTCAGGAAAAAGCGGATAGGCTTCGCCTTATAGGGCTCATTCCCGCTACCGGGTATGCAGCAGTTTCTGTACTGAAAGAGTATCTCCAGAAAAACCTACCCTGGTATGGAATTCGCAATATCATCCTAATGATAACTGCAATGGATGACCCCGAACTCATCCCCCTTATCATGCCCTGTCTTGAACACGAAGACATCAGAATTCAGCAGCAGGTTATTGACTGTATCACAGAAGTCGCAACTGACAATCCCGGAAGATATCTTTTGGCAGCCCTGCCACTGGTAAATGACGAACTGAAGGTAGGACTTGTTCGCTATCTCGGACAATTAGGAGGAATAGAAACAACAGAAGCTTTCCTGGATCTTCTTGCACTGCGTGACAATTACTCACCTAAAGTTTGTGATGACCTGCTGCAGGTGCTTGCTGTTCAGGTACGCCTGAGCAATTCCATTCGCGCTGTAAATCTGCTCACAATGATCCTGGAAGAGAGAAGTAATCACCCTGACCGTGAGAATGATCCAGTCTCTCAGGTGGTTATACAGAGTCTGCAAATTTTAAAACCCAGATTCACCAGAGATGAGCTACCAGAAGAACCGGAAGTTGAATTTGTAGAACCACTGGAAAAAGATGTTTCCTTTGTTGGTGATCCTGCTACCCGAGATCCTGCAAAGAGAGTTGTCCAGAAAATCAATGATGAGGTGACAGCTCTTCTTGGAAAAGGCAAAATCACAGAAGCCGGCCAACTCCTCTATGAAGAATGTGTGGAGGCAGCAAAAGATAAAAATTTTGATGTCGCTGAAATGTTGAGGGACAGAATACTTGAAGTTGATCCCAATGCCCTGGCAGAGGTGATTAAAGCAGGTGAGTGTATAGAGGAGGAGCGAAATTCTTCTATTTCTTCCAATCACCTGACGATCTGGCAGGATCTTTATGGTACATTGACCACTGACGAATTCAATGCACTCTACTACATTTTAAAGTCCAAAAATTACACGTCCGGTTCAATTATAGTTGAACAGGGAACGAACAATCCCTTTCTCTATTTTATTAATTCTGGTCAGGCCAGATTGACCTGCTGGAGAGGCAAGAATGAGATATTCTTAAAAAAAATTGGCCCTGGGGACATTGTCGGTACGGTACCGTTTTTTGATGTCTCCGTCTGGACAGTTACCCTCACTGCCATAGGAAAGACAAATATCCATGTTCTTGAAAGAAAGAAATTTCTTGAATTACTGGATCAGTACCCGGGTCTTGAATCGTGCCTGCTGAAGTATTGTGAGAAAAGTGAAAAAATCCCTGAACTCCTTGAAATGTCAGGAGAGGATCGCCGCCAATATCCACGATTTCCTGTAACTATTCTTGTGAAACATACCTTGCTGGATGAATATGGAAATCCGAGCATGAGAAGTTTTAACGGAGAGATAGTTGATTTTTCTGAAGGTGGGTTCTCATTTTATATAAAAATTTCCCGGAAAGAAAATGCCAGATTGCTGCTGGGCCGTGGTATTAAAACCATCCTGGAAGATGGTACAGGTGGCACCTTTGAATGTCAGGGGGTAATAGTTGCGGTTCGTTTGCAGCGTTATGTGGAGAGTGATTATTCGGTTCATGTTTTATTCAACGAAACCATCCCTTCCAAAACCGTAAAAAACATTGTCAGTATTCAGTAAAAGAAGTCACAGACAGTATAATTGCAGTATGGATTTGCTGACTTTGGAGGCGCTCGATGTGTGACGCGTTGATGCTGCAAAACTCTGTTCCCTGCAGTCCTCCTCTGGCTCTAGCTCCCATGGTCGGGCTTTCCCATTCCGCGTTACGGATCCTCATCTTGGAACTCGGTGGTATAGGACTGTTTTTCAGTGAGATGCTTTCTGTTACCAGACTTCCAATCGAGAACGAGACAGTTTCTCCATTTCTTTGCCGCACTCCGGCTGAAACACCATTTATCTACCAGATCTTTGCTGGCCCAGGTCAAGATATAGTCCCTGCAGTTAACCGACTGCACCAACTCAATGCGCAGGGAATAGATTTAAATCTTGGCTGTCCCGCTCCTGCTGTCCGAAAACTTGGAGCAGGGTCATTTATGGGACCAACTGAGGTGCGAAATATGGTACGCTGTTTACGCTTAGCTACATCATTACCAATAAGTGCCAAGATTCGCCTGGGAAAAACTCTTGATCAGGATAGCCTGCTTTCCTTCTGCAGGATGCTCGAAGATGAAGGGATAGATCTGTTGACCGTACATGCCCGTCTGCAAGGTGAAAAATTCTGCAGAAAACCTCGCTGGGGTTGGGTAGCCAAGGTAAAAAAAGCTGTAAAAGTACCTGTTATTGCAAACGGTGGGATCTTTAGCGTCGAAGATGCTGCTAACTGTCTTGAACAATCTGAAGCTGATGGGTTGATGATAGGCAGGGGGGCTGTCTGTAAGCCATGGTTGTTTGCTGACATCGCAAAAAATATTTATAATTTAGACATAGATACTGGAATAAATTTCAAAGATGTTTATTTTCGTTTTATAGAGTTGCTAAGTGAACGATTTTTACCGGAACGGCGCTTGGGCCGTTTGAAGCAGTTTACTCACTATTACAGTTCAAATTTCACCTTTGGTCATCATTTTGCGACCGGGGTACAGAACAGTAAAAGTATTAAAGAGGCAAAGGCAGTCGCCAATGAGTTTTTTGATAAAATCAAAGGAGGAAGTGATGATTGATTTAGTAAAAAAAACACTGTTGACCGGAGTTGGGGTGGCAGCCTTAACTAAGGAAAAAATTGAAGAGCTAGCCAGAGATTTTGTCGAAAAGGGGAAGATGAGTGAAGAGGAAGGGAAGGCTCTAGTTGATGATCTTCTGGCTCGTTCTGATGAGTCACGTAAAGAGTTGCAGAAACAGGTTGAAGAAATAATGGCCACTGTTTTGGATAAGATGGACCTTGCTAAAAAAAGTGATGTGGCTGCTCTGAAGAGTGAAATTGAGGAACTGAGGGAAAAGATAGACAAAGAGCAGCAGGGATAACTGTAGATGCATAATAATTTACAGGAGAGTTATAAACGATAACTCTCCTGTAACTGAGGGTATTCTATGCAAACTGGGGTTTGCGTCCCTTGCTATGGAAATTCCCCTTGCGTTTTCCTTGATACTTCTTTTTGGGACCTGTTAATTTCGCAACTTCAATATTAACAGTCTTACCGTTTATTTCAGATCGCTGGAATGCTCCAAGAACTTGGGCTGTGTATCTGCTATCCACCTCAAGGGTGGCTGAGTTCCTTAAAATTTCAATTCGACCGATCTTTATTCGTCCCACATCCTGGATCTCATTAATTTTTCCTATTAACCCCTGCGGCATGATTCCCTGCCTTCTGCCCACGTTGATACTGAATGTTGTGAACTTATTTTTTGGGTGCAGCTCAGGTCTGGAATCCCTACGGTCGCGATCATGGCGGCGACCTGCAGATTGTGACTGAGATGTGGCATTAAGATCTGGTGCATTTTTGTAGTATTCGAGAAATCTATTGAATTCAAGGGAGACGAAACGTTTAATCATTTCTTCACGGCTAAGGTGCCCGAGTTTATCTTCAATTTCATCAAATAATGGTGCAATCTGCTCATTATTTACGGTGACATTATTCACTCTGTCGATCTGACTGACGAGTTGTTTTCTGCAGATTTCCAGGCCAGTGGGGATCTTGCACTGAATAAACTGTTTTTGTATTTTCTTTTCAATAAGGCGCAGTTTGTACTTTTCCTTTGAGGTCACAATGACGATTGAAGTTCCCTTACGTCCGGCCCTTCCTGTACGACCACTACGATGAGTATAAGCAGCTGGCTCATCCGGAAGGTTATAGTTTATGACGTGACTCAAGTCGTTCACATCAAGGCCCCGGGCAGCAACATCTGTTGCCACAAGAATTTGGATATTTCTGCATCTGAATTTACCCATGACTTGATCACGCTGGGCCTGGGACAGGTCACCATGGAGCGCATCTGCATTATAGCCGTCCTGGATGAGTTTATGGGCAACCTCATTGGTTTCTCTGCGAGTTCTGCAGAAAATGATTGAGTAGTTGTCAGGGCTGTTGTCAACTATTCGCTTGAGTGCTGCATAGCGATTCCTCTGGTGGACCAAATAAAATTCGTGCCGTACATTTTCAGCTCCCGCATTTTTGGTTCCAATGGTGAGTTCAACGGGATTGCTCATATATTTTCTGGATATTGATGCGACCTCTTTTGGCATGGTTGCAGAAAAGAGCAGGGTGTTTTTCTTTTTCGGGGTGCTGGCGAGAATGGCAGTGAGTTCATCCTGAAATCCCATCTGCAGCATTTCGTCTGCTTCATCAAAGACTACATAGTTTACCTTGGACAGATCCACAGCTTTCCTGCTGATAAGATCCTTCAGACGTCCAGGGGTTGCAACGACAATCTGCACGCCTTTGCGAAGGCTGTTCATCTGCTGATCAATTCGTGCCCCGCCATATACGGCGAGTATTTTCATTTTAGGGATAAATCTGGCAAAAGATTCCAGATCTCTTGCGACCTGGACGCAAAGTTCTCTGGTTGGGCAGAGAACCAGGCATTGAGTATGTTTTTTTGCGGGATTGGATTGTTGGATAAGAGGAATTCCAAAGGCCGCGGTTTTCCCGGTTCCGGTTTGTGCAAGACTGACCAGATCCACCCGCTTTTCAAGCATAAGAGGAATGACCTCTTCTTGTACAGGGGTGGGGTTTTCAAAGTTAAGTGATGCAAGACCCTTGAGGATGTCGCTGTTAATGCCAAGTTCATTAAAATTTTTCATATATATACCAACCTGATTGGCTAGACTCATAAATAAAAAAACTGTGCAACCCAATCAGGAAAGCTGCACAGTTTTTACGATTACTGCAAATAGGTAATTCTTTAAGAATTCGCTTTTTAAGATACTCTATGTGGTATAGCGAATAAAGCAAGTGCTTTTTTAATGAAAAAATAAATAGCAGAGCTGTTTATCGTGTGAATTTCTCGCGGATTTTAAGAGTAACAGAGGTAAGCTCCTGAAGTTTAAGGAGGTGGAGAACAGAGCCATAAATGATTGCAGCTGTAGTGATGATCACGAGAAGGAGCATGGTTGACAGCAAAAGGTTATTATTAAATGCTACCATCAGATACTTTTTGGAAAGCATGATGAATCCAGCCATAACAATACCGGCAGCTATTATTTTTCCAAGTGCTCGAATAAGATATGCAAGGGGGTACCCACCTATTTTCCAATAGAGAACGATACTTAGAAAAAGGAAATTAATTATCATTGAGCAGGATGTGGCAAAGGCTATAGCCAGGTGTTGATAGCTGTCAATGGTCTGCTTGATAATGAAATAATTACTTGCAACAGCGATGAAAGAGGCGATGAGAGGGTATTTTGTGTTTTCAAGGGCATAAAAGACAGGCACTAAAATTTTATTGGAAGAATAGGCAAAAAGGCCTATGGCATAAAGGGTCAGGGTATTGGCTGTGGCAATAGTGTCCAGAGAAGTGAAGGCACCTCTTTCAAAGATGACGTGAATGATAGGCTGTGAGAGGAGGATAAGTCCGATGGTTGCAGGAATTGTAAGACTGAAAACCATGGTAAGTGAAGATGCCATTGTTTCTTTCATGCCCTTAACGTCGTTTTTTGCGGCATGTCTGGCAAGCACCGGCATGGCAGCAATGGAAAGTGCTACACCGAAAACTCCGATGGGAAGTTGCACGAGCCTGAATGCATAGTTGAGCCAGGAAACAGAACCTTCCACACATGAAGAGGCAAAGTTGGTGTTAATAAAAATATTAATCTGGGTTGGGGAGAGCCCGATTACTGCAGGAATCATTAAAAAGATAATTTTTTTCAGACCAGGATCTTGTATGCGAAGCCTAGGGATGAATTTGAATCCGCATCTGGCAAGTGTCGGAAACTGTATTATAAGCTGCAATATTCCACCAAGTAGTGTCCCACAAGCCATACCAACAATTGCAGGGTATCCGAAGTTTGGTAGAATCAGGGCCAGGCTGACACCTCCAACGATGGATCCAAGGTTGAAGAAGGCTGAGGCCATGGCTGGGATAAAGAACTTCCCTTTAGCGTTCAGAATCCCCATAACCACGGCAGAGAGAGATATAAAGACAAGAAATGGCAGCATGATTCTGGTAAGCCAGATGGTGAGCTCGATCTTTCCATTCACCTGTGAGAAGTCTGCAGCAAGGAGATTCACCAGGGGTTCTGCATAGTAGCTACCGAGCAGGGTGAGGATAGAGAGCAATATTCCGAAAAATACGATGACATTGGAGGCGAGCTGCCATGTTTCTTCTTTGCTTCGATTGGTGTCGTAATCGGTGAAAACGGTGATAAAGGCAGCGGAAAGCGCACCTTCAGCAAAAAGATCGCGCAACAGGTTTGGAATCCGAAAGGCGACAACAAAGGCGTCATAAGCCATTCCTGCACCAAACATAGCTGCGAAAATCTGCTCCCTGACAAGTCCGAGAACCCGACTGCACATAACAGCTATTGAGACAGTGCCAGCAGACTTTGCTATATTACCACTCTGTTTTGCTTCTTTTTTCACGTAATGGCTGGGAAAAAAAATTATAAATCGGAAGGACAATAGAAGTTTTAAATTGTACAGTTTATTTACCACCTTTACCAGATAAACTCATCCTCAAAATATCCTTTTTATTAATTCCGGCCAATGTACCACTGAATTGGTGAACATCCTTGACTTTCATTAGAAATGTTGAATATATGGATAGTAGTTTGTTAAGATTTGTCAGGCCGGAACAGGGAGTCAACCCTGTTGAGAAAGAATTCGTATTTTTCATCGACGAGACTAAGGCATCACCGTTATTTTCAAGGAGGTTTGCATGCAGGATATCAATAAGATAAGAAACATCGTGATCATTGGACATGGAAATTGTGGGAAAACCTCTTTGGCTGAGGCTATGTTGTTCACGGCTGGTAAGATTAAGCGTCTTGGGAAAGTTGATGATGGCAGTTCTGCCTTGGATTTTGACGATGAAGAGTTGCAGCGAAATATATCAATAAACACTTCTTTCCATAACTACTCATGGAAAAAGCATGATGTCTTTTTGATGGACACCCCTGGTGATGATAATTTTCTCAATGAAACGTATATTGCAACTCAGGTTGTTGACAGTACAGTATTCATAGTTGGAGCAGTTCTCGGTGTGAAAGGGCAGACCATAAAGTTTGCCCGATTTATAGCAGATAGATCGCTGCCCGCTGTGATCATGATCAACAAACTTGATCGGGAACGTGCTGATTTCAGCCGGACCCTTGAACAGATTAAAGAGTCTTTACCAGTAACTCCAGTGGTTATCCATCTTCCCATTGGTGAGGAGGAGTCTTTTTGTGGCCTTGTGAATATAATAACTGAAAAAGCTTATCTTTTTGATGGGGAGTCCGGTGCAGTAACAGAAACAGAAATTCCTGCTGATATGATCGACAGCGTGAATGAATACCGAGAAAGCTTGATGGAAAATGTTGCAGAGACAGATGATGATCTCATTGAAAAGTTTCTTGAAGATGGTGAACTCTCCCAGGAAGATCTCAAGAGTGGTTTGAGAAATGGTGTTGTAACTGGAATCATTGTTCCGGTATGTGTCGGTGCCGCCACAAGTAATTTTGGAACATCCCCATTGCTTGATGTTATAAATGAGTTCATGCCATCTCCAGCTGACCGGCCTGACGTAATGGGTGTTGATGCCTCTGGTGAGCCTGTTGAAAGAAAACCTGCCCTTGACGAAAAATTCTCGGCCCAGGTGTTTAAAACAATGGCTGATCCTTATGCTGGAAGACTCACTATTTTTAAAATTTATTCTGGAACCCTTTCAGGTGATTCTTTTTACAACTCAAGCAAGGGGGTTGAAGAGCGTTTTGGACAACTGTTTCTTCCAGAGGGGAAGGAACAGCGTGCGGTAGACAGTGCAGGGCCCGGTATGATAGTTGCTGTTGCCAAGCTAAAAGAAACCACAACCGGTGACACACTGTGCGATGCTTCGGCGCCTATTGTCTTTGATGATCTTGATGTGCTTGAACCTGTTATTTCTTATGCCATCAAGGCCAGTAAGGGTGATGAGGAAAAGTTGTTTTCCTCAATTACCAGAATGCTTGACGAAGATCTTACCTTACGGCTGTCCCGAGAACCGCAAACAGGTGAGGTCCTCATATCTGGTGTTGGAAAGGTACACCTTGAAGTGGTTGGTGCCAGGATTACACGAAAGTTTGGGGTTGAAATGGAGCTCTCTGTACCCAAGATCCCTTACAAGGAAACTATTCGTGGTACTGCCACAGTACAGGGAAAACATAAAAAGCAGAGTGGTGGGCGGGGTCAGTTTGGTGACTGTACTATTGAGATAAGTCCAACCAATGGGAACGGGTTTGAATTTGAAGATAAGATCGTCGGTGGGGTGATTCCTCAACAGTACCGACCTGCCGTTGAGAAAGGTATTGTAGAGGCCATGGAAAAAGGTGTTCTGGCCGGGTACCCTGTGGTAGATATTAAAATCAGTCTAATTGACGGTTCACACCACAACGTTGATTCCTCCGAAATGGCCTTTAAGATTGCTGGATCTCTTGCCTTTAAAAAAGGTGCCCAGGAGGCAGGTCTTATACTTCTTGAACCGTATGTGGATATGACCATCATGGTGGACAAGGATCATGTCGGTGATGTGATGGGTGACCTTAACTCACGTCGCGGAAAGGTTATGGGGATGGACTCAGACCAGGGCTATGAGATTATTAATGCCCAGGTACCCCAGGCTGAGGTACTGCTGTATGCAGCAGATCTTACTGCGATGACCGGTGGCCTAGGAAAATTTACGGTTGAATTTTCTCACTATGAAGAAGTTCCATCTCAGATTGCTGAAAAGATTATAGCTGCAGCACAGGATAAATAAGAAACAAGATACTAATCACGAAGCCGTTACGGATTCAGGTTTAGACAGAAGGTGTTGCGTAAATGAAAATAGACACAGGGAAATTCTCATTTGGTGTCCTGACCATGAGTGATAAAGGTTCACGTGGCGAGCGGCAGGATACCAGTGGACCATATCTGGTGAAGACTCTTGCTGATCTGGGCTACAGAGAGAAGGCTTACTCTATTATCCCTGATAATATTGAGGCCATACAGAAAACCCTCATATCATGGGTAGATGATGAGAAAATTGATATTATTATCAGCACTGGTGGTACCGGGGTAGCTCCAACGGATGTGACCCCGGAGGCCATGACAGGGGTTATTGAAAAAGAAATACCTGGGATGGCAGAGGCCATGCGGGCAGAAAGCCTGAAGAAAACACCCAATGCCGTTCTCTCAAGGGGAAAGGCTGGGATTAGGGGGAATAGCCTGATAATTAACCTGCCGGGTAGTGAGAAGGCGGCCAGAGAGAATATTGCCGTACTTTTACCTGCACTTGCCCATGCACTGGATAAGATCCAGGGTGGTACCAGTGACTGTGGGGTGGGCTGAAAGGATGCCCGCAGCAACTGTAATATTTCCCTGAACTCTGAATAAAAAAAAGCTTGAGCGTCATGGGGCGCTCAAGCTTTTTTTATCTTGTGATTTGGTGGATACTGCTGCAGCCAAAAAAGAACATACCAACGGCGGGAATCTAGATATCTTGAAATTGCAGGTCTACTTGTTCGTCGTCACCTTTTAGTGGTGTTATTTCACCTATGACAAAGGCCTCTTCACCATGCGCATGGAAACGATGGATCACATCTTCGACAATATCGTCATCAACTGCCAGCAGCATGCCTATGCCCATATTGAATGTGCGATACATTTCCTCCCTCGGAACACTTCCTTTTTCGGCAAGGAATGTAAAGATGGGGGGGGGCTGCCAGCTCCTGCAATCGATCTCAGCCTTACATCCAGCAGGCAGGATCCGTGGAATATTATCAATAAATCCACCTCCTGTGTTATGCACAATACCATTAATCTTATAATGTTTGAGTACTGCAAGTACAGATTGTACATAAATTCTGGTGGGTTTAAGGAGTTCTTCACCCAGTGTACTTCCAAGACTTTCAATGTGGTCATCGACACTGAGATCGTGGTCTGTGAAACAAATTTTACGAACCAGGGAAAAACCGTTTGAATGAAGGCCGGAAGATTTAAGGCCTATAATTTTATTTCCAACCCTGATATCTGTTCCATCGATGAGTTCGTCACGGTCTCCTATGCCCACAACAAATCCGGCAAGGTCGTAGTCACCGGCTTTATAGAGTCCTGGCATCTCGGCTGTTTCACCGCCTACAAGAGAACATTTCGACTGAATACAGCCTTCGGCTATTCCTTTTACTACTTCTGTGGCAACGTCAAGTTCAAGTTTTCCCACTGAGTAATAATCAAGAAAACAGAGTGGCTTTGCACCACCCACGATGATATCATTTACACACATGGCAACAAGATCGATCCCTATTGTGTCATGTTTGCCGCATCTTTTAGCTATATCAAGCTTGGTACCGACACCGTCTGTTGAGGTAACCAGTACAGGTTGTTTATACTTGTCGGTATCAATGGCAAAAAGACTGGAGAAGCCACCAATGTCATTGAGAACTCCCCGTTGGTGCGTTGATTTGACAATGTCTTTAATCCCATGAACAAATGCATTACCCTTGTCGATATCAACGCCAGCTTCACTATATTTTGATTGTTTTGTGTCACTCATGTTTTTATTGTGCTCATTTTGTGGTCTGTTTAACAGTGAAAATATTTAATATCACACTAGTAATAGTTTTGTGAAATTGCAAGAGGTCTCAGTGATGCTGTCTGGGCTCTTACCCGTGGAAAAGTTTCAAATTACAAGGGAAAAGGTATGAAAATATTATTATTACTTTTAGGTATGGTCTTGATAGTTGAAGGTATTCCCTATGTTGCCTCCCCGGAATCCATGAAAGAATGGTTACGCAGGATAAGTGAAATGAAAGCGGAACATTTACGTATGATGGGGCTCTTGTCCATGTCGTCAGGGCTTTTGATATGCTGGTTTGTTCAGCGTAGTGGCTTTGTCATGTGATCCCGTCTGACAAGCTGGTAACCTGAATCCGTGACGGTTTCATGGTTGTTCTCTTTGTACCGGAAAATATGGTATGCTGAGGTCAAAAAAATGGTTGTGTCATCATCGGACGCTAATTGGTTTGGCCACCTGCTAATTCTTTTCAAGGAGTAGCAGGTGGCCGTTTATCCAGTTTCCCTTGTCTTGTCGCAGTTGAGATGAGCTTACTTCCTTCAGTGTCCAGCCATGGTCTTTGCTGAGTTTCCTGATGTAGTCTAGGGAGTGTCCAAAACGGCCGGTGGCCTTTAATTCAAACTGATCAGCAGTAGATTCTTCTACTGAAAAGAGAAGTAGAGCGCCGGTACTGCTTCTTGCAGTACATTCGAAAAAAATCGGACTCAGATCGCCGAGATATGTGAAGACATCAGCTGCCAGAATCATATCGAAAACGTCACTGCTTACCTGTAGATAATGAAGGATGTCATCTTTGACAAGATTGTCGTAGATGTTTTTATCTGCGGCTTTTTGAAGCATTTTTTCTGAAATATCAAGGCCGGTGAGGCTTGAACAGTAGCTTCTGAATTCCAATCCGGCAAGTCCTGTGCCGCAGCCGAGGTCGAGGCAATTTTTTTCAGGGTCATTGCTGAAATGGCGAAGGTATAATTCCTTAAGTAAAGAAGGAGTTTTGTAATGAAGTTTTTCTACCAGGCTTTTTTCAAAATTATCAGCATAGTTGTCGAATACGGTCTCAACATACTCAAGTGGTGCGGAATCTGGTGTCTTACCGGAGAGAGAATTGAACATATGTCGAGCCGCATAATGATCTGGATTTATCTCGAGGAGTCTGCTGTAAAGTTCTATTGCCTTGGATATCGAACCTGATTTATGACAGAGGTAGGCATAGTTGTTGAGGCTTGCTGTATGACCTGGAACTGTTGCAAGAATTGTTGTGTAGAGCTGTTCAGCTTCTTTTAACTGTTCAAGATCTTGATGGCAGAGCGCAAGGTTGTATAGGGTGTCCACTGATGTGTCACCAAGGGCTAATACCTGTTGAAAGGACGTTATGGCTTCAGAAATTTGACCAAGACGCCTCAGGTTGAGGCCATGGTTATAAGGAATATCCGGATCCATTGCATCTGTTTTCAATGCAATTCTGTATTGTTCATCTGCCTCATTGTGTCGGCCAAGTTCATACAATGCCAGGCCGCAGTTAAAATGGAGCAGGGCTGAGGGAGGAATCAGGGATATAATGTGATTATAGACTGTGACCGCCTTTTCAAATTCGTTGTTTTCGTGGTGATTGCAGGCAGTAGTGAAGAGTGCGTTCAGGTCTTCTGGGGTGGTGTCTGGATTACTGGAAGTCTCGTTCATGTATTAAATATGGATTTTTGAGCTAAACGGTTAAATCAAATTGACGGATTCGTCATACTGGTAGTATCATGTAGTGTTATTCACTTAGGAAGTCAAGCTTGCGGGGTTTCTTAAACAGAGCAAATGTAGCTGTCGTTAAACTGGTGCTGACAATGCAATCTAGAGAAAAGAAAGAACTTATAGGTACGGAAGGCAAACTTCTGCTTGATATGATCCGCAGATTAAACCGCCGCGGAGCAACGGAGCACCTCCTTAAGTTGATTAGTAAGACTCACCCGGCTGACACTGCATGGGTGTTCAGGCATCTTACTGAGCTTGAACGAAATGAGGTTTTCAATATTCTCGCCCAGACTGATCAGGTTGGAGAGTTCTTAAGTGAACTTGATGAGTCTGTCATGGTACCACTTGTTGAAAACCTCACACCCCAGTTTATGGCAGACGTTATCAGCGAAATGGCGTCAGATGATGCTGCTGACATTATAGAGGCATTGCCCGATGAATTTGGAGCTGCCATCCGTGCCCAGATGGAACAGGCTGACCGTGAAGAAGTGGATGAGCTGCTTCAGTATCATCCGGAAACTGCAGGTGGACTCATGTCGCCTGATTTCATGTATCTTGATGAGGAACTGACTGTTGGAGAGGCCATAGCCAAGGTTCAGAAACGCAGTGAAGAAAAGGAGATGGTCTTTTATCTCTATATAACTTTTGGGGACGGAAAACTCGCCGGTGTTGTTTCTCTGCGTGAATTACTCACCAATCCCCCTCACAGACAACTCAAGAATATCATGCGGGAGAATGTTCTTTCCGTAACTACAGACACGGATCAGGAAGAAGTAGCTCATGTAATTTCCCAGTATAACATTCTTGCTGTTCCTGTGGTTGATGCCAGTTATCGCCTGGTTGGGATTGTCACAGTTGATGATATCATTGACGTGATGCGTGAGGAAGCCACTGAGGCTTTTCTACAGATGGCCGGTGCTGGTAAAGATCGTGAGATCTTGCTTAAGTCTACAACCGAAAATGCAGTTCTACGGGCACCATGGCTCTTTGCCTCCTGGATTGGCGGGGTTATGGCTCTTTTTATTATTGGTGCATTTGAAAAAGAGTTAACCCAGGTACTTGCTCTGGCATCATTTATTCCTATTGTCATGGGAATGGGTGGAAATATCGCCACTCAATCGTCAACCATTGTTGTCCGTGGTATAGCAACTGGTCGGATTAACATGGACGATTTTCACAAAATCGTTTTTAAAGAGATGCGGGTCGGGATTATTCTAGGAGTTCTGTATGGCAGTTTTTTAGGCGTTCTTGCCTATTTTGGTTACGCAGAACCAAAACTCCTTGGGTTGGTGGTAGGTCTGTCGATTTTCTTTTCCATGGCTATGGCTGCAACCATAGGAACCATCATCCCGTTGATTCTAAAACGTTTTGATATTGATGCGGCCATTGCAACAGGCCCCTTTGTCACCACAGCCATTGATATTCTCGGCGTTCTTGCCTATTTCATGATCGCTAAATTTCTCCTCAATCTCTGATTGCCATACCTACAACATGCTGAGATCAACGTCAGGCAGAGTCTCGCCGTTTGCCATCCTTATTTTATTCCTGCTGGGAACTTGGCTGCTTTTCAGGCCCTTTGAAAACAGATTATTTGACCCAGCAGCGACCCCGAGAGCCATTACCGCAAGGGGGGACCTTGCAGAAGATGAAAAAAATACCATAGAAATATTCAAAAATATCTCACCTTCTGTTGTCTATATTACAACCATTGCCATTCGGAGGAATATGTTTTCCCTGAATGCAGTGGAAATACCGCGGGGAACAGGAACCGGGTTTGTCTGGGACAACCAGGGCAGGGTGGTTACCAATTTTCATGTGATCAATGATGCCAGCAGGATAGAGGTTACCATGGCTGATCATTCCACCTGGAAGGCCGTACTGGTCGGTGCCGCACCTGATAAAGACCTTGCGGTCTTACAGATAAATGCTCCATCGCATCTTCTTAAACCTATTCCGGTGGGTGAGTCAATTGACCTTCAGGTAGGGCAAAAGGTGTTTGCTGTTGGCAACCCTTTTGGTCTGGATCAGACCATTACCGCTGGAATTATTTCAGCACTTGGTCGTGAAATTAAGGCTATAACAGGGCGAACCATCCGCAATATGATTCAGACCGATGCGGCAATTAATCCCGGCAACTCAGGTGGACCGCTCCTTGACAGTGCTGGACGTCTTATCGGTGTAAACACAGCTATTTATTCTCCCTCAGGTGCTTATGCTGGGATTGGTTTTGCTGTACCGGTCAGTGAAATAAACAGGGTAATACCACAACTTATCAGAAGTGGAAAGCTGATCCGTCCTGGTATCGGCGCCTCTCTTGCCGATGCAAGACTTGTAAGGCGACTTGGTATTGAGGGGGAAGGAGTGCTGGTACTCGGTGTGGAGCAGGGGGGGCCGGCGCATAAGGCCGGGATCAGGCCGACAACCCAGTATGGCAACGAAATAGTAATTGGCGATATCATCACTGCCATTCAGGGGAATAAGGTGACCTCTTATGATGACATCAGAAATGAGTTGGAAAAATATGCGGTGGGAGATCAGGTTGAAGTTGCAATCCTACGTGATGGTATTCCTGCTAAGCTGACAATACGTCTGGATGCCCTGTCGGATTGATCTGTTATTTGTTTTTGATTGAGGGGATTCTTCTGTTCAGCTTCCTGGCAAGTTCACGCATATCCTTTGTTTTATCTGATTCATCCATTATTTCTCTGCCGACAATCTCCTCAAGCACATCTTCCATTGATATTACCCCGGTAACAGCACCATATTCGTCAACCACAACAAAGAGATGTTGATGCATTTCAAAAAATTCCACTAGAACACGGTTTAGCGGAGATGTTTCCGCTACAAAGTGAACAGGGGATTTAAGCGTTGAAAGCTGGGTGCTGTATCGCTGTTCTGCTGCAGCGAGCAGCACATCGCGACGCATAATGATACCGGTGACGTTATCGGCTTCCCCCAAATATACCGGAACTCTACTGTGACTTGACAGTGGCGTTTTGTTCTCCATAACCTCAGCAACAGTCAATGTTTCGTCAAGTGTGAAAGTGACGGTTCGAGGAGTCATAACATCACGCACTATTCTGCTTCCAAGTTCAAGAATGTTGAAAATTACCCGCTCCTGATCGGCCCCAATTTCTCCTGACTGTCGTGACAGTGCGGCAATAGTTTGAAGCTCTTCTGCTGAAATAGAGTCGTTGTTTTCAGGCTGTGGGATGAGTCTAGTCATTAATTGACACAGCCAGACAATAGGCTTTAAAATAATAACCATCCAGTGAAGTGGACGTGCTATGTAGGGTGCGAGTAAGACGGCGTAACTTACTCCAATGGTTTTAGGTAGGATTTCTGAAAAGAGGAGGATCGCCAAAGTAAAGAGTATGGAAAAGAGAATAAGATTCTGTTCACCAAATACAACAGCTGCTGCAGCGCCGGCCACCGCGGCACCAATGGTGTGGGCGATGGTATTTAGAGTGAGGATTGCCGTGATAGGTTCATCGATATCATCACGTAACTCCTGGAGAAGCGCGGCGGAATTGTGCCCTTGTTTTTTCAGCATTTCCACCTGGCTTGAGGAGATGGAATAAAGAACTGCTTCAAGGATTGAGCAGAAGGCGGAAACGGCGATCGCCAGGCTAATGGAAAAAATAAGTGTACTTGTCAAAAGGTACTCCAATGTTGGAAGAAGACTGATTTTTTTCCTATTATACTTGTCTTTTAATTCTTTGCCAAATAGTTGTGAGGCGCTATAGTAAGTTAATTAAACCTGAATCCAAACGGATTCGTGATCGGTTTTTTTGACAACATATTGAACGATAGGTACACAACTCGTAATCATCCATGTTAAAAAAACCAGGCTGCATCATCATCGGAACACCCACA
Source organism: Desulfobulbaceae bacterium (assembly GCA_026988015.1). GTDB lineage: Bacteria > Desulfobacterota > Desulfobulbia > Desulfobulbales > Desulfocapsaceae > Desulfocapsa. The sequence continues at coordinate 5,138 of JALSMA010000068.1, read as the reverse complement.
GATGCAGGTTAAATACTATTGGAGGCTTTTCAGTGACCGATACAACAATTCGTTTGAGCAGAAAAAAACCGGATACGTTTGATGGTGATCTGCTCATTTATACCCCTTTTTTAAACAACAAAGAAAAAATAATCAGAGGTCCAAATGTTGTTGAGCAGGAGTTGGACGATGCAATATCCATTGGTGATTTCAAGGGTAAACAGGGGGACACTCTTCTTTTCTATCCATCAGGAAGTGCAAAGAAAAAGCTTAATGTCAGCCGGGTTTTTATTGCTTCTCTCGGAAATGTAGAGGAAAAAAATAACAATAAAACGCGTGAACTCTTACGAAAAACCGGTGGTCTCATCGCCACTGAGGCAAGAAAAACAAAGAGCTCACACCTTGGTATTTGTCTGGACAATCTATTGTCTAGCGTTGGTGAGGATGGTGTTGAAAGTCTTGTGGAAGGAATATTGCTTGGTGATTATCGTTTTGAGAAATATAAGAGTAAAAGCAGTAAAAAGGAAAAAAGGAGTTTTAAAGGAATAAAAGAAATCGTTGGTTTTTCTTCAGGAAGTGAAAATAATGGCAAAATTGAGAAGGGAATTAGTCGTGCTGTGAATTCTGCCAGAGCCGCCTGCAAAGCTCGCGATATGGCCAATGAACCTGGAAATGGCTGGACTCCCACCAGTTTTGCCGTGTATGCAAGAGAACTTGCCGGGAAGCACAAAATGACCTGTACGGTTCTTGGTAAGGGTGGTATGAAACGCCTTAAAATGGGAGGGCTACTCGGTGTCAATCAGGGATCTTCTGAACCGCCAAAACTTGTCATACTTGAGTATAAGGCACCAAAGAAAAAGGCAGATACCATTCTCTTTGTAGGGAAAGGGCTCACCTTTGATTCGGGTGGGGTGAGTCTTAAACCATCAGCTGGGATGCAGGATATGAAATATGATATGTGTGGTGGGGCCGCGGCCCTCTCTGCCATGAGCGTTGTCGGTGCAGAACAACCGGATGTAAACGTCATTGCCATAATCCCTGCAACAGATAATATGGGAGGTAGCTCAGCACTTAAACCCGGTGATATTATAAAACATTATGGTGGTATTACATCGGAAATAGTCAACACCGATGCCGAAGGTAGGTTGATACTTGCTGATAGTCTGGCCTATGGAATAAAACGTTATAAGCCAACTTGTGTTGTGGATCTCGCCACCTTGACAGGAGCAGTGATCCTCGGACTCGGGCATCATCGCACAGGCATTCTCGGGAATAATCAGGGGCTTATTGATCGTGTTATTAGAGCTGGAGATAAAAGTGGTGAACCTCTCTGGCAGCTGCCACTGGATGAAGAATATACTGAACAGATAGAGTCAGATGTTGCAGATATCAAAAATACAGGAGGGCGTCCTGCCGGAACCATTACTGCAGCAGCGTATCTTCAAAAATTTGTTGGGAATACACCCTGGGTTCATCTTGATATTGCCGGTACTGCCTGGGATTTTACAAAAAAGAGTTATATACCAAAAGGTCCTTCTGGTATTGCAGTGAGGACACTTGTTGAGCTGGTAAGAGACTGGAAAAAGTTTTCCTGAAAAAGTATCAGTTGTTTATGAAAAGCAGGAACTCCCTGTTGCCTTTGGGGCCAAGTATGGGGCTCGGCTCCATTGCCTGGACATTGAGGCCTATGTCTTTAATAAAGGAACATATCTTGTCTATGGCCTGCTGGTGGTGTAACGGTTCATGAACGACACCGCCTTTGGGGATCAGATGGCGGGGAAGTTCAAACTGTGGTTTTATCAGACAGATAATTGCCAGGTTGTCACTGAAAAGGGGAATGAGTGGTGGAATAAGTTTTGTTAGGGAGATAAATGCAGCATCGATAACAGCCAGGTCAATTTTCTCTGGGATCTGTTCCCGGCTGATTTTTCTGGCATTAAATCGTTCTATGACCACCACCCTCTCATCCTGGCGTAACTTCCAGTCCAGCATTCCGTAGGCAACATCAACTGCGTACACTTTTCTGGCACCGTACTGCAGCAGGCAGTCTGTGAAACCTCCACTGGATGCCCCGATGTCAACACAGGTTAACCCCTCTGGGTGAATGGAGAACCTGTCAAGCCCCCCTTTTAACTTGTACCCTCCCCTTGAAACATAGGGGCAGCGTTCTTTAACGACAGGGGTGTTATCCTCTCTGAAAAGCATACCAGCCTTGTCGGCACGCGTCTCATTCACCGTGACATGGCCCGCACCTATGAATCCCTGAGCCTGTTGCAGATTCTCAGCAAGTCCTTTCAATATCAGTAACTCGTCCAGGCGAATTTTATCCATTGGGTGTTTGGCCGGAAGTAGTCATACCCAATTACAGGGAGGAAATCTTTTTCTTTGCCGTTGCAGCTTCAGGTGATGAGCCATAAGAGGCAATGAGCTTTTTGTAAATTATCTTTGCTGTTTCTTTATCAGATAGCTGCTCAAATGCCTCCCCCTGGCGTAAAAGAGCTTTAGCAGCCTGAGGATTACCGGGGAAATTGGAAATTATCTGCTGGTATTCAATGATAGCCTGATCATATTGTCCGAGTTTAAAGAGCGATTCACCCATCATATACCTAGAGGTGATCACACTGCTCCTTGATCCTTTGTCAGAAATACTTTTTTGGAAATATTTATAGGCCTTTCTATAATCGGCATCACGGTAGCTTTGCATGCCACTTGCATAATTATCTACCTGCTCAACGACTGCCGTTTGCGCAGGTGGAGTACTTCTCGAGGGTTTCGTTGAATCTGAACTTTTGGGTGTTGTTGCTATGGGGTTTACCTTTATGTTAGACCTTGTGCCTTGTTGGAAAAGTACCTTTTTGGAAATAGCCTTGATATGAACGATTGACTTAGCGCCGCTGTTTCTTGCAAGAGCTGCCTGTTGTGCTTTTTGCATGGCGGCATCAGCTGCGAGTTTTGCGGCCCTTGAACGTCGTTCGGCATCCTGAATTCGTGCCAGCTGAAGTGCAGTTAATGTCTCTTTTTGACTGGCAATCTTGGAGTCAAGTTCGGAAAGCTTGAGGTTGAGCTTACCTTCAAGTTGGGAGGCAAGACGCTCAACGGCCAACTGTAATTCTTTGTTCTGCTCTTCAAGCATCCTGTTTTTATGGTTGTTCTCTTCAAGTTTACTTTTGAGTTTCAGGATGTCGACTTGCAGTTGATCAAGTTGTCCTGAGGACATCGCCTGTCTCTGCTGCATCTGATCAACTGTGTTGACTTTCATATCATCAAGTTTTTTATTGATGGACCGAACATGATAATTCAAAGCCTGGACATCCTGCTGGGATGCGCAGCTACTGAGGAGTAGTAAGAAACTAAGTACAAGGAAAGCGGTGATATATTTCTTTTTCATGACGTTGCCTGTATATAAAATTGTAGAGTTAGTCTTGGCTTCTTGTCCAACGCGGGTAGGTTTGATTACCATTGATGTTAAAAAGCTTCCGCATATGGGTGCCGTTTTTCAATACAGCATAAATTTTCTGATTTTGACCTTTACGAAGTGAAAAGAGAATCTGTTTTCCGTCAGGTGACCAGGTAGGTGATTCATGTTGTCCTGGCCCGTTGGTAATCTGCCTGGGGCTGGAACCTGGTACGGTTGCGATGGTGAAAATCTGATAGGAGCCATCTACAAGACTGGAATAGGTTATAAGATCTCCCTTCGGAGACCAGTCAGGTTCTGCATTTTCACGCCCTTTAAAAGTGAGACGCTGCATCTTGCCATTTCCCAGGGTCATAAGGTATATCTGTGGTCGGCCACTGCGATCTGATACAAAGGCGACCTGTTTTCCGTCAGGGGACCAGGTAGGGGAGACATTGATCCCCGATCTCCTAGTGAGCTGTTTAATGATCTTCCCCTTTCTGTCGAGAAGAAAAAGGTCTGGATTACCATCTTTACTCAAAGTGAGAATCATCCTTTTGCCATCAGGCGACCATGCCGGGGCGAGATTCATTCCGCTTCTTCTGGATAGGGGACGTGTGGTTCTGCTCTGTTTCAGGTCAGTGATATAGAGATTTGAATTACCTGAATGGTAGGACGTGTAGGTCATATACCTGCCACCCGGCAGGAAGCGAGGCGATACGACAAGATTTTTATGTCGGGTTATTTGGCGAACCTTCTGACCAAGTATGTCTGTGAGGTATGCTTCCTTGTGGCCATTACTGTCAGAGACAAAGGCAATTTTACTGGATGAAATACCAGATTCACCTGTCATTTCCTTAACCACAGAGTCGGTAAAACGAAATAGCATGCTTTGCTGGTGATCTCTTTTGCCATTGTAGCGTTTTCCCATGAGCATATCACCGCCTGCGACATCAAGGAGGCGGATTTCTATGGTCATCCCTTTGGCCGAAAGTGTGTAAGTGCCAAGAACAACAAAATCGGCTCCAGTTGATTTCCAATTTGTGTCCTGTCTGTTTCCGTAACGTTCACCGGGAATAAGATTAAATATCCCATGGAAAACCAAGGACCCGGCAAGGGTGTCGGCAAGATCGCGGCCAAGATTCTGGAGACGTCCTGGCTGGTCACTGTTCACAAACCAGGGAACAGCAATGTTTATCTTTCTGGCGTTGGCAGAAGTGATGTCGATGTAGGCAATTTTATTAGCCTGAGCAGTTGTGCTGCTGATGGATAATAACAGTACAAGAAAGGCAGTGAAAAAGCGTAATTTCATGGCAGATAATAGGGTTAGATAATGATGGTTTCGTAAAAAGTATTCACCTGCCTGGTAGTTCCATTTGTTGTTCAATATATGATATCTCGGTACACGATGAAATCAAACAAAAGTGAACTTCGCACATGAAGTGTTTTTACTTCAGCCATTCGATTATTAAGTTTTTACGAATTCATTCAAAAATGAAAAACTGAATTTAACCTGAACTCGTGAGTGGTAGCTGGTGATACAGTCTGGATTTTTTCAAAATAATGATAAGAGTGAACACTAGTGTCCCAACGTTTAATCAAATAATTTCAACTGGATAACGTTAGGCGGTTTCTCGTTTTTTGTAAGCTGATCCAGTAACATACTGAACTAATGGAGTTTTTTTTAATACTGTGATACTCAAGACCTGTAGAATTGTGTAGAGATTTTCCTTAATTCCAAGTCGTTTTTTTATGATCGCGATGA
>JALSMA010000067.1 GCA_026988015.1 Desulfobulbaceae bacterium | reverse complement strand
TGCAATCCGCTACTAAACGAGCTTAACCGGAAATTGAAAGCTTTGGTAAAAGATTTTTATTGAAAAACGAAAGTAAGCGAGACCACCTTGTACAGAATGTGCGAAAAATATTTGACACTACCTCCCCAACAGTAATGGTTGAGTTCGTATAATAAGTACATAACCTCTGTAGGTATTAGAGACCAAAACAGCTTTGAGTAAAACGAGGCTTAGGTGTATTCTGGAAAAAAGCCACCAAACGATTTTCCGGAGGTTCCAAATGAGTTACCAACACCTAAGCCTTGCAGGAAGGTACGATATCAAGACAGAGCTAAAAATGGAAGTATCTATCAATAAAATAGCCAAAGCAATGGGAACGTTCCCAAAGTTATATTTCCCGAGAAATACGCCGCAATACAGATCTACGCGGCTATCGGCATAAGCAGGCAGACCGTTTTGCTGGAATACGCCATGTAAACATGCAAAAATCCATCAAACTGACAGGAAAAATCAAATATCTGATTATGGTCTGCTTCACCAGAGAATGGAGTATTGAGCAAATAGTAGGTCGTTTCCGTGATGACGGGTGGCTTTCGTTGCATTACTAAACAATTTATCAATTCATTTTAACCGATAAAGCCTCAGGTGGACGACTCTACAAGCATTTACGCCACCAGAACAAAACATATCGTAAAACGTTATGGATCAGCCCATAATCATACCGGCATCCCTAATCGTATCGACATTGATGAAAGATCTGCCGAGGCCAACAATCGTAAACAGGTAGGCGATTGGGAAGTCGATACAATCATTGGTAGAAGCCATAAAGGGGCAATAGTAACCCTTGATGACAGGAAATCTAAGCTATGTCGTGCTGCGCCACTGGCCGGTAAAAAAGCAAGATAGTTAAAGATGCGATAGTATCTCTCTTGTGACCTGTAAAAGAGTTCGTGGAAACGATGACTTTCCCTTATTACTCGAATTCAGATATTTATTATGTGTTGCGATATTCAAACCAAAATAGGAATAAATAGTTATTGATCTAACGAGTGTCCCTTGACTCTACTGTGTGCTAGTTATTCTTCCAACCGTTTCATCAAGGCCCGCATACTCTTAATATCACTTTTGAACCCATCATCAATATCCGAAGATTTCATGGCGATATTGAAATTATGACGGGCCAGTTTCAGTCTTCCCTCGTAAAGATTGTACTTCCCCAGGTAGTAAGCTGAATTGCCTTGCTCCCCCTTTACTGATTTCAACTTTCCAAGTTCAAAATAGATCTTGGAGTATTCTGGCATATTTTCCTGAACCTCCATAAAGTACCGCTCAGCCTTAGAGAGGTTTCCGAGCATCTCCCACACACGGGCCAGTTGAAAAGCAGCCCACATATCATGCCGGTTCATGTCATATGCCTTTGTAATAATCTCCAGTGCCTTTTTCTTGTTACCAGCACCCATCTCGACAATCCCCATATCAACAAGAAGTATGGATTGGCCGGGATAAAATTCGATAACCCCCTGAAGCAGTTTCCTGCTTGATTCAAAATTATTTTCCATTCTATCAAGTTGGGAGAGCCCGTAATAAAGCATAATTTTATCACTCTCACTCAATTCAGTAGAAGTAAGCTTGCTGTTAAAATAATTTCTTAGTTTTTTACCATCCTTTACCAGGGACAACACCCGATATTTCATGCGTAAAAAAGCAAAATCATCACTGGAAGCCATATCTTTTAATTCATCTTTCTCATAAGCAATAAGTGATTGAACATAATCAAGACGTTCATCCGGGTAAGGATGAGTTAAGAGATACTGTGGTACATTGTTTCCCATGGTGTAACGATTGATCCGTCGCATTTCCTGGAGCATCTCTTCCTGTCCCACAGGATTTCGATGCATACTTTTCATCCAACCATAAGCAAGTCTATCAGCCTCTTCCTCATGTTGACGACTGAAATGTAAATTTGCTGCCTGACCGGCTGCCATGGCTCCGGTAAAAAGAGCATTACTCAAAGCCCCGGCTCCAATGGCAAGACTGGCAATGGCAAGTAAGGTGGTAGCAATTGTTATCTTGGAGCCCTGCTCCATTCCTTTGGCAATATGCCTGGCCACAACATGGCCGATCTCATGCGCAAGTACCGATACCAGTTCATCTTCATGATCCATCTTCTCAATGAGGCCTGAATAGAAGAAAACCAGCCCTGAAGGTGCTGCAAAGGCGTTAAATTGAGAAGAATTTATTATATTAAAACGATAGTCAAAATATTGAAACCCAGCGACTTCAAGAACTTCACCACCCAGATCATTTATATATTGATAGAGATCCGGATCATCAAGTAATGGAAAAGCCAGGCGGATCTGGTACAGCAGCTTTTCCCCCATGGCCCTCTCCTCACCCACTGTGAATGCGACACTTCTTTCAACACAAGTGGCCTGGAGGATGCTGAATATTAGGAAAAAAATAAAAATTACCTGTCTAAGGGATTTCCTGTTCACTGTTGCTGATTCTCCTGATTTTCAAGATATGACTTCTGAAGCCGCTCCATCCCTTCGGCTGAACTTATCTGCGGCATATATCCTAAATCATGTTTTGCACGGGAAATAGAAAAACAGTGAGATTTAGCAAGCTGCTCTGCCAGGAACCTTGTCATTTTAGGTTCCTGTTTTATAGAAAACAGATGATGAACTCCCTCAAACACCGCCCCTGCGCAATACGCAACTGAAAAAGGAACTCGGTTCCGGATTTGAGGAACATTCATTTCCCTGAACAGTTCATCAATCCATTCCCATAGGTTAACTGGTTCTCCCTGGCTGATAAAATAAGCCTTACCTGAAGCACTCTTTGTTGTTTCAAGATTAGCCGCTGCAAGTAAATGAGCATCTGCTACATTTTCTACATAACTGATATCCACAAGGTTATCACAGTTACCGATTTTTTTTAGTTCCCCCTTCCTGCCACGATCAAGAAGCCTAGGGATAAGGTGTGGATCTCCTGGTCCCCATACAAGGTGTGGTCGTATGGCACAGCTATGGAAAGTACTGTCTCTCCCGGTATTTTCAAGAACGAGTTTCTCAGCCATCACCTTGCTTTTGGCATAATTACAAAGAAATTTCTGCGCATAAGGCAGGCTCTCGTTACCATCAACAATATCACTGCCATTGAATACTACTGATGGGGTTGACGTATATACCAGGCTCGAGACATCATTGGATTTACAAGCCTTTATCACATTCGCGGTGCCGACAACATTAACCTGATAATAGTTTTCCCACGGGCCCCATATTCCCGCAAGAGCTGCCACATGAAAAACAGTATCAACACCACTGAAACTTTCCTTAAGAAAAGAGAGATCACAGATATCACCACAAAGACACCTGGCACCAAGCGATTCAATTTCAGGGTATTTATTCCGACCAACCACCAGACATTCAATCCCCTGCTCTAGAAGTTGTCTGACAATATAACTCCCTACAAATCCACCGCCTCCTGTAACAAGTGCTTTTTTCACGCAGAGCCCCCCAGTTGATTCGCAGCCCAGACACTGAGTTTTTCCCTGAATATCTTAGCATTATGACGAATATCAACAGGAAAATCAGGATGGATGAGGAATCGTTGTATATTCTCAGTCAATGGACTTTTCCTGACAATACGTTCAATCTCCTGAAGAAGTATTGTCGGATCCATGGTGCAGCCCTTTACAGGCTCTATAATAATAACCGGAACTACTTTGTGAAGAGAATCAGGTACACCAACAAGGGCACTGCGAAACACTTCAGGGTGTTCATTGACGATTGCTTCGCAGGGTATGGGATAAAGTGTTTTTTTACGGCCTGACTCGTAAGTTATCACACAATGAGCACGTCTTCCGCAAAACCAGAGCCTGTTGTCACTGTCAAGATACCCCACATCCCCCATGCGATGCCAAAACGTGTGGCCATCAGGAATTTTGGCCATCAGGGTCTCCTGTTCATTGTTTTCATAGGCACGGGTCACCACAGCGCCCCGAACAATAATTTCACCAATTTCGTAAGGACCTAAGAAGGTATCTCTGTAAAGCTGTGGTATAATCTGGTCAGTTACTGCTATGACAGCAATCTCTATTCCCGGCAAAGCACGACCGACACAAGTCCCCTTCCCCAGCCTGGATAATTCCCATGTTTGTTCCGTTATTTCACGCCCTTCAATGGAAACAATAGGAAGACTCTCGGTTGCTCCGTATGGCGTATGAATGCTACTGCTTTTCGGGAGAACATTTTGCATCCTTTCAATCAACCCTCCTGACACAGGTGCACCGGCCATCAGAATTTTTTTAACGGTTCTTAGTCTGTTATCGCGCTTGTCACAATACCCCGCTATGACATTCCATATTGCAGGTGAACCAAAAGAATAGGTAACACCATACTTTTGAATTGAGTTCACAAATTTCTCAGGATCCACATGTGCCGGACGACTTGGATCCATATCCGGTATCACAGCCGTAGCTCCAAGTGCAGTGGAAAATAGAGCAAAAAGAGGAAATGCTGGCTGATCAACATCACCGGCACTGATACCATAATAGTCACGAATCAATTGAAGTTGTGCCCTGAAGACTCCATGTTCATAACGTACTCCCTTAGGGGGACCGGTGGAACCAGTGGTAAAGATGATTGCAGCCAAATCATCTTCAGCACCCTCATTTGCCTGATAAGGACCAAAATCCTTATCGGCCTGTTTTCTTATATCAGGCCCCAACAGGCCCATGGAAGACCCGCAACAGAAGTTATGAGTTACGGAAGTAAAAGGTTTTCTGAAAACAAGCCGGAACAGATACGCTTTCGGGATACCGATAAAGACATCCGGATGAACTCCCTCTATACATCTGAGAAGATTTTTGTATCCCATACCCGGATCAATCAGAATAACTGGCGCCCCGATTTTAAAAAGAGCAAAGCTCAAGCAGATAAAATCCACCGAGGGATTAACCATCAGCATAACCTTTGAGCCTGGTACCACACCTTTCCGTGTTAAAATATGTGCATAGGCATCTGATCTTCGAGCAAGTTCTGTAAACGAAATTTGTTTCCCCGAAACAACTTCAATCAATCCGACACGGTCTCCTGCTCGTGCAGCACTTTCCGTTAAGCTGTGGGAAATATTAAAATTCACTCTTCTCTCCTGAAAAAATTCCTGGCAAGAGGTGCTATCCGGTCAAAAGAATCTTCGAGGACATAGTGGCCACTCTCTTCGAAATAGTGGTACTCTGCGTGAGGAAAACGCTGGCACCACTCTTCATAAAAGGATTTGTTAAAACAAAAATCCTTTCCTCCCCAGCAGATCAACATGGGCACCTTGGAATCTTGAAGCTTTTCCAGACCTGTCTCAACATCAATAAGCGTCTGGTAGGAAGGATGACTGGCATAAAGAGGGATATCCTGAACAAAAGCTGACACCGCTACCCGGTTTTTCCAGGAATTATATGGTGCAAGGAATGCCTTGGCGGTTTCTTTTGCCATTTTTCTGGAAACAGCCATGCTGATCGCCGGACCGGCAAATCCATTAAATCCGCGAACCAGAAGCTCACCGATCAGCGGTAATCTGCAGATGCTTATACGAAACGGAATACGCTGCGAACGAAAAGCTGCAGTATTCAGAACCAGAACCCTCTCCAGCAGTTCAGTATTTTTAGCAGCCACACCCATGCCGATTGCCCCTCCCCAGTCATGAACAACAAGGGAAAACGACTTTACACCAAGCTCAAGCAACAGGGCATGAAGGTTATCAATGTGGTTTTGCAACGTATAGTCATAGTCCTGTGGCTTATCTGAGAGGCCACAGCCCATATGGTCAATTGCAATCACCCGATGGTCCTCAGCCAAGAGAGTTATCAATCGTCTATAATAATAGGACCAGGTAGGGTTGCCATGGACCATGACAATGACGTCACCATGGCCTTCATCCACATAATGAAGTTTAGCGATACCAGGATTGAAAAAATGGGATTCAAATGGATAGTCTGGATACACAATATTTATTAAATTTGTAAAATTTTTATTCAGTTTCTGGAGCCAACAAAGAGTTGAGCTTCATGGAAAAAAGTTCATTTTTTCTCAAGAAAAAAACAAGTACATTATTTGCTGTCATATGAGAATGAAGGTTTTTTTTCGTTAATATTATCTTTCCTATTCATAACAGAATGATAACGTATCCCTTCACTGAAAGTCCTCTACGGATTGAGGTTGATCGCTAAAGATTATCTTGTATAATACCTAAATATCCTTCATTTCCATATATTCTGCAATCTGGATTTTTCTTATGCTTCTTGAAATTAATAATTTGAACCTCAGTTTTCACATTGATGCCGGTAAAAAGCAACGGGAGGTCAAGCAAGTTCTATACGACGTCAGTTTGTCAGTTGACACAGGGGAAACTGTTGCCCTGGTAGGTGAATCAGGCTCTGGAAAATCAGTCACTGCCCTCTCCATACTTCGTCTCCTTGATGAATCATCCCATGTTGATACCACCGGCTCTATCCGTTTTGAAGGAATGGATATTGAATCCCTTGATAAAACTGAAATCCGTAAGCTCCGCGGCAACAGAATTGCAATGATCTTTCAGGAACCCATGACCTCCCTTAATCCTGTTTACACCATAGGGAACCAACTCATGGAACCCCTTTTTCTGCATCAGAAGATGAGCAAAATCCAGGCTAACACCGAGGCCATCAGGCTCTTAACACGAACGGGAATAACAGAAGCATCATCGAGAATGCGATCGTTCCCGCATCAGCTCTCTGGTGGTCAGCGGCAACGTGTTATGATTGCGATGGCGCTTGCCTGCAGACCATCCCTCCTTATAGCCGATGAGCCCACAACCGCTCTTGACGTCACCATCCAAGCCCAGATCCTTGAACTCATAAAGGATCTGCAGGATGAATTCGGTATGGCACTGCTCCTTATTACCCACGATCTTACCCTGGTAAAGAAAGTGGCTGATACTGTTCACATTATGAAGAACGGTAAAATTGTCGAAAGTGGAAAAACTGTAAATATATTCAAAAATCCTAAACAAGACTATACAAGAATCCTGATGAATGCGGTACCTGACGAACAGCGCACCCCTCAGAAAGGGCAGCCGCCACTTATCAGGCTACAAAATCTCAACTGCCATTTTAAGTTAAAAAGTAGTTGGAATTCCTTTTTAAGAAAATCTTCCGACAAAAAAATAATAAAAGCTGTTGATCAGGTAGCAATTACAATCAACCGCGGCACCACCTATGGTCTGGTCGGTGAGTCTGGGTCGGGAAAATCCACCCTGGCGTTTGCCATTCTAAAACTCACCCGAAGTTCTGGTTATATACTCTATAATAACCAGAACCTTCAGCAGTTATCAAATAGAGAAATGCGCCCTTTACGTAAAAACATGCAGATAGTTTTCCAGGATCCATTTTCATCACTTTCTCCAAGACTTACTGTGGGTCAGATCATTGAAGAGGGAATGAAAGTCCACAGGATAGGTGCGACAAAAGGTGCCAGGGAAAAGAAAGTGGCAGAAGTATTAGTAGAAGTCGGTCTGTCTCCTGACATGATTCATAGGTTTCCCCATGAATTCTCCGGAGGTCAACGCCAGCGCATAGCAATAGCAAGATCTATTGTTTTAGAACCTGAGTTTCTTGTTCTCGATGAGCCAACATCAGCTCTTGATATGACCATTCAGAAACAAATCATTGAACTGCTCAAAGCCCTCCAGATAAAATACAATATGGCCTATCTCTTCATCTCTCATGATCTACGAGTAGTGCGTGCGTTAGCTGATCATATTGCAGTGATGCAACATGGGGCAATTGTAGAATCTGGAGTTGCAAGCCAGGTTTTTCAAGCTCCGAAGCACCCGTATACACAACGCCTGTTCAGTGCCGCTCTCGGGGAGATGTAAAGAAGCACATGGAGGGGCTGAGGCAGATATTGCGTAAGCGCGACAATAACCCCATCTTTTTTCTCAGGTCACGCCGTGTCATAATGAATCCCATCGGAAACCACAACCAAGGAGGGTTCAGATGGCAGATTACAAAGATGGGCACATTAGATTGGACTAACCCTTTTTGCCGTCGCGCTTCTCTGATAAGACCACTAGGTTCAAACAGTGATGCATGATCATAGTGCTTATTCTGTAATATCGGGGGAGTGTTCATATTTTATCCTTGGGCTTGACCGTCAAGTATTAGTTTTTTGTATAGTGCATCACTAGTGTCCCAACGTTTAATCAAATAATTTCAACTGGATAACGTTAGGCGGTTTCTCATTTTTGTAAGCTGATCCAGTAACAGCCTGAACTAATGGAGTTTTTTCAAATACTGTGATACTCAAGACCTGTAGAATTGTGTAGAGATTTTCCTTAATTCCAAGTCGTTTTTTTATGATCGCGATGA
>JALSMA010000066.1 GCA_026988015.1 Desulfobulbaceae bacterium | reverse complement strand
TTACTTTTGTAACGTATCATGTGCAAGCCTTTTGTTGAGTATTGCTCTGTATGCTTGCATAGTGTACTACCTTTTTAAAGTCTTTACTCTACAATAACAGTTGGTTGTGACTTTTTGAGGACAATCTTTGTAATCTGCCATCTGAATCCTTCCTGGTTGTGGTTTCCGATGGGATTCATTATGACACAACGCGACCTGAGAAAAAAGATGGGGTTATTGACGCTTACCTTTACTGTTACGTTCTGCATTGTTGGCTACAAACTACAATCAAGAATTCCTTACACCAGCAACAAGCTCATGATAAGGAACAAACATTCTGTTCATTTTTGTTGAAATTAGCTTAAACATAAGTATTTTTGAAAAAAGAAAAACAGCCGTCTTTTCCACAATACTTAAGTCATTGTGCCACTTTTTATTACTCTTAAAAACCTTATTGGTTTTTTGTGATGAAGTTGTAGTAATAACTTTCTCCCCAAAAATAGATGGGTAGCTGAAAGACTCTTTATATTTCACCCCAATAAAACTACAAATTTGCCGCATTGTCTCCTCAGGATTTTCCGTAAGTTGTTCATAAAGCAGGAAATGTATACCAGGATCATTAACCATACCGAGCTGTTCGCTTAAAACCTTAATGGGAGCCTTTGTCTGGTAGTATATTTCCCTTACACTAAGCTTCCTCCCCTTGCGACGTCGATCGAGAATGACACTTCGAGTTACCATAGTTGGATCTCTCAAAATCATTATTACTTTTCCACTAAAAAATAACTGCCTCCAGAAACTCACGATGCTTGTGGTTGGCCCACCTACCTCCTTTACAACTAAAAAAGAGGGCGACGTTGGTTTTTTGTTAATATTTTTATAAACCCCCAAAAGATCCCTTTGAATGACTTCCCGAAGAGAATTAATTTTAAAACTGCATAACTTTTCTACATACCTGCTGTATTCGTCACTGGAAAAATTAGGGAAATTCTTTCCAATAACTGTGGAGTGATTGAAATATGTCCGTACAGCCTCAGCAGGATTCCCCCAAACAGTACAAATAAAACTTTTCAGCTTCATCTCAGAAGGATAAACTACAAGCTCATCGCTGCCATCATGCAAATTCTGTAGCAGAGTAGTTCCGGATTTTCGAGGGCCATAGATAAGAACTGCTTTTTCTGTCCATTCCGGTAAATCATCTTTCATAGCATCCACACTTTCACTCACACTCCGGATTCTCCTTCGAAATTCCCAAAATCCCTTCCCTGGCGCTGACATCTAACATTCTAATATCTACACTGTAAGCTATAAACCGGTACCCATCGTTTATAGCTTGATCAAGACGTTTCCTATCCGGTTCCACAACATGAATACCGCCGGGACACTGCAAACGGCGACCAGCCTTCCGAATAGTTTCCATTGCACCCAGAAACTCAGGATGCTCAAATTCCCCGGGGATCCCCATGGAACAAGATAAATCATAGGGTCCAATGATAAAACCATCGACACCCTCAACAGTGAGAATTTCTTCAAGAACTTCCAAAGCAGAGTGGTGTTCTATCTGGACAATAACCACTGCTCCTTTTTTCTGCCATTCAAGATACTCCTGAAACCCAGCGCCATATCTTTGAGCTCGGGCCAACCCAACACCGCGTATCCCGTCAGGGGCATAACGGGTGGCGGCAACGGCAGCGACTGCCTCTTCCGGAGAATTTACCATGGGTACCACTATGCCATGGGCCCCGGCATCCATAACCCTTTTTATCTGGTTTGGATCATTCGAAGTAAGTCTGACCAGTGGCGCAACGCCAGAAAGATCAATCACCCGAATCAATTCTCCAGCCTGTTTCATTGAGATGGTTGTATGTTCCATATCAACCACCAGCCAATCAAATCCAGCTCCGGCAAATATGTCAGCAATGGCAGGATGTCCCAGGGTAATCCAAGATCCTAAAGTCAGGTTTCCTGCTTGCAGTTTTTCTTTTAACGGGGGGTTATTCATGTCCATTTCTCCAAAAACTAACGCAAAATGTAGCAATTCTGATATCAGGCATCAAGAACTGTAAAAACAAAAGAGATCCTCACCAACCTGTGCGACTTTCACATCATGCCAGCAGTTCATCTCAGCACGAAAGCATCTTAGCAGATTTCCAATTTCGACAAGAGACATCCCGGGGTTCTTCTGTTTTCTATAGGCATATGAGAACTCATGTTTACCTGTGAAATCACCGAGGCGGCGCCGTATTTTCCGAGCAAGCACTCTGGTGCGGTGTCTAATTCCGTAATTCCGAAAACTAAATTCACATTCAGGTAAATCCAACTGCTCCAGAGCATCCAGCATTCGGTCACCCGACAACACCGATCTATCGTTTGTAATATGATAATTGTACAGCTCTGTTTTCTCATCCTCTCTACCAAGCCCCCTCTTGTGTAAATTTTCCTCTATCAGCTCTAATACTTCAGCAATGGAACTTTTCTGCTGACTAAGGGGGTTGGGAATGTTCTGGTCAAAATGGTTGTTGGTATAGGGAGTATAGGCTATTGCCGGCTTTTCCATGGCATATGCTTCAACCCCTGAAGTACAGCTATTATGTACTAGAATATCAGAGGCAATAATCCACGGAGAGATCCCTCCTCTGTGAATAACCTTGACATTCTTCGGCCATTTCTTCTTTATCTCATCCCATACTTTCATGTTGTCATTGGGATGGGGCCTTAATAAGATTGTGCGATCACCAAACTGCTCAGCGATAGCCGGTATAAGATCAAAAAACTTATTAAGAATCTTCTGCCGATACAAGAAACGATCTTCTTTAAAAGTCAGTTTCTTCCTGGAATTGACAGCACCTTCTATCCCTCGTTTTTTCAAAGAGAAATTGATAGGATCCACGTGGTGCGCGGGTGAAAAATTTGCAGGAATTAATATGTAAGGTCCCAACTGCTCAGAAATTTTTTTCACTTCTTCTGTGTAAAGCGCATGCCAGGACTTCTGCCACAAATCGGCCCTGGGTGAGCCGGTAGCAATCAGCTTATCAGGGATATTATAGCGCCCGTTAATTATATCACGCTGCGCATCGCCCCAGGTGAATATCAGCGAGGCAAGTTCAACCGTTTCCTGTGATGTTCGGTTTTCAAGGTACAGCTTCTCAGACTGATAAACCAATCCTTCTTCATCAAGAATAGCCAGTTGATTGCCCAGACCATTTACCTGCTGTTTGAGAGATTCAGCTTTATATGGAGAGATGCATTTATCCAGATAAACACCTTTTGGAAAGGTTCCTTTGAAATTAAAATTGTTTCTCCCCAAAAGAACTCCAAAACCCCGCGTTGCCCCTATACAGGCAAGCATAATCTTTGCGTCAAATTCCCGATTCTTCACCTCTATTGGTAACAGAATCCACGGTCGTTTGGATATTTTTTTCATTCCCATTAACAATTAGTTATTCCAGGAAAAATTTTGAGCGAACACATAATTTTCCGATGTCCCTTATTTGACAAGGATTACTTCCCAGTTTCATTTAACGAATATCCTTAGTCATTGTCCGGTAATCCTCTGAATTAAAAACTGTCTCAATATAGAGAGGTTTACCATCCCAATCTTCGAGGATGGCAGCCAGCTTACTTTCTGTATCCGCGCACACAGCACACATTCCAAGAGCATCCATCACCTTCACCCATGAAGGTGATGATATGGTTACAGGTAGCTCTGTTAAACCGTCATTCACAGCTCGATCTCTTAATGTTCCAAATTTACCGTCACTAATCAGCACTACAATCAGAGGTAATGCATTTGATATGGCAATTTTCAACTCTGAAACAAACATTCCAATACTGCCATCACCACAAAAAATCACTGTCGGCAGTGAAGGATCATATAGGGCTGCGGCAATTCCCTGCGGAATACTGAGCCCCATATATCGGCCCTGCCCTGACCCTATATACGAGGAAGGTGAAATAGCATTCCAAAAATGCTCCGCAACTGTACAGTACAGGCCAGTATCAACTACGACTCTGTTTTTCCCATTAAAATACCCGGCAACAACGTTCAACACATGAGCTGGCATGAAGCCGCACGGTAGCAGTGAGCTGCACATTGCTTCATTTGATTTTGCAATCCGTTCTTTTCCCCAGGCAACACCATCAAATCTCACCCAGAACTCTTCCCAGAATCTTTCAGAGTTCTGCCATGCTATTGTATCAAAATTAAAATCTTTTGAAAAAGAATCTCCAAGAGGATCCAATAATATACTAGCACAAGGAAACTGTCTAACCGTTAAGACTTCATTATACCTGAGGCCTATTGCTATTAGTAAGTCTGCTTGAGATAAAATATTTTCTTCGGGAGAAAGTGTCAGCCCAGCACCCGTGTACACACCTGCAGCATGTGCTAAAGTTTCATCAACAACTCCTTTTGCAGAGGCAGTTGTCAACACAGGAATATGCAGGGCATTTAGATGTTTTGTGAAGCCAGCCCGAATAGCCAGCGAACCAGCAATAAATAATGGGGCCTGAGCTCTCTCAATAGCTTTCAGGACGTCACCATCTATCTCGTGTGGCATATACCTGCTGAATTGGATTCTGCCTTCTTTTTCCTGAGCTCCACCGGTAATATTTAAATGTACAGGCCCAGGACACTCAGCCTCAGCGGTCTGGGCGAATGATTTGAAACTCGATTCCTTTTCGGACCAGAAAGCTGACTCCTTGACAACCGACGTCACAAGTCGAGTATGATCTATTCTTTTATGTGCCTGCGATGGCAACACATCTGGAGCATATGCTTCAGTAATGTTCACAGCTGGAAAAGAATCAAGTGAACAGGCAGCCAGCCCCGGAAGCAGATTGGCAAGCCCTGGGCCTTTTATGGCAATGCTGACCCCACTTTTTCCACTTAACCGTCCAACCGTTCCTGCCATAATTGCTGCACACCCTTCAAAATGAACAAGATGGAAGAGTACGCCTTTTTGACAAAGGAGATCAATCAAAGTATAGCTTGGCCCACTGCCTGGAATACCGAAAATATGCTTAACACCATACTGGACAATCTGATCAGCAAGTGATTCCATATGGCTCATAAATTCAACTTTTTCAGAATTTTCCCCATAGCTCTATCACATACAAGTTTTACTGCATCTGGTGAAAAACCACCGATATGCGGGGTAATAATAAGATTATCATGAGTTCTGGCATAGGCAACCAAAGGAGAATCCTCAATGTCAGGTTCTCCACTCAACACATCCAATCCCGCACCTGCAAGACGCCCGGACAGCAATCCATTCAGTAAAGCATCCTCATCGCAAATACCACTTCGGGAAGTATTAATAAATATAGCTCCCGATTTTACTTTCTTAAAAAGCTTTTCCGTTAGCATCCCTCTGGTTTCATCTGTCAGATGAACGTGGGCGGATATAAAATCACATTCCTCAAATAATTCATCCAATGAGACTTTACGTATATTTTCTGGAAATTTATCGAGAACTGGATCATATCCGACTACCTCTACTCCAAAAGCATTCCCATAGCGAGCCATCCAACCACCTATTCTGCCACATCCGATGAGCCCAAGTCTTTTCCCTTTTATCATAATCCCCGGAAACAGTTCCCGGTTCCAGGAACCTGAGCAAACATGATTCAGGGAAGCGGGTATTTTCCTGGCACATGCCATCAATAAAGCCCATGACAATTCTGCAGCAGGAGTAAGGTTCATAAGAAGGTCTCGATCTTCTCGTAGAGTTCTAACTTCCCCCCCTCTACCACTTAAAACCCCACTTTCAATATGATCAGAGCCTGTGGTTGCACATGATACGATTGAGATATCCGGTGATTTTGCAAACATCTCATCTGTGAGACGAACCTTCATAGATGCATCCAGCAAGCCTGATGCAGTGATCATAGCTCTTGCAACTTCAGCTTTAATTGGCTCTGGATAAATCAGGGTGATCTTTTCGGAAAGGTCTTTCTTAAGTGCCTCGTAGGCAAATTCAGGACCTAAGAAAACAATTTCAGATTTCATTAATAGAATCCTCAGCGGTTAATAACAGAGCTTTTTATGAATATTAAATTCAGCTGTAGCGAGAATTTCAGCTATACGTTCGTCAGCATGTCCGTCACCGTAGAGATGATCAGATGGGTACACCCCATGATTCAACTGATATTTTATGGCCTCTTCAATTTCATCCCTCTTGTATCCAACATGCATAACATTTTGACTGCATTCACGACCGAACTGTCTGCTACCTACAGTTACATTTGGAGTTCCAAGCCAGGCTCCTTCGCGTATTCCTGAACTGGAATTCCCAACAATACACCGACAGTTCCC
Source organism: Desulfobulbaceae bacterium (assembly GCA_026988015.1). Lineage (GTDB taxonomy): Bacteria > Desulfobacterota > Desulfobulbia > Desulfobulbales > Desulfocapsaceae > Desulfocapsa. The sequence continues at coordinate 2,150 of JALSMA010000066.1, read as the reverse complement.
AATAAGTTTTACATAATCTTCAGGAGAAAAATTCCTGAAGAAATGTATATTATCTGGTCGATATTTTTCACGAAAGACCCTCAATCCTTTTGAGATATCATCTGAACCTGCATCAACATTAGGCCACAACCATACAACTTGGATATTAAACTGCCGAATAGCCTCCAAAGTTTCACTAATCTGCATAAATCCTTCACCAAACTCCGTAGTAACGGGATGCTGCAAAACCACCATATAAGGCTTAAACGGATCTAGACCGGGGCCCACCCCCTTATACTTACGAAAAAAATCTTCAGGAATATTTTTATCCACATTTTTGCAGATATCAATGGCAGGACAACCGGTAATATGCACAGATTGTGGATTTTCTCCCATACGAATTATATTTTCTGCTGCTTTCTCTGTTGCAGGAAAATGTATATGTGCCAATTTTGTAATTGCATGACGAACCGATTCATCTATCGAACCGGTTACCTCTCCACCCTGAGTATGGGCAAGTGGGATGTTCATGTAACTGGCTGTAATGGCCGTTGCCATGGTTTCAAAACGATCCGCCACAGTAAGCGCTACGTCGGGTTTAAGGTTCTCAAACTGGCTGGTTAGTTCCTGTATTGCAAGCCCGGTGGACTTTGCCATAGTCGTCAGGTTTTCACCTTCAACAATACTGTAAATAACAGCACTCGGCTCAAAGCCATCACTTCGTATTACATCTATCACATTACCAAATCTATGGAGTAGTGCAGATGCCCCGACAATAAGCTGAAGTTCAAGGTCTGGGTGATTCTTAACTGCAGTGAGAACGGTTTTAATTCGACCATAATTCGCCCTGCTATTAACTACAATGCAGACTTTTCTTGACATTTTATATTATATCCTTCCATCTAAGCAATCTATCTGGAGACACATCTTTGGCAAGCGGCCTCCCTGTTACTTTATGCATATCAGACGGTTCTATGCCATTTCCAGGCTTTTTAACAGTCAACAGACTCTCCTCAAGTACTGTCCCCTTTTGCAGCGGTTTCCGAACACAAAGACTCTTCGAAAACATACCGCGCATCTCTGATAAATCTTTCGCCATCAAATCCTTTTCTACAGGATTGTCTGCCATCACTTTAAATGCATCACGTGCTTCTACCAATTGCCTTAGCTGTTCCATTGTCAGTGACACAGGGACATCAGGCCCAAAAGATCTCTTGTCTATTGTCACATGGACTTCAAGTAAGTCAACTGACTGGGCTAATGAAGCTAACCCTGAATAAATTGAGCCGGTATGATCAGAATAACCTATTGGACAAGAATAACGATTACGCAACTCCTGGATAACATTCAAGCCAACTTTAGTAAATGGAACCGGATACATACTTGTGCACTGAAAAACAGAAAAATCCAAACCAAGATCTTTGACAATATCCACTGCGGATGAAATTTCCTCAAATGTACTCATTCCTGTACTGAGAAGAATCGGTGCCTTATTTTGCGCCATTGCAAGAAGAATATCATTATTAAAAACCTCACCGGATCCAACCTTCCATGCAGGCATACCAATTGAGGAAAGAACTCTGACGGCTTTTTCAGAAAAAGGGGAACTTAGAAAAACCAAACGGGCATCTTTAGCATGATCAGCCAAACCTTGCCATTGCTCTGGCGTGAACTCCATCCGTTTCCAATAATCATACCTGGTACTGTCTTGAAAACTAAACTTCACCCGAAACGGTTCATCTAAAGTTGATTCTTCAGAAGCAATGTGCGTTTGGAACTTAATTGCCTCTGCACCTGTTTCAGCAACAGCATCAATATAAGCATGAGCTGTACCCAAAGAGCCATCATGATTTTGGGCAACCTCAGCTATAATAAAAGTTCTTTCGCCCCTCCCTACAGGGCAACCGTCTATCAATAACATACTCATATCTTCTGGGAAAAATTATTTCTCGATCAACCATAAAACCTGGAATTTAGAGTTTCGTGCTGATGTAGTCTGAGATTTAACTTAAATTACATCCGCATAAAAACAATAAAATTTAACAAAAAAAAACGCATAAATATATTGACATAATAACACGATAGCGGTAGCCGCCCTTTCTCAGCCAAAAAGGTGGGAAAGATATCACTCGGTTTGCTTTTTGGCTGAGAAAGCGCGGCCTTCAGAAGAG
>JALSMA010000065.1 GCA_026988015.1 Desulfobulbaceae bacterium | reverse complement strand
AATATATCAAAAAGCGAGAGGCTTTTCACGTTAATATGTAATTAATTTAGGTGGTTGTCATGTTTTTATGGCTGCTGTCGATTAAGTCCGAAACTTGAGATATAGAAAAAACGGCACATCACCTTTGCTTATCACGACGTATAATGCCATTCATTTTTAGCAGCGGCAGGCCTGGATCGGTGTGCAGATACAACCTGTTACCTGGATTGGCACGCTGTTGTTCCTGACCCTTTTCGTTTACCATACGTACAACTGTCACCGAAACAGTACTCGCTCCAGGAAGCATATATTCCACCACATCACCTGTCTCAATAACATTTCGAGCCTCAACAAGTGGCACCTTCCCCTGCTTACGAATTACCGCAACCGGTTCCACACGCATGGCAACTCTCGGGCTATCATATATCATTTCAGAGCTCGCGGGGGCACCCCTGAAAAAATTTTCTGTTATTCCTCTGGTTCCGGTCTTTTTAATCTCCTCAAGGAATACTGAAGGCAAAACAATTTTATCAGGATTCTCCCAGGCAACGGCAGGAAGCCCCTTCAGGTAATCAAGTGCCGCCCGGTAAATACGAGTAACACCACCAACATAAAAGATAGATTTCATCCTTCCTTCTATTTTCAGGGAGCTGGCACCGGCTGCGATGAGCTCAGGTAGACCCTCAAGGAGACAAAGATCTTTTGAATTGAAAATATAGGTTCCCCGCTCATCCTCTTCAACAGGGAAATATTCTCCTGGGCGTTTTTCTTCAATCAGTTTATAGCTGTAACGACAGGGATGGGCACAGGCGCCCTGATTGGCATCCCTGCCTGTCATATAATTAGAGAGCATACAACGACCGGAATAGGAGATGCAGATTGCACCATGCACAAAAATCTCAAGTTCCCCAGCACAACTCGCCCGCACCTCCCGGATCTCCTCAAGGGACAGTTCCCTGGCCAGATTAAGGCGCTGCACCCCCTGGTCAAACCAGAACTCTGCGGCCTGCGCGTTAGTCACATTGGCTTGCGTGGAGAGGTGTACGGGAATTTCAGGAACCATCTTCATCGCCCTGTACAGGATCCCAGGATCGGCTATAATCAGACCATCCACCCCGGTATGCCGAAGTCGCAGAAGATAGTCATCAAGGTCTACGAAATCGCGATTATGGGCAAGTATATTGATGGTCACATAGACTTTTACCCCATGGGAATGAGCGGTCCGCACAGCTTTTTCCATTGCCGAGTCGCTGAAATTTCCAGCCTTGGCACGAAGACTGAACTGCCTGCCACCCATATAGACAGCATCAGCTCCATAATGGATAGCTGTCACCATTTTTTCAAAGTTTCCAGCCGGAGCCAGAAGCTCGGGGATCACAGGAACAGCTGCTTTGCTGCTTTCTTTTTTATCCATTGTACGCTATTATCAAGGTTATCCGTGTCAAAATATAGACTTTATTTATCACCAGACTGTGTGGACAAAGCGAGAGTTTTTTTTCCAGCTGAATCATATGTATTCTCGCATTTTTTCCTGCCTGTATCTGTATCTCAGGCAAACAGGTATCGATAAATGAACGAAGGTCAACAAATCCATACAGCAGACCAGGTACGAAATCAAGGGAACAGGTGGGAAAAACACAAATCGGCATAGCAATGAGCGGCGGGGTGGACTCCACGGCCTCTGCCCTTCTTTTACGGCAGAAATACCAGGTTCACGGGTTTTTCATGCAGCTTATTCAGCCCAACCTCTCAGAACAACTGCAGAGGGTTAAAGAGGTGGCAGAAAGATGTGGTATCCCGCTCATAGTCATTGATTTGCGCCAGCGCTTTGAGGAGAAGGTGCTGAAATACTTTTCAGACACCTATCACGCTGGTCGCACCCCGAACCCCTGCATGATATGCAACCGTGAAATAAAATTTGGTCTTTTTATGGATGCCATATTTGAACACGGGATGACCTGCATGGCCACAGGGCACTATGCAAACATAATTGAGAAAGAGGGCTGTTTCTATCTCCAACAGGGCAGGGATGAAAAAAAGGACCAGTCATACTTTCTGGCACGCCTCAGCCAACGGCAGCTTGCAGGGATCCAGTTCCCTCTCGCAAAGATGACAAAGGAAAAGACCTATAATTTTATTGAGAACCACGGATTTCACGACTTCAGAGGACAGGAGAGTCAGGATGTATGCTTCCTCGACAACAAGTCCGTTGGCCATTTTCTTCAGTCCCGCACTTCTGCTCCCAACACAGAAGGAGATATCGTCCATATTGACGGCCGGATACTCGGCCACCACAAAGGGATCGTTAACTACACAATTGGGCAGCGTAGAGGGCTTGGCATAGCTGCTTCAGCCCCTCTCTATGTTGTCACCATTGATGCTGCAGCAAACCGTATAATTGTCGGGGACAACAATGCCTTATACAGGAAAGATATTGAGTTAAAAAATATTTCATGGAATTGTGACCAGCCCCCAAACTCACAGCAGGAATACAGAGTGCGAATTCGCTACGGCCAAAAAAGTCAGCTAGCCAGGATCAACAGGATAGCAGAGGATCATTACGCCATCACTTTTGCAGAAAACCAGAGGGCAGTTTCGCCAGGGCAGTTTGCAGTGATATACAAAGATGACCTAGTACTTGGAAGCGGTGAAATACAGTGAAGAAAAAAGTTATCATTAACACCCTGGGCTGCAAGGTCAATCAGTTTGAATCAGCCTCTTTCCTCTGTGGTTTCGAAGAATCCGGCTGCAGAGCTGCGAAAGCAGGTGAAGATGCCGATATTGTCGTTATTAACACCTGTGCAGTCACTGCCAAAGCCGGGGCTCAATCACGGCAAACCATACGCAGGCTTATCCGAAGGCATCCGGAGGCTAAAGTTGTTGTCACTGGCTGCTACGCCCAGATGGCCGCAAATGAGATTGCAGAAATGTTGGAAACTCCTATCTCCATCATTGGTAACGGCAACAAACATCTCCTGGTTGAAACAGCACTACAGGAAAATCGCTGTGACCTCACCATGCTTATGGGACGCATTTTAAACAAAAAGGAAATCTGCGACCTTTCCATGAAGCGGTTTGACAATCGTACTCGCGCCTATATCCGTGTTCAGGACGGCTGTTCCAACTTCTGCACTTACTGCATCGTACCCTACACCCGTGGTCCCAGTAGGAGTGTGGCCATTACCGAAGTCCTCAAACAGAGCACGAGTTTTGAGAAAACTGGACACAGAGAAATTGTGGTCACTGGTATCCACGTAGGCCTCTACGGAAAAGATCTCGATGAAGGATATAACATTGCAGATCTCATGCTGAAACTCTGCCAGTCTCACCCTGACATTCGATTCCGCCTCAGTTCCATTGAGCCCCAGGAAATATCAGAAAAACTGTTACAAGCCATGCAGAGCTGCAGGAACTTCATGCCTCACTTCCACATCCCTCTACAGAGCGGCGATGACACCATCCTGAGCCGCATGCACCGCGGCTACGACCGGGAAACGTTTCGCAGGGTAATCAAGAAATGCATGGCAATATTACCAGATGCTGCCATTGGGATAGATATTCTCACCGGTTTTCCAGGTGAGGGGGACAAGGAATTCAACAACTCCAAAGAGCTGTTACAAGAGATTAATGCCACCTATTTTCACGTTTTCCCCTATTCAAAACGCCCGGGCACACCGGCTGCAAACTTCAAAGATCAGGTTCCAAAGGCCATCAGCCAGCAGAGGGTTACAGAGCTGAGGAGTCTTGCCGAAGAGAAAAAACGAGTTTTTTACTCACGTTTTCTCGGCAGCGCCCGCCCGGTTCTGGTTGAACACAAGCGCAATTCTGATGGTCTCCTCACCGGTTTCACAGATAACTACATTCCTGTAATATTTCATGGTGACGATAAGCTGATGGGGAAGATTGTTGATATATACCTTGAAGAAATAAATAAAGACACCCTTGTCAAAGGGCGGCAGGAAATAAATTAATCATGCTTGGAGAAATCATCGCCATTGGAAACGAGCTGACCTCAGGAAGAATCCCTAATACCACCAGTGGCTTTGCAGCGCATCACCTCTTTGAAGCAGGATTTGACATCTATGCCATGCATACCATTGGCGACACCCCACCTCTCATAGGGGAAGCTCTAAATCGCGCCCTTGGCCGGGTGGATTTTGTTCTGGTTACAGGCGGCCTCGGCCCGACTGATGATGACCTCACCACTATGGCAGTTTCCAAGGCACTGGACCGACCCACCATGCCAAACCTTGAGATTCTCTCCCTCATACGACAGCACCTGAGCAGCAACAATGACCAGCCTGCCAGCTCCCTTGAAAAACTCGCCTGGCTTCCTGAGGGTGCAGAAACCCTGAACCCAAAAGGAAAAATGGCAGGGTTCCAGCTTATCCATGATGGTAAACCCATCTTCTTTCTTCCCGGTGTCCCCCATCAGATGCGTACCCTGCTCATCGAGGAAGTGTTGCCACGCCTCACCACCTGGTACAAGGGAAAGCAGCTCAATTCCATCCAGCATGTTTTTAAGACCTTTGGTCTTTCAGAAACAGAAATTAACACCAGAATTGACACCCTGTCCCTTAGTCAGGATGTTGAAATAGGATACTATCCTGTATTCCCCGATGTTCACCTGAGTATGACAATTCGTGGCAACAACAAAGAAAAGGTTGAAATGCAAGCCAGGGAAATATCACACCTGCTGGAAAAGGCACTGGGATCTTACTGCTACGGAAGGGCCCGGGACAGCATGCCTTCGGTTGTGGGAAAAAATCTCCTTACCTGTGTCAAATCCTTTTCCATTGCAGAATCCTGCACAGGAGGACTGATCAGCCACCTGATGACCACAGTACCAGGGAGCTCTTCCTATTTTCTCGGTGGCGTTACGTCCTACGCCAACTCCATGAAAACTACCTACCTCAACGTCAAAGAGGCAACACTCCATAGCCATGGAGCAGTGAGCGAACAAGTTGCCGGGGAAATGGCCACAGGAATACGGAATAAGAGCGGTGCTGACATCTCTATTGCAGTCACAGGAATTGCAGGTCCCGGTGGAGGCTCTGAGGAGAAACCAGTGGGAACTGTCTTTATCGCTATGGCAACAAAAGACACCAGTAAATCATATCGCTTTCTCTTCTCCGGCAACAGAGAGGAAATACAACAAGTGGCAGCACAGACAGCACTTGATATTGTACGGCGCTATCTGTTACAAACAAAAAAAGAATTCATAATCATAGAATAAAAATTCCACATAGAGGTTTTACCATGGCAGGCGCAAAAGACAAGGAAGGCAGCGTTGATAATGCAATCAGCCAGATCCAGAGGCAATTTGGAAAAGGATCCATCATGCGGCTCGGCTCTGCAGAAAGCGAAAATATCCCCGTGATATCCACAGGTTCCCTCAGCCTCGATATTGCTCTGGGAGTTGGTGGGTTTCCGAAGGGACGGGTTACCGAGATCTATGGTCCTGAGTCGTCCGGCAAGACCACCCTTGCCCTCCACGTGGTGGCAGAATCTCAGAAGAATGGCGGCACAGCGGCCTTTATTGACGCAGAGCATGCACTTGACACTGCCTACGCCAAGCGTCTTGGAGTTGACGTTGACAATCTTCTCGTTTCCCAACCTGACTTTGGAGAACAGGCTCTCGATATCGCCGAGATCCTAATTCGCTCCGGTGGTGTCGACGTAATTGTCATTGACTCAGTTGCGGCCCTAGTTCCCAAGGCTGAGATTGACGGAAATGTTGGTGATTCCCATATGGGACTCCAGGCCCGTCTTATGTCTCAGGCAATGCGGAAATTCACAGGTGTATTAAACCGGAGCAATACCGTACTGATATTTATCAACCAGATAAGAATGAAAATCGGAGTAATGTTTGGCAATCCCGAAACCACCACAGGTGGCAACGCCCTGAAGTTTTACTCATCGCTCCGTCTTGATATACGAAGAATCGGAGCATTGAAAGACGGCCAGGAGATTGTTGGAAACCGTACCAAAGTCAAAGTGGTGAAAAACAAGGTTGCCCCTCCCTTCCAGATCGCAGAATTTGACATAGTCTATGGTGAGGGTATCTCAAAGACCGGAGACCTCCTTGACCTCGCAGTGGAACAGGACATTGTCGACAAGAGTGGTTCCTGGTATTCATACCAAGACGAGCGCATTGGTCAGGGACGGGAGAATGCGAAACGATTCCTTATGGACCACCCGGAGATGTTTGATGACATCGACACAAAAGTTCGGATGGGATTTGGCCTGATCACCCCTCCAGATGCTGAAGAAAAAACCAAAGAGGACTAGGGTATGATGCTGCGAAGTCCCCGGATCCTAAACCAGCACCTTCGCAGCGTCACACTGACCTAATTGCATCAATTATACCAGAGGTCGACTCATTGCTGACGAAGGGGATCAATGCCACCCTGCCGCCATTTTTTTTAACTTCAGCCGCACCCGCAATTTCATCCTCTTTCCAATCCGCCCCCTTCACCAGTACATCCGGGACGAGAGCCTTAATCAGATCAACAGGAGTATCCTCAGCAAACAGAACAATGGCATCCACACAGCCAAGGGCCGCAAGAACCCTGGCCCGGTTTTGTTCGTTGTTGACAGGCCTTTGCGGTCCTTTGATGGAACAGATGGATGCATCATTATTTAAACCGACTATAAGAAGGTCACCCTCTCGCCTTGCCTTCTGAAGATAATCTACGTGACCAGCATGGAGAATATCAAAACAGCCGTTGGTAAAGACAACCCTCTGTCCGCAATTCCTGCGCTTACGAACGATTGCAAGCAGATCATCAAGAGAAAATATCTTCTCACTGTCTTCAAACGACCAGGGAGCTGGAGCTACACTGTTGAAACGCTGGCGCAGCTCCTCCTGAATTTCTCGCTGCAGGGGAACAAGAGCTGAAGCCTCTGTTTCCAATGCTTCAGCCAGAATATCTCCATCCGGTGCAATAACCATGGAATGCCCCCCCATCTGCATGCCATCCCAGATCCCACAAGAATTCGCAGCCACTACAAAGGCCTGATTTTCAATGGCCCTTGCCTGAAGCAAAATTCTCCACTGCTCAATACGAGCCATGGGCCATTCCGCAGACATAATCAATATCGTCGCCCCCTTGCGACATTGAAGCCGGGCCACTTCCGGGAAACGAAGATCATAACAGACCAATCCACCCACAAGGTCTCCACCAGGAAGTGAAAGTGGCTCAGGACTCATTCCGGGTGTAAACCAAAGATGCTCCTTCCAAAATGAAAACAGATGCTGTTTTGCGATTCCAGGCGTCTGGCTCAATCCAGTTCCGGAAAAACAGAGGGTGTTAAAAAGAAGACCTTTGTTTTCACCTGTGCCCATTAAAGGAAGCGAGCCCGCAAGGATAATCTGCATCGAAGAGGCTAGGGCATTCAATTCTACCAGCAGTTCAGGAATTTGGATACTGAGAACAGCCAACTGTTCATAAACAAAGCCGGTGGCCCACATTTCAGGAAGGACTACCACACTTCCTGACGGGGGTTCCAGTTGCTGCAGGCCCTGCCTCAGTCTCCTTACATTTTCTGGAATACTCCCGGGAACAATTTCAAACTGCAGGAAACCCGCCTGGACAATCTCCGTTCCTAACACATCCAAATTCACACCATCCTTACTGTTTTTTGAAGAGTCACGGATTCAAGAGGGTGGCTTCTTCTTTCACTGCCCCGTTAGATAGTTTTACAAAGGATATACGTACAAGCGCCTCCATTGCAAGATCTGCCACAGTAACAACATGAACTTTCCCATCCTGATACAACCTCACCCTACGCTCATCATTTTCAAGAGTATGGAGCCCGCTTTCTGTTTCTGGTGCCTGTAATAACCCCAGTGCCCTGGCACTGAGACCACGCACGGATGGGTCACCTGAATCAAGGTAAGATTCAAGATCAGGGACGACTCCTTTTTCCAGCAGTAACTCCCTGCGTTTTTCCGCAAGCCTGCCAACCCCCCAGAGCAGACCACGCTGCAATTCAGGCAGTTCTAGGTAATTCCCATCCTGATGTTCAAGAGGCCCATCCGGACGCATATAAGATATCAACATGTGAAGATATTCCACACATATCCCGTCATGATTATACATGGCCTCAGCCATGGCCTCGGGAGCTCCCCAGCCGATCCCACCCGACTCATCATTAAGACTCCAGAGATAACGGCGCATCACAATCCGTGCAGCTTCCATATCCCTGTCAGCAAGACGGGCAAGAACCTCTCCGAAAATAGTTACGGTATGCCAGCGAAGCATCTCTTCAGGCCGGTACAGTGCTGAAAAAAGTGGATTCACCAGCCCCTGTTCATCAAAACCCTGCAACCGCTCACGGGTCTTACCCAGATCCCCTGCGGCAAGCAAGCTGAGAACCTCTTTTTTTATCTTTCTGTTCATTGCAAGCCCTCTCTATTGAGAATACTTAGAGCTTCCTCAATAAGTCATCCAGCTACAAGCTGAATGGATTTTACTGGCATGAGCCAGTCCGTAAATTTAGCCAATATTTTTACCAAAAGGGCCAATTGTACAAATCCAAGAGTCTTTT
>JALSMA010000064.1 GCA_026988015.1 Desulfobulbaceae bacterium | reverse complement strand
TACTTTTGTAACGTATCATGTGCATGCCTTTTGTTGAGTATTGCTCTGTATGCTTGCATATAGTACTACCTTTTTAAAGTCTTTACTCTACAATAACAGTTGGTTGTGACTTTTTGAGGACAATCTAACTAGGGTTCGCTCAGTAGTGATACTTTTCTCTAAACCGAGGTGCAGAGCTCTTGTAACCACTGGAACCTTGCAGGTAGTGCCATTAGTGCCTTACACCAAATAAACTGAAATAAAAAAAACAAGAACCCGTGAAAGCTTCTTTAAAACAGGAATTTGGAATTACCACTAAGGTGCTTACCCAACAACTCTAAAAAGCTTTCCAGAAAAACCCCTTGATAGACTGTGAGCCCCCCTCTTTCCCTGAAGATGGAAAACAACACGGAGAAACTGGCCAACACCATTTTTGAGATCAATTTCTATAAAAAAGAAACAGATGGAAGGGACTATGTCAAGGCATACGGCAGGGGCTATCTGGTATTTGGCAATAGAACCCGAGACACTGTCTAGGTCCGGAATGACTCCGTGATTGTTTTGCGTCGCAGATTAAGGGCATTATAAAAATTCTTCTCCTGCTCCGTCGCTGCACCCTTCTGGAAGTACCAGTGGGCTACATTTTGCTTTAATTGCGACACACCTTCCTGCCAGATCACCTCACAGGGAGATCATTGCTGAGAATATAATCGACCCCGGCATCGAGACACAACCGAACCTGCCGTTGATCTACCGGGAGATATCCCAGCACCTTGGCACCCCGCTTGTGAAAACACCGTACCACCCGTTCAGAGAGCAGTTTCAAACCATACTCGCAGGGCATCACGGAATAAATCTTCTCTTTGCGGATATTCCCCAGAAAGGCCATTCCGAGAAAGGCGGTGATACCAGCCCGATAACACTCCGCTTCCCTTGGAAAGCAGACAGCTTCGGGGAATTCATCCAAAAAGGCTTTCTGTACCAACTCATCCCAGAAGAGAAAGATTATCTTTCGGATCAAATCCGGATTTTTTCTCAACAGTCTCCCGATAACTACCATGGTTTGCTCTGCTGTACTCGGCTTAATGTCAAACACCCAGTGTTGCCGGCTGAACTCTGCCATAAAGTCATCGAGAAATAAAAACTCTCCACCTCTTTTCAACCGGATCTGCTCCAGATCCACCCGTGTCCACGCAGAAATATTCCCCGTGGCCAGTGACACCTTGCCCAGTTCCTCATCGTGACTGAGAACGATATGATTGTCTCGGGTGCAGTGCAGATCAGTTTCCAGCCAAGAGAAACCAGCATCGCAGGCAGCCTGAAACGCCGCATAACTGTTTTCATCAAATTTATGAGAAACTCCCCGGTGACTTATCCAGACTGGTTCAGACAAAATCTTCACCAGTTCGCTGTTTCACAACCCCTCTAGGAGAGAGGCGAGTACTTTTTCCAACCACACCTGATTGCAAAATTTCACACCTTCATTTCAATACGTTATCAAAAAAACAACAACGGATCCGTTACGGATTCGAGAAACAGCCAGTACGCCACTCATGATACCATGGATCGCCAGCTGTTCAGAAATGTTTTTTACCATTAATCTGCAATCGACATATTGATTTCCAATCCAAAATATATCATAATTCAACTATCTAAAACTTTTTCAGCAGATGTGAGGACATCCATTCGACAATGTTGCCAAAAGTGAGCATACAATGCAAGCATTTGTAATAATACTACTACTCACCCTGTTCACATCAACTGCCTCTGCAGAAGAACACAAAGCTATTGACCTTGAATACAACTCGCAGCGGCCAGGTGGTGATTATACTCATTTCAGAGCAGCAAGTGCTGAAGACTGCGCTCAACAATGTGAAAAATCCCAACGGTGTGGAGCATTCGATTTTTATGACAGTGACAACTCTTGCTGGCTGAAAAGCAGAGTCTATCCGGCAAGACATTACGTCGGTGTAGTTTCCGGTTTTAAGCGGCCGGATCTTTCAAAAAAAACCACTGTGGACACAACTGATACAGAGATACATATCAGACAGGACACACAGCGCCCCGGCGGTGATTACAGCAGTTTCAGGGTAAAAAATGCTCAACAATGCTCCAACCTGTGTATGCGGGATTCACGTTGCCAGGCCTTTGACTACACCACTTCTGACTCTTATTGCTATTTGAAAAGCTGGAAGCCGCCAGCAAGGGAATACAGAGGTATAATTTCCGGGGTAAAGAGACGTTACAATGCGCAGTTAAAATCAGTACAGAAGGTGTTGCTTCAGCAAGGGTACAACCCGGGGAAGGCAGATGGCTTGATGGGAAGAAATACACGAACTGCCCTTAAAAAATACCAGAAAGATCATCAGTTGTTGATTACAGGTCGTATGGACAGTGCAACCCTGGCTGCCCTTGGGTTACGCACCAGTCCCGAACAGATACAACAAAATCCTGCCACTGCGATAACAGACATGGAGATTTCAGAAGAATTTGCGGAAGAAAATGTACCTTCCTATATAAAAGCTGTTGGGCTGACATATCTCCAGTCGGCGGATAATCTTTATGCTGATATACTTGCAAAAATTCCTGCTGACACGGTACTGCAGATCCTTTCACAAAATGGTGACTGGTATAAAGTAATCTACCAGAATCAAGTTGGTTTTGTTTTGGCGGAGTCTGTCAAGAAACAATAAGTTAAACAGACTCAAGCCCTCACTCTGAATTCGTAACGGCCTCGCGATTATTTTCTGCATAACTCGTGGAACTTCAATATAAAACTCGAGATACTACATATTTTCCAAAAAAAAGCTGCTCAATGCAACTCACCTATGATTACATAGATACTGAGAATACTTTTAATCTGACAAACACCAGCAAACAACTCTATGAGAATGGTATTCAGCAAGTTACTGCTCATTTTACGAAAAGTAGGGATATTCCGTTACGGTGTAAAAAAATACACCTATACACATGGAAAAGATATGCCAGCCGAAGCATTACTGGATGATGTGTATAATTCGGAAAAGGATCTGGTAACTAAAAAAGACATGAAAAAGCTGCTGTCCCGTAAAAAAAGGAAGGAACGCTGATGCCGCTCCCACGACTTGCCCCTTCACTTGGCTGGATACTACTCTTTTACACCTTACTTTCCATTCAGGCTCTCCCTGCCAGCAGTCAAACATCGCCCTTTTCTCTTCCTTCGGAAACAGTGGAAAGCTCCCCTCCTGCTCCGACAGCTGGTGATTCCCCTTTCCTTCTGCCACTAGATAAAAATGCTGCTCCATTGGCACAGCAGGCAGCATTGACGGCCCTTGAATTACAAAAGCAGGGAACCAAGCTGGCAAAAGAGGGAAAACTGGAGGAAGCACGTATTACCCTTGCCCGTTCCCTCGAGAAAGACCCGACCAATTTTGTTACTCTAAACAATCTCGGCCTGGTCATGCGAAAGCTCAACAGGTTCGATGATGCGTTACAGGCGTATATTCGAGCTCTGGAAAGCAATGAACACTATGCGCTCACCTATAAAAATCTTGGTATTCTGCTGGAAAAACAGGGTGTGCCGGATCAGGCGGTTCTGGCGTATAGAAAATATTGCACCCTGGCACCAGGTGCCGCAGACGTTCATAAAGTAACAGCCCGTGCAGACTGGTTAGCAAATTCTATTCAACAGAAGACAGAAGAAGAGCAAGAGCTCCGCGGCAGATACATGACTGAGAATGCTCTGCAATGGCATGACCGTGGTGCAAACCTGTTTGCCGAGGCTGTTGTGGAAAAAAACCGTGACAAACTTTTCAGTGCCATAGACTACCTTGAAAAGGCAACCGTTGGCCTGCCTGACAACAAAGGAATTACCGTTGATCTGGCAGATGCCTACATGGAGGTGAATTCGCCAAGCTTAACAGCACTGGCCATTGACCTGTATGAATCCGTGTTCGAATCGTTTGCAGAAGATCCCCTCCTGGCACGATTGGTGGAAGCCTATCATCAGTTGGGCAACGTTGAAGTAGCCTTCGCCCTTGCGGAGCAACGCATGACGTTCTGTCCAGTTGATAAACGTAGAGCGGCTGCTATACAGATGAGCTTTGTGGCTTTTTCCGCACAAAAAGAAACTTCTGCAATTGCACTTATCCGCAAGAATATACAGAAACGTGGCAACGATCCAGTTCTGGGGTTAACTATTGCTATCCTGCAGGATGCGCAGGGAGAAACAGATGCGGCACTGTCAACTGCCTTCAGCCTCCTGGCCGACAAAAACCTCGATAGTGTTTTGCACGCCTATGTTGAAAAAGTCAAAAACAGGATTCTGGGAGGTGCCAGATGACGTTTCACCAGCATAAAAAACCGTCTTATGTTTGCATCTCTTTGAGTAT
The DNA here is from genome assembly GCA_026988015.1 of Desulfobulbaceae bacterium. Lineage (GTDB taxonomy): Bacteria > Desulfobacterota > Desulfobulbia > Desulfobulbales > Desulfocapsaceae > Desulfocapsa. Next base: position 33,624 of record JALSMA010000064.1, on the reverse strand, counting down.
TGCACTGGCTCTTCTTCTGGTTTCAGGATTCCTTCCCGGGACCGTATCTGCTACTCCAGCAAAGCCCGGATTAATACAAGAAGACCTCAAAAATCACGAAAACATCCAGAATGACAATACAACTCTTATCGTCAGTAAAAGCGAGGCTTTTAAGGCACAAGTGAAGGATTACAACCTCAAAAGCCTGCTCTCCGGCAAGAGCACAGATGCCTTCAGCGACACAATGCATCTGGACGCATTAACAAAAAATCTTGTTAAAGGAAAACTGGACAGAAACAAGCAATACATTAAAAAATTGCAGAGCGGAAGCAGCCAAAATAAACAGAATATCAAAAAGGTGCGTAAAGTTTTAACTGCTGCCAAAACAAATCCAACACGATCCAACAAACTGATAGCCACAGGGAACACCTCCAATTCTCCCGTTGCACATAGCAAATCAGGAAAGCAGTATATTGAGAATCAGGCTCTGGCGAAGCTGAATAAGCACAGTGCAAACGAAAGGGCCCTCGCCAAAGCCAGAAGCAGCAACAGCAAAATAGTTGCAAGCCATGGCAGGTATAAAAAAGTCCAAAAAACAGGGGGGATTGTTGGTCGTGTCCTCTCACTGTGGGATGCGGGACAAAACGCCTACTACTATGATACCAAAACCAAAACAACACGATTTGACACCGGCCTGTATCTGAAGAATGCAGCCATGAACCTTTCCGGATTGAGCGGTATTGTCGGCGCCTACAAGGAAGGACAAAAAAAAGGATGGCTGGTGGGTGCCTACCAGGGGGCCAAGTGTATCCCTTTGGCCAGTGATGCACTGAATGTCTACGAGTTAACGGAGTCCTCCATAGGGGTTGTTTACGATACTCTGCAATCAAACCGGATTATTGCCGAGAACAAGGGTGAGCAGAAACGTCAGGGACAGGAAGCTGTTGCCAAGTTAAAAAAACTCTTCTCTCAAGTCAAAGACAAGGAGTCCGAGTTCAAGACACTGCAGAAGAAATCTTCAGACCTGAGAAAACACTTCGCAGATCTCAACAAACAATATATTACAGTGTTTAGTCGTTTAGTTGCATCCGAACAAAATCTCACAAGTAGTGACGCATTGCTCAAGGCAGCTGAGAAGGCAAAACCTTTTATGGATGCCAGCCGTATCAATGCCTTAAAAACTGATTCTAAAAAAGTACTGCTGGCAACTGCCACAACAATAAAACTCGCCAACGCAACACGTACACACCACCATACAGCGGGTGACAATCCAGAAAACCTCAATCGCACCGTTGAAGAGTTGAAACAGATGGTGGCCATGCTCTCTGCCCGTAAAGCTGAGTGCGAGGAAATCCAGAACGCCATCTCGCCTCTGCTTGAAGGAGGAGAAATCCTGGAGGGCGCACAGAAGCAGAACCAGCTTATGGCAGAAGATTCACAGCTCTCCAGCCAACTCTATCAACAGGGCAGAAAACTGTTACAGGAACATAATGATCTGATCAAAAAGGCCAAAGATCTCAAAACTGAACAGGACACCCTCCTGGCACAATCCAAACGTTTACTCTCCTATTATTACCGGAATGGCGACCCAAAGACTAAAACTGACCTGGAAATCGCCTTTAGAGACGTGGTGCAATATAAGATAGATGACTACTCGTTGGGAAAACTTGGTGAAGGCCAGAACACAATGACTTTTACATTCAGGAGCTGGCGAAAATCCATCACCACATCAGATGAAAGTCCACCGGATGTTACTACCGTTGTTCAGGCGGCAATATTTTTTCAACCTGATATTGATGACCTGTGCAAAACACTTGATACCAATTTGACAACAGCACAAGGAGGACTCAATAATTTACTGAACTTAAAAGATAGTACCGCTAAATCTTCGAACGCAAAAGCCAAAAAATATGACAGCAATCATTCGAGACAAAAGAAACAGCGTGTATATTTCCTCCCAACCAATCCTGAACTTGACCTGCCTCTAACAAAAAAACACCAGGCAAAATTAATTAAAACCAATACAAAAACAACGATTAAGGTGTCAGAAAGAAACAATAAGTTCTATGCAAACATCCCAGTTGGAACATATAAATTAAGCCTAACCGGTCCAGACATCCAATACTCTGAAAAAACCTTCGAGTTAAAAAATGATACGATGACGCAACCACCAGAAAGAATCACTATTGAAATCCCATTCATACCTGCACAACCGGTAAAAACATATAATTTTTCATTTCGGCTGGCAGAGTTTGACACAATGGTTCCACATTCCGGCATCCGTGAATTTTTGCAAACTAAGGAAAAGGCAAAAACACTTTTTACCATTACTCAAGGTGGATTTCTCAGGTGTGAACTATCCGGTACCGGTGCGGGCGCTATATCTGTTAATTTAAACCAAAAGTTATCTTCAGAACTTTTAGCCCTTTTCATTCATCCCGGCAAGAGACAGAAACATATTTCAGTCGAGCACATATGGCCCGATGATACTGGGGATATTGTAGCAAAAGCACAAATATATTCTGGGCATATAAAACGTTCCAGAAAGAGTGATTACGATGACGACGATCGGGTAGTTTTTTTGGGAGGAAATTTTAACGGAAAGGTTACCTACAGTATTCTACCCTTCAAAAAAACAAAACAGAAATAATACTCACACATAATCGCAACATGTGCGCTCCAACAAGTATTATCAACTAACACCCCTCCTTCAACACCAGAGAAGTACGTTATGGCAGAGCTATATCAGACCTCAGGTGGGCTCAGGCGAAAACTGTCCATCATATGCTGGAAAAGATCAACCTTGCTTTGGTAAACATCTCTTGGTGCGGCATAACTGATCAACAGAATAATCGGACCGTTCTGCAGTCCCAGTTGCGTGTGCCCCCATGCAACACGCTCATCCTGCCGGTTGTTGGCAGGATATGTTGCGAGAAAAAAAGGGGCACTCTTTCCTGCAACCTGGAAGACACTCTTTTTTACAATTTGTGCGCCATCTCTCTGGCTGATCATATTGATCTGATTTTCCATTTCATCATCCAGTGTAGACTTGGGAGGTAATCGTGTGTCAATCATCTGGACAATGACTACAATTTTTCCTTCATCGACTTCCTGAGGGCCCTGGAACAGGTAGTCACTGTTTTTACCAATCACCTTGAAATTCCAGGTATCAGGGAGCTCAAAGCGAAAACCGAACTGTTTATCCTCAAACATCCTGTAGCCAGGTGAATCCTGTACAGCAGGTATTGCAGGAGGTTTAGCCGTCCCCGGCAATGTATCTTTTATATAAAAAGAGAGCGTTTCTTTCAGCTCTTTGCCAAGGTAAAATTCCACCTGATACCTTCCCAGCGGCCAGCCGCTCTCTGGAGGATTAAGGGAAAAACTCAAATAACCGCTGCCATTTGTGACTATCGCATCCCTGGCAATCTCCCTCTTCTCATTTTCCCCATAGTAAAACAGCGCTGATACCGTTGTATCCGCAGGTGCATTACTCAGTTTAATGGTTGCCTGAAGCGTACCTGCTGTGACCCGAAAGGTATCTGTCGGATCAACGGGCGCCATACTTACGGGATCCACCTTTTCACTCATGGCAGGGCTATTAAGACTTGTCGGTTCGTTGCTACCTGATGAGTCACAGCCGATGACCAGAAAACATAAAAAACAGACAAAGAGAATTGGGAGTCGCATACTTCTTCCTTTTCCTGAATATTTCTCAAAACACCCTCTCAGCCCGGGCCAAGAGAACAGAATCTGACTACAACAAAAATATTCTATCATGTATACTGTTAGTATTTGAAAAAAAAACAATAGCAGTATTTTTCCTGAACAGGACAGTAAAACGCAAAAACAAAGACATAAAAAGGTCATCCAAATGAAAAAAATTATCCTTTATTTCCTTGTTCTTTTCATTGGAATAATTGCAGGATACTCATACGCCCTTACCCAGAAGCAGAAGCAAACAGTTACGGTAGATACAAGGGAAAGACAATTTCAAATCCGCACTGAGGAATACCTCCCCTCCTGCTCCGAACTTCAACGTAGAAACGGCCCATCACTGACAAGCAAAGGATCTGATCATTTCCTCGTCATCAGTAGAAAAGAAGATTTCATTGTTTTTGGCGTAAACAGTGAGGGTGACAGACCACCGATATCTTTCTGGTGGAGTGCGGGAGTAAACGATGCAATAAAACAATCATGTAAATGACATCACGCCCTGTTACTTACCGCAACAAGGAATATACTGGACTTAAACCCGCTACCCAGAAGCTCGTCCGCTGCAAAGACAACGCATCCCCTTATGCCTTCCAAGTCAGGAGAGTTCTTTGGGTGGGGGAAATATGACTGTTTTTCTTTTTTGAGTTTTATTCAGTATTCGGCCAGTCACCAACAACAGTCACGATCAATGGCATCCGATTATTATTTTCAATCGACTCACTATTGACATCTGTGTAATCTACTATAATCTCACAATCTTTTATTCCGCTTGTTTCCCATCTAAGGGTTACTGGGATTTTCACTTTACTGTTTCTAGAAATTGCCGGGATAGTATATGTAACGAGGCTCACCCCGACTCCCTGGATTGCTAAAACAGCGGGCTCTGAAGCACACCCACCATTATTGTAAACCCAAACATCCAGCTGAAAATCCTCTCCTATCTTAGCTAAACCTTGTATATTTGCAGGTTTCGGCTTTGTATAGTCATAAGAGGCAAGCTCACTTTTACATATCACATCAAAATAAAGTGTCTTCTTATTATTATTCTCATTTAATTCTTCGAGATAATTCTGAGGGTCGATCTCTGCTACAACTCCTACATGCCCGGCAAGAGTAATCAGCGTTGTGGTTGTTTCCAGTTTAAATGTTTGTCCGGGAAACAGAGATGGAACAGAGGGGGAGACTGTGTAGAAAGTGCTTCCCGGGCCTCCACCATTTGTATTCCAGAACGTAAATTTTGAATAGACGCTTGGCGTTTTTAACTTGCCTGTATTTTGAACAATAGCAGTTACAGTCACTTCTTCTTGGGGAAAAGGATTGTTGTTTGAAATCGTAATCGAAACAACTTCGAGGTCCATATCAGCCATTATTTTCAAGTTACTAACAGGCTTAACTTGAAGTTTTTTAAGAAGTTCCATGCTAGATGGAACTGTAAAAGTCAAAATCTTTGTATTATTATTCTCATTGGATTCAGCAACCATATTGAATTGATAATCTGCCGTGAAGGTCATCCGATAGGTGCCTTCAAGCCATTTTTGGTCTGTTGGAGATGGCCACGCAAATGACATTGACTCCCCGGTAATCAGCCCTGGCACATCAATTTCCCCTACTAGGGAGCTTGGACAGTTGGTCCCTGTGAGCGATTTGCAACCAATGTGCAACTTGCTCGGGCTTGCAGATCCAGGTCCTTTATTATTAACCGTAATATTGAGAATGGAAGTATGTCCAAGCAGTTGTCCTTCAACTGGATTGGATGACCAGGAAACAGACTTCACCACCAGATCCGGCAACGCATTCCGCAGCTGCCTGCCTGGTCTGGAAAAAGAACTTTTTTGAACAACGCTCTGTTGTTTCACCTTAATAAGATTCTTCCGGGCCAGAACAGAAGTTTCAAAAAATTCACCTTTGACTCGCTGGCATTGTCTACGGGTCATTCGCTGGGTTTTCTTATCATAATTACAATAGCCTCTGCAGTACTTTTTGGCATTTTGCAGTAAATGGTAAAAAATGCCACCATCCTTTTTACAGATATCTGTTGTTGCCTGAGTTATTTTGCTATTTTTGCAGCAATAGCCGTGATTCTGAGCACAGCGGATTTCTGCAGCCCCTTCACTCAAGAAAAACAAACCTCCTCTCATTCTACAACTACTTTCCGTAGCCCTGGTTATATCACCGTCTTTACAGCAAAACCCCGGCTGACCAGTCGCTTTTGATGACATAGTAACTGGTTGCACTCCACGGGAAGTTTTAGTCGCAGGTGTTTTAATAATAGGTTTTTTTGTAATAGGAGGGGGGGAAGTTGGAATTGGCTGGAACGTCCTGTCAGTTGCAAAAGCATTGCTGCTGTAAAGGTTCAATACTGCCGAGAGAACTAGCGATAAATAAAAATATCTCAGAAACATTTCTTCACCTTTTCCCCCAAAAAAAAAAGCAGGCTTCTCACAGATGATGTGACTGAACCTCCTGCGACCATCGCAAAACTATCCTGACGCGTATAACAATACATTATTTACGCCAATTCAGAAACATAAAAAAGGTACCCGAAGTACTTAACTGTACAAGACCCCTCTTAATTACATAACATTGATACAGGGGGCAGAATGTACCTTTTCAATCCTGGACTCAACTGCTGCAATAAATGAATTATAGCGAATTCATGTGTACGCCCAGCTCCTTCAGGGGGAAATGAACAGCTATTTCAAGGAATATGTGTCATTGAATTGAGGCAATGAGGGGCTAATAACAATACCGTCACATCACTGTTTCCAGCTCTGGTAGATGAAAACAGCAGTCGTTTCCCATCAGGGCCTCCCCATTGCGGGTACATATCATTTCCGTCACTGGTCAATCTAACAGTGCTATCACTGGAAACATTGTAAAGCCAAAGAGTGGCATTTGCCGAAGTGTCCCACGCCCAGAAGGCAATTGCACTTCCATCTGATGAAAATACCGGACCACGGTCGCCCAATGTCATCCCTTTTGATAAGACTTTTATGTTCTTCATTACTGCCAGGTTATTTTCGAAATATACCTCAGAAACCATTGCGGCATACGTCACCCGATCTTTACCGTAGCTGTCGCTTATTATCTCAGCGGTGTATGTAATCTTTTTTCCATCAGGACTCCAATCACTCATTTGAACTGACTGTGGGCCGCTCCAGGCATATATTTCCGGACTGCCATATCCATTCTCAAAAGTCATGAAGTACTCTTCGGTCAAGGGGTATTCTCCGCTGGGCGCCACCTTATATGCCAGAGCCTTACCATCGGGTCTCCATAGGGGATTTGTTTCCATCTGCGGATCGCTGGTTAACCTGTATTTCCTGGCGGTACCCCTTTCTATCAACCAGATATCCCAATTAGAGTCTATTTGTGCTGCATAAACTATGGCAGACCCATCGGGATGAAATCCTGGTCTCGCCATAGGGCTGTTACTGTGAATGATGCTTTCCTGCTTACCGGAGTTTATATCGATACATTCAATGGAGTAGGTGTCACTTTTTTGATTGAATGACAGGTATACCACTGTTTTTCCGTCAAAACTCCACTGAGGCCAGGCAGCAGTAGCTGGTCCCGACGTCAGTTGGCGCTTGTTTGAGCCATCACTGCTCATCATCCAGAGTTGGTCATCACCACTACGATTAGAGACATAGACAATCCTGCTTCTATCTGGACTCCACTTACCATTCAAATCTCGCCCGGGGTTGTCAGTTAATCGGGTCATGTTTGCGGTAAGTTCAGCCTGGTTATCAACGGGGTCAATTATGTTGCTCAGGTGCTCCGGGCTCTGAGTTCCCGGATAATCCAGTCTATGGCATGTGTAGCAGGCACGATTTTTTCCGGGTGGTACGATAAATCGTGTCGGCAAAGTAATACGAGACGGGAAGGTAAAATGCACACCCGATATTCCTTGGCTGTAATTGCTTTTATGGATTATACCCTGCCAGTCGACCTCATATTTCCGGCCGTTGGGGCCCTTCATTCCCTTGCCGCTAATGCGGTTTATTTTTAGTTTCTGCTGCTGACTTTTTTCTGTAATTCCATCTTTGTGGAAAGAGTTTTGCTTAGCTGTATTGACATGGGAACCAAATCTTGAACCAAAATCATTAATGGATGTTGCTTTTTTGACTCCTGTAGTGAGATCCTGTTCAACACTTTTATAAACTCTGGACATCCCGATCACATTTACATCCCGGCCATCGATAAAATCCTGATCGATGACTATTGTACGATATGCCTTGTTGAACAATCTGGCACGATCCCTGGAAGGACTAAGAAGAATCGATATGTCATCATGGAGCTGGTCTATCTTCTCTTTTTTCACAGTTCCATCAGGATGAAAAAACTGCTGTTCCACCTCTGGATTGTGACGGAATTCGCTGCCGGATCCGTTATACATCAGATAGTAGCTGTATTCGTAATAGACACCGGCATCTCTGATATGTATCTTCGGTTCGTTCAGCCCCTTCATCCCCCGCTGAGTCCAGTGGAACCATCCGGCCTGGAAGTGACTGCTGTCTACCTTCCTTGTAAAAGAGTATGTAGAGTCTGTAGTTACACCTGTACCACCATGGCAGCCAATACAATACGCTGTCTCCTCAAAACTCTGGGGCCGCAGGTTGCCGGAGCTGTCTTCAACAAACCCCTGCAACAGCCAGCCTGTATTATTGTTGATCCCATGTTCCAGGTCACCAAGAAGTTGACGGGTACGGTCAGGGAAATCGTTTTTTTCCTTGACCTCATTGAGTGCTGCCTCCTCAAGGTCTGAATATGTTCGCCATGTGCGCTTTTTCATATAACGCAACTCTTTCATTCGTGGAGAGAGCGTTGTTTCACCATCTGATTTAAAATCGACATATCGGACACTGTTAAGGAATTCCGTACCCACAGGAAATAGTCCTGCCGCCAAGTGAACCAGTCCCTGTTGCAGGTCAACTTTTGCGCGCCCCACATAGGACATATTGATGTTATTTCTTGGGTCCCATCCATAAACTATTTGATCGGTGATGGCCAGTTCGCCATCTTTGTTGAGATCTACGCCAAATTGTCTTTCATCAGTCGGCTCTATGCTGATGGTTTTCTTGCTCACTACTGCCTCAACAATGGCCAGATTGATTCGATAGATACCCAGGTCAAATTCGCCCCGTTCGTTGGTACGAAAATTCTCAGGAAGCCGGATCATAACGTCATCGGTGGATCCGTTTGTCGGCCAGAAGGTTCCGGGGAATGGGTAATATGCAAAAACTCTCCATCCTGAATAGCTGTCCTCCGGACTGCGGTCAAACCCTTGGTTATCAAAATTAAACCAGCAGTCTGGCGTATAGCCATCCCATACCCCATTACTGTTGTAATCCCAAGAAGATGGAAGGTTATTGAGCCGTTTTTGCAGAAGAATATCCCCATTGCTGTCCAGGTAATTATTTTTCGCTATATAAATATCAATTTCCTGATCACTGATATCGCCAATTCGCTCTGTACGGTCTTCAAACAAATTGTGCCAGGGATTCTTCAGGGCAGCTTCCGGGAAAGAATAGGCACGCTGCAGCACTTGATCGTTAACATAATTTGGTTCAGGTGATCGGGTATGGCACACATAACAAGGATTAAAGATGCGCTTCCCTAGGTCGCTGCTCTTTGTTTTTACATAACACTGTGATGGAATATAGGCAGTCTCATTGGTGATAATTGTTCTTTTCAGGGTAACTCGAGGTATTTCGTTACTGTTGCCTAGCTGCGCTGACAGAATACAGATAAGAATAGCCAGCAGATATTTCCGTGTAGTCATGAATCGGCACCTCGAGAGTGTTGGTGTTGAGTAAAAAGTCCTGTAAAGATGGGGTGTGACGCTGCAGAAACGCAGCGCCACAGGTAAAAGTGACTTTCCTCAGTCAGCCTAGTTCATGGCTGGTAAGGGGCCGATGTATCCGGTGTAGGCCTTTGCCGCAGCTGAATCACGAAGTTTGTCACCGTCTGATTCGCCATATGGATGCTGCACAACACTCATAAGATAGGCATATCCGTTAATATCGGGATAGAAATAGGGTGATGTGGTCTCAGATCCATACGGGGTGGTCTGAATCCGCGTAAGTTTTCCGGTTTTGGTCTTGAAGGCCCAGATGGCATCATTCTGGTGTCCGGAACCTGTGTCCTCCCCAATGATCAAAGTGTCGTGACCAGTCATGTAAGTGATATTATCAGGGTTGGCAATTGCATTGACATCACAGCTATTATCTGCGAAATCTCCGTCCCTAGGGTATTTGTGCATAGTACCGGCAACAACTCCATACATATTCGCCGCAACAAAATCACTGCCGATGGTGACATCAGGGCGAATATCCAGACCATAAACAACACCACACTTGTTTTTGGGAAGACGAATGTGATTAGGCCCACCTTTGTCATGCTTGCCACCATCTTCCATTCCTTTAGCTACCTGGCTCATGGCCACGTATAGTTTGCGATTGTCCTCGTCATAGGTAATCCCTTCCTCTTTCCGGAATTCCGTTGTGGCGCCCTTCATGGCGGCATAGCGTCTAGTCTCGAGCCGCGAAGCGATGCTTTCCATGCCAGGTTGTACCTGGAGACATTCATGGCCGGTAGTGGTTCTTATGGATGTAAATCCCTGCTCGCAACTGCCGTCATCTTTCGGGGTGGAAACCTTAAAAATATCGGAAAATGCAGTTCCACCTTCTATCGCTTTCTGAATGGTATCATCGTCGGCATGGCCCAGGTTTACCCAATCAAGTTCGGCATATCCTCCATGTGCATCGTGTATCTGGTTCCACTTTGCGCCATACAGGGTTCCGCTAGAAAGATCTTTAGCACGATCTGCCACAAACATGAAAAAACCGACATTGGTCCCATCGTCGGAAATATAGGCCGTACGGTTATCTGGCATAACATAAGCAAGTTCCACAGCCACCCGCCCCATGGCAAAGTGTTTCTGGACACTTGCATTACCATCTGCCGACACAGTCACTTCAACGGGATAACCATACCTATACGCTTTAAACACACCCCGGAAATCATCCACCGTCGTGGATTTTGCATACGGATCAAGGTTAAAATAACGTGCCATGGGTTTATCATAATCTTCGATTTCATCCATTGAGCTGGCTTGTTCCATTACCCTGGCATTGGTAGGATATTCTTCACTGCCAAGATGTGTGCCCCAGGGAGTTACACTCCCGGCACAGGGAACCCACAAACCGCCAAAGGAAGAAAAATCTATGCTTTTAGTGCTTACTGCCTCCAGCTTTCCATCTGCCTTGTTCTGTTCGAGTTCTGTGAGATACATGGCTCCCGGGCGACTTTCAAAGTGGGAGACCATGAACAGTTTGTTGCCAATCGGCAAGAGAGAACTGAAATCATTATCGTTGGATATGTGTCTGGAACCATCTTTGTTAAGTACGGGCTTACCGTTTTCATCCACTAGGAGCCCAAAAACATCACTTCCTATTGTATCCCCACTGCGGAGGATTGTATTGTAGCCAATCGCCTGAGTCTTTCCATCAACAGTTACTTCATCACTGGCGAGGATACTACGCTTGTCCATAGCGCTTGTCGGAAAAGCAACGCTTTTAAATTCAATGGGTTCCGGAGAATCCTTCTGTCCCGCATCCACCTGGTCGGCAGATCCTGCAAGGATTCCTGCGGTAACAAGGCTTATCATGGTACAACAAAAAAAAAATTTCATTCCTCTTTCCTCTCCTGTTTGATTTTTTTTCTACATTAGATCTACTTCCAGTCACGAATAAAAGATGAAGTAGAGTTCTTCGTTTCCAACCATGACGCATACCTACCAGCCATATATTAGAATTTTGTTAATTATGCATTTGAAGACGGTAAGGAGAATGAGACGAATGGAGAGGGGGATGATTCAATGGTTCGGACACGGCAGCTTTCTTTTTCCATACCCTGTGACCAGGAGACAGACAGGGGAAACAGATGTTAAATCTGTCATCCATTCTGCCGATCACATTAGCCACATCACTGGCACAGGTATTGATTTCACTGTACTTTTTAAAAAAAAGTACGAAAATCAAAGAAGGGGAAATACTACTGATAAAACAAAAAAAAAGCATTTAACCCATAAATGAGCTAAATGCCTTAAATTGTTGGTGCCGGGACCAGGAATCGAACCAGGGACACACGGATTTTCAGTCCGTTGCTCTACCGACTGAGCTATCCCGGCACCTTCTGTGCGCTGTTATTTACTGAACATTTGGGCCGGTGTCAACTGATTTTCTTACCTGATTACCACCGAAGCTCTGCTTTTACCGCTATTGGATGTAGGAGCCCACTCCCGTGGGCAAAAAATCACCAGATTTTCTAGCAGTTATCACCCACGGGAGTGGGCTCCTACAATGACAATTTGTTGTTACCTGAGCTTTAGTGGTAACCATGTTTTCTTATGATACCCATCAATCAAGAGAAAGGGATATGCCATCAAGGCTTCCGGAAGATTTTTTATCCTCAGATGCAGGAGCCGCTTCAATCTCATCCAAGCTGAGATCCAGGCTCATACTGTCTAGTTCACTGGTCTCTTCAAGAAGATCACCCGGCGACAGATCTATATCATCAAGGGAGAGTGACATGTCACTGTCAGCAACCTTTTTATCACCACCAAGACCCAGATCAAGATCAAGTCCATCAAGGTCGAGCTCTTCATCAAGGCTCGTTTCGTCATCCAAGGAGAGACTCATGTCACTGGAGACAGAGGCGATGGGACCATCCCCCTCTTCAGGTGGCGCAAGATCTGATATATCAGACAACTCATCCGGGACATTCAGCGGAGCAGCAATACTCTCCACATCGTCTGAGGAATCCGTATCATCATCGAGTTCGAACTCAAAGGTGCCATCTTCGTCAGACTCATCCTCCGGCTCAAGCAGAAAATCGCCGTTATCAATATCCGCCTCACCAAAAGTAATGGTTGCCCCATTCTCATCGTCATCAACCAGGATATCCAAATCAGGGTCAGAGAACTCAAACTCACCCTCAATCTCATCATTGGATTGCAGTGCTGACATATTTTCTTCAACAGGATCAGCAGTATTCTTCTCGGGAACCCGGAGAAACGAAGGCGCCGAGGCGTGGTAAGTTGTACCTTCAACGTCTGCAGTGCCTGAGATATCCTTCTTACACTTTCGACACGATTCCATATGATCAAATGAGATATAACCACATTTTGGGCAACGCATATTTTGACACCTTTACTGGATTATTATTTAACTTTTCCCACATGGAGACAAATTTTTAACTACTATACCTTTCCATTATGGCACATTTCCCCCCAAAGAATCAAGAAATTTTCTATCATACAAGGCTGTTGCCGACAACAAAGGGACTATTCCCATCTCTTTTGAATACATGAAAATTTGACAACTGTACAGAGTGATCTGCACGAAAAAGCAGACATAACCTAACCATATCAAAGATATTAGAGCAAAAGAAGAAGACATCAACAACGGAGACCACCAGGAAACTACAGGTTTTGGGGGATTTGAATTTTTCAACTCTTACAATGACAAATCAAATCTATTACCAACAGAGTTCCCAAGGTTATCATGAATTCAGGGGCTCTGCCAATCCATACCGATATCACAAGCGGGGGTCGAATGGGTCAGCGCTCCCACTGAAATGATATCAACACCGGTTGCGGCGATTGCTGCCACAGTCTCAAGACTCACCCCACCGGAGGCCTCAGTGAGGGCATCTCCAGCGACCATTGATACCGCCTTTTCCATGGTCTCAATATCCATATTATCCAGCATGATAATATCGGCACCACACTCCAGACTTTCACGCACCTGCTCCAGGGTGTCGGTTTCCACTTCGATCCTGATAGTGTGCGGGATTCTATCGCGCAGTAGCCGAACAGCCCCGGAAAGAGAACCACAGGCAGCTATATGATTATCTTTGATAAGCACCCCATCGCTGAGGTTAAATCGATGATTAAAACCACCCCCGGCGCGTACTGCATATTTCTCGAGCATTCGCATTCCCGGCGTGGTCTTACGAGTATCGGTGATGCGTGCTGACCAAGATGCTGCCTCTGCGACAAAGGCAGCAGTAATGGTGGCAATCCCTGAAAGCCGTTGCAGGAGATTCAGGGCAACCCGCTCAGCCTTTAATAATTCCACCACCGGCCCACTTACATGCAGCAGCACATCACCTTTTTCAACTTTGACACCATCAGCACGTGCTGCACGGCATTGAATTTCAGAGGATTGCAGACGAAACACTTCAGCCGCGACACTTGCAGCACCTGCAACCACAAATGATTCTCTGGCAACCAACCTGGCCATTCCCTGTTGACCCGCCCCAAAGAGCGGCTCACTGGTTATGTCACCATTGCCGATATCTTCCCTTAAGAAAGAACGCAACTGACTCTGTAACAGATCCCTATCCAATTTCTGCAAGCCTCTTTTCTGCTTCAGCTACTTTGGCTAGTTTTGCCTCAAGTTCTGCTTGTTTCCCCTTCTCTTTTTTCACAATTTCAGGAGGTGCATTCGCCAGAAATTTTTCATTGCCGAGTTTACCGCCAATCTGCTTCAGGGACTTTTCAATCCTGTTCCGTTCACGTTCAAGCTTATCCCGCTCCTTCTCCACGTCTACTAGCCCTTTTAGAGGAACATACATTTCCATATCCTGATAAATATAGGTTCCCGCATCATCGGGTTTAGCCCCCTCCGCCGCAACAGTGAGTGACTCAAGGCGGGTTATGGCGGAAATTGCTGCTGCATACCTCTCAACCAGTGCAGTTTTTTCAGTATCACTACAAAGAAGGAAGGCCTCAATTTTTGCCGAAGGATGTACATCAGCCTCGGATCTGATATTTCTAAATCCGGTTATCACCCCTATGAGGAGTTCCACCTGGCTCTCAACCTCAGCATCCTGCCAGCCACGAACATCAGGGAATTCACTGGTCACCAGCATGGCCCGCTCTCCCGGCAGTACACTCCATATTTCTTCACTGACAAAGGGAGTAATGGGGTGAATAAGCTTTAAAATTGTTTCCAGCACATTAAGAAGCACCCCCCGCGCCTGTGCCTGAAGCACTGTATCCTTGCTGAAAAGATCCGCCTTTATCCACTCGAGATACCAGTCACAGAACTCATGCCATACAAACTGATAAATAACAGAAGCCGCATCATTGAAACGGTACTCATCAAGGGCACGACGCACATCAGCCGTGGCCCTGTCTGTCCTGCTGAGAACCCAGCGGTGAATCAAAGGCAATCTTCCAGGATCATTTACCACATCCGTGATGGAAGCATCACACTCCTCCACATGCATCATGGCAAACCGTGCTGCATTCCAGAGTTTGTTAATAAAAAACCGATAGCCCTCAATACGATCCTCATCAAGTTTTATTTCACGCCCCTGTGCAGCAAAAGCGGTGAGGGTGAAACGCATGGCATCAGTTCCGTACTGCTCCATAATAACCAGCGGATCAATAACATTTCCTGTTGATTTGGACATCTTCTTACCATGTTTGTCACGCACCAGAGCGTGGAGGTACACATCCTTGAACGGCACTTCACCATCCATAAAATGGAGACCGAACATCATCATCCTGGCCACCCAGAAAAAAAGAATATCAAAAGAAGTGATCAGTACCGAAGTTGGATAAAAGGTCTCAAGCTCTCTGGTGTTTTCAGGCCAGCCCATAGTGGAGAAGGGCCATAAGGCCGACGAAAACCAAGTGTCCAGCACGTCAGTTTCCTGCTCAAGTGCCGCAGAACCGCATTTTGCACACTTGTCGGGATCCGTGGATTCCACCATTAACTTACCGCAATCCTTGCAGGTCCAGGCAGGAATCCGATGTCCCCACCAGATCTGCCGGGAAATACACCAATCTCGGATATTATCCATCCAGGAGTAGAAGGTATTGTACCAAGTCTTAGGATAAAGATTAATACGACCGTCACGAACTGCTGCCACCGCCTTCTCGGCCAGAGGCTTCACGGAAACGAACCACTGCAGCGAGGTGGTGGGTTCCACAACCGTGGCACAGCGATAACACTGCCCGACTGCGTGATCATAGTCCTCTATTTCCTCAAGAAACCCCTGAGTTTTCAGGTCTTCAACAATCTTCTTACGACAATCAAAACGTTCCAACCCCTCATACTTCCCAGCCTTGTCATTCATCACTCCATGATCATCCATCACCTTCATAATGGGCAGGGAATGGCGCATCCCTATCTCATAGTCGTCACGATCATGGGCAGGCGTTACCTTGAGGGCACCTGTCCCAAAGTCTTTCTGAACATGGTGATCAAAAACCACAGGGATGGTTCTGTCTGTCAAAGGCAGCAGGATCCCCACATCGGCCAGATGCGAATAGCGTTCATCATCAGGGTGAACAGCAACACCGGTATCACCAAGCATGGTTTCAGGCCGAGTGGTGGCAACAACCACATACCCGGAGCCATCGGCAAAAGGGTAACGGATATGATAGAGTTTGCCGTTTTTGTCTTTATGCTCCACTTCATCATCTGCAAGCGCAGTATGACAACGTGGACACCAGTTGACGATATAATCCCCCTTGTAGATCAGACCCGCTTCATAGAGATCGACAAAGGCCTCACGAACGGCAGAGGATAACCCTTCATCCATAGTAAAACGTTCCCGTTCCCAGTCACAGGAGGCGCCCATGCGTTTGAGCTGGTTGATAATGGTTCCGCCCTTCTCTTTCCGCCAATCCCAGACCCGCTCGACAAAGGCCTCGCGACCAAGATCATGACGCCCCTTCCCCTCTGTTGCGAGTTGCCGTTCCACCACATTCTGGGTTGCAATTCCAGCATGGTCCGTCCCAGGCACCCAGAGGGTATTATCACCACACATCCGGTGATACCGTACTAGGACATCCTGCATTGTATTGTTCAGAGCATGGCCAACGTGGAGAACACCGGTAACATTCGGAGGAGGAATAACCACTGAAAAAGATTGTTTCCCCTCCTCCATTTTCGCCTGGAAAGAGCCTGCTTCGTCCCAGCGCTCAAGCCATTTTTCCTCTACATTGTCAAACTGGTAACTCTTGGAAAGATTTTTCTTATCATTCATATTTCTTCTAAAACTGCTGTTAATTTTTTTTTATCTTTTGGTGTTTCTTTTTTATTATTCAGATGACCGTCCCCGAAACGCCCACAACCTATAATCGCGCATT
This sequence comes from Desulfobulbaceae bacterium, assembly GCA_026988015.1. GTDB lineage: Bacteria > Desulfobacterota > Desulfobulbia > Desulfobulbales > Desulfocapsaceae > Desulfocapsa. Next base: position 16,757 of record JALSMA010000064.1, on the reverse strand, counting down.
CCAGGGTTTTGGCAAAAAAATCTGCTCATAGATGCGCATGGCATATCTGTCTGTCATACCAGCAATAAAATCGCAGACACGACGATGGGCACAACGCTCATTTTCCCAGGAACCAGCCCCGGAAACCTTCCATGTGCTCCCTTCAAACCGCCCCAAGCCATTCTCCATAAAATAACTGTAGAGATCATAGATGATCCGCTGGGCCTTTACAAACTCGTTATGCACCAGATGATAGCGATACACATTTTCATAGAGGAACATCCTGAGATCAGTGATGGCCCGTAACATCTTTTTACTGATATGCAACCTACCGTCAGCGGCAGCCAGTGTCTCAATGATGAGGTCTCGCACCATTGCTCCGGTCCTCCTGGAGTGCCTCTCTCCGACCACCGCCCGGATATCAGCGGGTAGATCACTCTCGGCCAGAATACCGGCACGGAGCGCATCATCCATATCATGATTCACATAGGCTATAATATCAGCCACCCGCACCACCTGGCCTTCCAGGGTAACCGGAAGCTCCTTTTCGTCTTCCGGGAAGATATCATTACGCCCCTTGGAATGTTTAATAATACCATTGCGTACCTCAAAGGTGAGGTTCAGACCACGTCGATTATTCTCCAGAAAATCAACCACGCGCAGACTATGCACATAGTGGCGAAACCCTCCGGGATGCAGTTCATTCAAGGTAGCTTCTCCAGCATGACCAAAAGGCGTGTGTCCCAGATCATGGCCAAGAGCAATGGCTTCAGTCAAGGGTCCATTCAGGCAAAGTGCTGCCGCCATGGTCCTTGCGATCTGCGACACTTCCAGGACATGGGTGAGGCGGGTACGATAATGATCACCGGCTGGTGCCAGAAAAACCTGGGTCTTATGTTTCAGACGCCGAAATGTTTTTGAGTGGGTAATACGATCACGATCTCGTTCAAAGGGCATACGAATATCGCAGTCATCACCTTTTTCACGCCGCATTCGTCCTGCTGTATTCTTATTCAAACAGGCGTAGGGGGAAAGAATCTCCTCCTCTCTGTCCTCCAGCTGCCGCCGGATCGATTTCCCCACAACCGGAGTGTATGCCATGACATTTACCAGAATATCGTGAATAAATTTCCAAATCTATGGACTTTATAATGATTTTCTATTTTTTACACAGAGTATGTCCACTGTGCAAGGTTTAACCTGAATCCGCTACGTATCCTGCTCTCTTTTAAAGTCATCGATACAGTTCCTCTGGCAATCTTGATGTAACTGTTCACAGGTTATAACAATATATGGTTACTAACCCCGTGGGCAGTTACGCCGCAATCTCTTCAAGCAGCTGTGCAAGGTGCAACACTTTCACATCACTGCCTGCCGCCACCAGTCCCTGCTGCCACTGCATAAGACAACCCGAACAGGTTGTGGTTACGACATCGGGCTGCAATGCCAGAACATCAACCACCAGACGATCCCTGATACCGGCTGATATCTCAGGATGTGCCACATGGAAAAGCCCCCCCTGACCACAGCATCTTGGTCCGTCAGGCAGTTCCACAATTTCAATGTTTCCATTTTTTTGCAGCTGCTGCCGCGCCATATCAACCAGGACAGATCCATGGCGCAGATGACAGGGGTCGTGATAAAACACTCTTAAAATTCTCCCGGCACCGCTTGCCAAAACAGTCTTTACAACACTTGTCTCTTCCAGAAATGCACTGAGCTCAACCACTCGCGAAGCAATTTCCCGGGCCCGTTTCTGCCATAACTTGTCATCTTCAAAGAGTTCTGGATACTTTTTCAGCTGGTCATAACAAGAGCCGCAGGAGACGAGGACAGGCCCCTCCGTCCTTTCCAGCACCTCAATGTTTTTCCGGCCACATTTTCTGGCAGCAGCAACATCCCCTGCCGCCCAATGAGCCAGACCACAGCAGGCCAGAGATTTAGGAAAGTGCAGAGCCAGGGAGTTCTGCTTAAAGAGTGCTTTGCAGGAAGAAAGAATTTCCGGGAAAAGATAGCGCGCAGAACAGCCAGGAAACCAAGTGAGCGCCTTTCCTCCAGTAGTGGTTCTCGATTTTTTTTCAGCAGCAGAAGGTTCTGTGATATCTCCCCGGAACATCGCCAACCGCAATCTGAGCCCAGATTTTTCCGGTAGTCGTCCTTCCAGCACTTTGCTGCAGGCTTTCCCTAAAAGACGAAGACCCGCCAGACTTCCCGGATGCTCGAGTAGTTTACGGGCCAGATATTTTTCGTATGAATGGGGGCCACTCAGTGTGGAAAAACTCTGTCTTGCAGCAACAAGTTCCCGCCCGATATCAATCTGTCTCGGACAGACAGCGGCACACGCACCGCAGAGAAGACACGCTGAAAAGATATCGACAAAAGTTGCACTGCTCTTTTCTAATCCCAGAGCTTCAAGGAGATGGAGTTTACCACGCGCAGTGTGTGCCTCACGGCCGCTGCTCCGATAAACAGGACAAACTGTAGCACAGGCGCCGCATTTTGCACAGGAAGACAAGATTCAGCCCATCCTATTTAGCCCACAGCAGGTAGGCCTTGATAAACTGATCTAGTTCACCATCAAGCACCGCATCAACATTTCCCATTTCAACCTCTGTGCGATGGTCTTTGATCATCCGATAAGGCTGCAGCACATAAGAACGAATTTGACTGCCCCAGGAAATATCTTTTTTATCACCACTGAGCCCTTCCTGCTGCGCTGCCTGTTTCTCTTTTTCCAGCTCATAGAGCCTAGCGGCCAGCATCTTCATAGCCATATCCTTGTTACGATGCTGGGAGCGCTCATTCTGACACTGCACCACTACTCCTGTGGGAATATGGGTAATCCTGATGGCGGAATCGGTTTTATTTACATGCTGCCCACCAGAACCACTGGCCCGATATGTGTCTATACGCAGGTCCTTTTCGTCTATCTCAACATCTATGTTGTCCTCAAGCTCGGGCATGACCATGACCGATGCAAAGGAGGTATGACGTCTGCCACTGGCATCAAAGGGAGAAATCCGCACAAGGCGATGTATCCCCAGTTCGGAACGCATATACCCATAGGCAAAACGCCCTTTGATGATAAAGGTAACACTCTTGGTTCCAGCCTCATCACCGGGAAGAATATCCAGAATATCAGCCCTGAACCCCCTGCCCTCTGCCCAGCGCAGATACATACGCAACAGAATCCCCACCCAATCCTGGGCCTCTGTTCCACCGGCTCCGGCATGGATAGACATGATCACATTAGAAGCATCATGTTCACCAGAAAACATACACTCAAGCTCTGCCACATCCAGTCGTCCTTCCATGGCCGGAAGAGAAGCTGCCACTTCATTTTCCGTGTCACTGTCACCCTCTTCGGCGGCCATTTCCAGTAACAGTTCGGCCTCTTCCACCTCATCCCAGGCACGCTCCCATCCCTTAATAGCATCCTGAAGCTTTCCCAGTTCTTTCTGTACCCGCTTTGCGGTATCAGCATCATCCCAGAATCCCGGCATCAACGTCTGCTGTTCCAGGTTCTCAAGATCATCTTTTAATCGAGCTAAGTCAAAGATGCTCCTTCAAGGCCAGCATTCGACCTTTAAGATCCTGCAACTTCTGTTTCGAGACTGCAGCTCCTGTTTCTGTTGACATGATAATTACTCCACAAAATATTATTTCTTTTCCCCTGAATCAGCTCACGGATTCAGGACTTCCTCAAAATTCCACTGACAAGTAAAGCAAGAGCGCTTAGCAGCAAGCAGGCTGTCCCGAAAAGATAGCCGCCACGTACATAAACAGTGCGTTCCTCCATAAGCACAATCCGTTCTGCCGCTTCCCAGTTTTTAAACAGAGGAGACAGCGTCAGCACACGACCCAACGGATCGATAAAACACGAAAACCCGGTATTTGCAGAACGAACAACGCTGCGCCTCGTTTCGACAGCCCGTAACCTGGTCATGGCCAGAGTCTGGTACGGGGCCACTGAATTACCATACCAGGCATCATTGGTAATATTAACCAGCAGATTCGCTCCGGCATTCACCCATTTCCTGGAAATATTACCAAAGATGGATTCGAAGCAGATTAATACCCCAATCCGTGCTGTCTTACAAGCGGGAGGATTACGAATCTCACCCCGACTGAAATCTCCTACTGCCTCCACAAGGGGTGCGATAAAAGGCAGGTATTTTTTCAAAGGCACATACTCACCAAAGGGCACCAGGTGACTCTTGGATGTACGATCGACCACCACACCATTTTGGTCAAACAAAACAGCGGAGTTGAAATAACGCGGCTTCTCAGACGCCCGGCCATCTTCTTCCACCCAGGGCGCTCCTGCAAGCAGCATCACCTGTTCAGCCTGCAACATCTTTTCAATTGGTGCCAAAAATGGGTGCTCCACTGGAACAAACGGCATGGAAGTCTCAGGCCACACCAGTAGATCGGGACGCAAGCCACTTTGGGCCACCATCACTTTTCTGCTCTGTTGCGTATAATCTTCAACCGTCCTGCCAAGTCGGGCGGCACTCCACTTCTGCCCCTGATCCACATTACCCTGAACAATGCCTACACCGATGAACTCTGCGCTGCTCACCCTGCTTTCCATATTCTGCCAGCGCCATCCCGAATATAATCCAGTAGCCAGAAGGATAAGGCACACCGGGACAGCAAGTTTAACTCTTCTACTCCAGTTCATGCCTTTTTCCAGACAGAGGGCAAAAAAAGTATTCAGCAGAATTACAAGAAAGGTGATCCCACCGATCCCCCAGATATCTGCCGACTGGTACAGCAGAGGGTGCTCCGCAAGACCATACCCTATATCCATCCAGGGAAAACCGGAAAAGAGAAACGAGCGGAGGTGATCAAGCCCTGCCCATAGCATCGGCAGCAGTAGCAGAGAGACATTCTGTGAAAAACAACGAATAAAAAGACGGGAAATGAGTACGAAAAGCAGAAAATATCCTGCCATATAAAGTGCCAGCAACACCAGCGCCGGCACCGACAGAAAAAGGGGTAGGCCACCATATTGACCAAGGACAAAGACAATCCAGTAGAGTTGCAGCAGGAAATGGCCAAGGCCGGTGAGCAGACCACAGGACAGCGCATATTTTCGATCTGCCCTGTATATATAGATAAAGAACGGTACACAGGCCACGGCAAGCAGAGGCCAGAGCCCACCACCATAAAACATAGCCAGCCAGAGCAGCCCCACGGTCAGCCCGCTCACAAGAAGCACTGAGCGAAAAGACGAAGCCCGTCTCATTGTTCTGTATCCTGTTCAGTTACTGGCAGCCGTGAGACACGCAGTAGATCAATCTGCCTTTTCGAAGCGCTGAGTACAGTAAAACGCAGGCCTTTGGAGTCAACACTGTCACCCACCACAGCAAGGCGACCCAGCAGAAAGATAACAAAACCACCGATCGATTCATAATTCCCGGGATCCATTTCCACCCCGAAATACTCTTCAATCACCTCAATATCCGCCTGAGCCTTCACCTGAACAGTGTCACCATCAACCTCCTGCAACAACGTTCTGTCCACATCGTACTCATCATCTATCTCACCGACGATCTCTTCAAGAATATCTTCCAGGGTGACCAGACCACGCACCGCTCCAAACTCGTCGGCCACCACCGCCATGTGTATCTTCTGCTTCTGGAAAATCCGCAACAGATCAACGATGGGTTTTTCTTCAGAAATAATCAGGGGCAGATTCAAGTAGTCAGCAAGCCCTTTGTCTTCAGTGGCACGGGCACAGAGATACAGCAGATCCTTGGCATGGATAATCCCAACAATATTATCCGCGTTCTCCTCATATATAGGAATTCGGGTAAACCCCTTTTCAATCACCAGATCCACCAGATCATCCATCTCAACGGTCAGCTCGGCACTGACAATCTCAGTGGAGGGTGTCATCACCTCCCCGACAAGGGTGTCATGAAAATCGAAAATCGAGTTAATCATCCGCTCTTCAAGCTCAGATATCAGCCCCTGTTCTTCACCTTCCTCCAGGAGTTCCTGTATCTCTTGCTCGAGATCCTCAGTGGTCTCGGGCGAACGAGCAAAGGGCAGCAGAGCAACGAGTCTGGACAAGAATGATTTTCTTGTTGCAGAGACGGAGTCAGTTTTTTCTTTTGTCATGGCAGTCTATAATAAAACACTTTCGTTTGAAGTTGAGCAATGGACAGAACCAGGGCCACATAAGCTGACCGTTGTCCGTCCACTAGTTAATGAGATTTTTTCTCTCAATCAAGGCCACAGGAAAAGTTTCACAGCAGATGCCCGGTGGGAAATACCCTGACGAGGGGTACATACAGTTGATATTTCAAAGCTAAAATTTACACAGCGACGAAGGATTAGAGGGAAAAAAGTCATTTATGGACAAGAACTAACTAACCAATACTACAATAAATTTATTTTTCAGGCCACAAATCTTTCCGGAGAGAGACAATCCTGCAGATCCGCCAGAGCACCCGCTGCTTACCTTTTTTCTTTTCTAAATGGTAACCTGTGACTATAGTAGCACTAATCGTTAATGTTGCCAAAAATAGGTCGCCATATCGAATTAATCGACCACATTACATATTATAACAAAAGTATTGAGGATTAAATTGGACGGAAAGGTTCTTATTGCAAACAGGGGCGAAATCGCCATCCGCATCATGGAAGCCTGCATAGATCTAGATCTTGATTATGTAGTCGTCTACACTGATGCTGACCAGGACTCAGAGCATGTTCGCCGCAACATCACCAGTGGACCAGATCAGAATGCATGGCGCATCACCAGCTACACAGAGCCCAATGATCTCTTCGCTGTGGCCACCCACACTGACTGTACCGCAATCCATCCCGGGTACGGGTTCTTCTCTGAGGATTTTCGTTTTGCCAGACGTGCCACCATTCGTGATCACTCACTCATATTCATCGGCCCGAACTGGGAAGTTATCAAAAACCTCGGCGACAAGATCAACACCAAAAAGGTTGCCAATCAGCTGAACATTCCCACCATCCCCGGAACTGACAGTCCCATCTATAACGAGATGGAGGCAGAAGAAATCGCTCAGCATCTCCTGGAGAGTCAGAAGCTTCAGAATATCGAACACCCCTCAATTCTCATCAAGGCCGCCGCAGGTGGCGGTGGAATGGGAATTGAAGAAGTCACTGAAATCGCAGAGTTTCGCAGGATTTATCGCCAGGTTCAAAGCTATGCCAAACGACAGTTCGGTGACGGTGGGGTACTCATTGAACAATGTCTCACCGACTACAACCACCTTGAGGTACAGCTCCTCTGCTCCCGCCACGGTGAACGCATCCACTTCAGTTCCAGAAACTGCACCATCCAGTCGACGGGACGGCAGAAACGGGTTGAGGCGGCACCTGGCTTCCACTCCTCCTGTTTTGACTACGATTTTGACGAAAAAAAAGTACTTGACATGATCGTTGAGTATTCACTCAAACTTGCCGCCCATGTGCGCTATGACAATGTTGGAACCTGGGAATGGATTGTTTCTCGCTCGGGCCAGCCGTATCTCCTTGAGGTGAATACCAGAATTCAGGTGGAAAATGATGTCTCTGCCCGTATCAGTTATCTTGACGGCAAACATCCCAACCTGATCCGCGAACAGATCCGCTTGGCACTGGGCGAGAAGATTGGCTACAAACAGAACAGTGTTGAGTTCAAAGGGGCATCCATTGAGCTGCGGATAGTGGCGGAAGATACCAGACGCGGCTTTGCGCCATGGATTGGAACCATCACCGAATTCACCTTTCCTAAGCATGAATGGTCCGCTGTTTACACCCATGTACCCTTTGACAGACCCTACACCATCCCGAGTGAATATGATCCCAACCTTGCACTGGCACTGGTCTGGGGCGAAACAATGGATGAGGCCAAAGAACGAGCAGCCAGCTTTATTGATGAAGTACGGATAAAGGGGGAAGATTCCCAGGGCGGCTCCATCACCACCAACCTTGACTATTTAAAACAAAACCTGAACCGGCTGTTGACCTTCTAACCCGACAAGTCGGAGAACTTTTTAGAGTCGCTGGATTAATGCCTTGCTGGTAACTCTGAACTTCTGATTTCAAAAAGCTCTCACAGTTTCTTGTTTTTTATTACAGTTTTTATTGAGTAAGGCACTAAAAAAACGTTGCGGGACATCACCATATGAATGAATTACTCAAAGCGCTTCAGAAAATTGAAGAACGCATCAATTACCTGATACAAATTAAAGACTTCACAAACTGGGGGAACCTCTTTGGATTCCAGGAAACCTGCACCAAGCTCAAGCAGAATCCTTACGAATACCATGAGGAGCAATTTGCCTCTGAAATCCGCAAACTCAACGACTCCATCTCCTTCCTTGAGGAACGTGCCGAAGAGCAGCTCACCCCCATGGAACGGGTGCGTATTGTACGGACCATAGAACGCTTCAGCCTTAAAGATATCCTTGAAAATGTGTACGAAGACTACACCGAGCTTGGTGGACAGGACGAGGCCAACATAGACCCGGCCATGGTCTGTGCCAAGGCAACCATCGTCCGCAAAATCAAAAACAAACCCTACACCGCAACCGTCATGGTAATTGGCCAGGAAACAGGACACGGTGAAGAATTCCGGAACGGTGGTTCCTGCAAGCCCGAAGGAAATGAAAAGGCCCTTCGGTACATGAAAGTTGCTGAAACAGAAGGCATCCCCATCCATTTTTACATCTTCACTCCCGGTTCTTTTCCCATCGAGGAATACCCGGGAGCCGCCCAGCAGATTGCACGCAATATCTACACCATGACAAAACTGCGGGTACCGCTGGTTTCTCTTATCTCAGAAGGTGGATCTGGTGGTGCTGAGGCTATTGGACTCTCTGATTTCCGCCTAATGTGCTCCCATGGCTACTACTCTGTTATCTCCCCTGAAGGTGCCGCCGCCATTGAAGGCAGGATCAGGGAAGGGGAAAAGGTACCCAAGGAACTGATAGAGGTGTGCGCCGAACGCCTCAAATTGACTGCCAGAGATAATCGCTCCATGGGAACCATAGATGCCATCGTGAAGGAACCACAGCTGGGTGCACGTCACGATGACTTTGCCTTCTTTGCTCAGATTCGTGCAGAAATCACACGGGCGACCGATAAAGTTGTTCTCAGCACCAAAAGTTTCAAAGCGTTCCGTGACTGGGAAAACAAACGCAGAAAGCAGAAAACAGAGCGAAAGGATCTGGCTGTTGACATCCCCTGGGACCTTAATCCGGATGAGCAGCGGAGACTTCTTGTGCTGCGCTCCAAAAAATACCGCGAAATTGGCATGATCGGCTTTGGCGGCCATCCCGACCCCACTGAAACAATCGTCAAACAGTTTCAGGAGAAGAGTGAAAAGGTTTACTATAATCTGCGCTATGATGTTCTGAAAAACTCCCATAAACAAGTCAAAAAAATCCTCCGGGAAGTCTCAGGCGAGGGTTCAGTCATACTCAAACGCCTCTCCACCCCATTAAACACGGTGAAGGACTTTTTTGCCAAAGATGATGGCCCCAAAACTCCTCCCCTGCGTATCACTCACAACCAGAGTGTGCCGCAGACACCCCAGCTGGTACAGGATCCCCTTGAGCTGACAGACATTTACACCAGTCCCCGTGCCAACGAAGATAAAACCATAACCTGTCCCAACAGCCACACCCATGGGTGTAAAGATCTCTGGGTCCCCGATCTCTTTGGTGAATTTGCCGGAGTGTGCGAAAGCTGCGGCCACCATTTCCCCATGGAATACAAGTGGTATCTGCACAATATATTTGACCCAAACTCCATCTTCTTCTTCGCAACAGACATCATCTCTGGAAATCCTCTGGGATACACTGGGTTTGATGCGCGCCTTAATGATTCAAAGGAGAAGACAGGTCGCAACTCCGGTAACATGACTTTTACCGCCAATGTGATGGATATCAAAATCGTGGTTTCCATGCTCTACCAGGATTTCCGCAGTGGAACTGTAGGATCTGCTGAAGGCGAAAAATTCGTTCAGGCCTGTGAACTTGCAACCCGAAAAAAACGACCCCTGCTCTCCTACGTTCATACCACTGGTGGTATCAGAATCCAGGAAGGAACTCTGGGAGTTACCCAGATGCCAAAGTGTACCATGGCAGTACGGGAATATATCGATGCAGGTGGACTCTACATCGTGGTCTATGACAACAACTCCTATGCCGGACCTGTGGCAAGTTTTCTTGGCTGTTCACCCTATCAGTTCGCCATCCGCTCTAGCAGAGTAGGATTTGCGGGAATCCGGGTTATCCGGGAGACTACTGGAACTGACATCCCGCCCGACTATCATTCTGCCAGAAATGCCCTGAAACGAGGTCACATTCAGGGAATATGGGATCGTCGTGACTTTCGCCGTAATCTCCATAAGTCACTGATGACCATGGGAAGCCACAACCTCTATTACCGCTGATAGTCCATACAGACACAGTCATCAGGTTCTCAGGCCTGATGACTGAGTGTCCTGTATTCTCCACTCCTTCGATCATTTTCTAAGGCACACCTAAACTTTCCCTTCTTTCCAGCCGATACAGTCCATAAGTTGTTCACACCCCATTTCTCAACGAACTGAGGAGGTGCAGCATGACTATATGGAAATTTTCTGTACAGGACAGGGATGTCAGATACGGAACAAAAAAACGGAAACTTTTGACTAAAAAGGGATGCAACGAGCCTTTTAAAGACAGGTTCTGGTGTCCTGAAAAGAAGTGGTTCATGAAAGAGGCCTGTCCCTTTATAATCAAGCGTGAATGTGAGAATTTTTCAAATATGAGTGGGGAAAAACTTGCTCATCTCTAGACTGGTACAGACCTTTATACAAGGAATATACATCCATAACTTCTCCGGTGCTTGACGGATGTGATATCGTGTGCTAATAGTTGACCACCGTTTTTTCATTTTCAAAACAGCGGGCCGTTAGCTCAATTGGCAGAGCATCTGACTCTTAATCAGCAGGTCCCCGGTTCGACCCCGGGACGGCCCACCATATATAAAAAAAGGGGTTTCAACCACGATGGTTGGAACCCCTTTTTGCTGTCTGTTCTTCCACTCAGTCAAGAATAGGTTTCGGAGTCTCGTCTGTGGATGCCGGCAAAATTGGATACACGACCTCCGGCTGCTTACCGGTGGTTGCCTTGAGAAAACTCACGATCAGAGATTCTTCGTCTGCAGTAAGTTCTGTTCCCAACTGGGCTGTTCCCATGAGCTTTACCGCATCAGCAAGCGACCAGACCTTACCGGAATGGAAATATGGAGGGGTGAGCTCCACATTGCGCAGGGTAGGTGCCTTAAAAACATATTCATCACTGGCCTCGGCAGTAACCGTCATTCTACCTTTGTCCCCCTGCATGATATCGTCGGCAGGCCGATCCACCACACCGAAGGCAAAATAGTCTTCACCTCCCATATTCAAACCACCATGGCAATCCGCACAACCCTTCTCCATAAATGCAGCTAACCCTTTCTGCTCTTTATCGTTGAGGGCTGCGGCGTTACCGCGCAGAAACTTGTCAAAACGGGAATCAGGAGTAACCAGAGTAGCCTCAAAAACCTCGATGGCAGCCGCCATATTGTCAAAGGTTACCGGATCCTTGTCGTCAGGGAATGCCTTTCCAAAAATCTCTACATACCCCGGCATACTTTTCAGAGTCTTCACTGCTCCTTCTGGAGTATTATTCATCTCAACCGATGCCTGAATCGGCCCTTTGGCCTGCTCCTTCAGGTCTTTAGCTCGACCATCCCAGAACTGCGCTATATTATATACGGAATTCAGGACAGTGGGCGCATTACGCGGTCCCCTCTGCCAACCATGTCCGGTGGAAGTCTCCTGGAAATCATCCCCTCCCATACCAACATTATGACAGAAGTTACAACTTACCAGGCCACTTTTCGAGAGACGCGGCTCAAAATAGAGCATTTTTCCAAGCTCCACTTTTACAGGAGTAGCCGAATTGCCCTCTATGGCCGGAGCCTCATGGGGAATAGGCTCAAACACGCCCTGAGCCTCATCCATAATAGCATTTCCAGCATAGGCACTTCCCGAAAAAACAGTAATCAGCGCTAAACCTGCAAGCTTCTTTTTCATTTCTTTTTCTCCAGCTTAATATAAATAATTATTATTCCCGATTGGTTGTCAATCAACCTACTTTACCAGTCAGGTTTGTCAAGTTTATTTCCAACTTTACAGCATAGTGGTTGACAAATGTGGAGTGAAATGAGAGAAATTAAGGAGACTTTTATACATTCCTGATTACCACCGAAGCTCAGCTTTTACTGATATTGGGTACAGGAGCCCACTCCCGTTGGCGAAATAAAACGTGATTTTTTCCTGCAGTTACCACCCACTGGAGTAGTCTCATACAATGGCAATTTGTTGTTACCTAGGCTTTAGTAGTAACCATGTTTACCTTTAACCAAAATCTAGATTTTCTAGTTACCCTGATTGAGTCGGAGAGATGAATGTTTGAAGAAAAACGTAAATTCAAACGGGTTGCAAGTAATGTCCGTGTTCGATACAGCAAACAACCGGCGGACAAGGAAACAGAAGAATATTTCCAGGGTGTGGCTGAGGACTGCGGCCTCAGTGGCATGTTCCTAGCCACCGAGCACCTGATGCCCAAAGGCAGCATTGTATCACTGGATTTTACGTTCTTAGATAGTACAGGGGAGAGGGTGTCCATCCAGGCACAGGCCGTTGTCCGTTGGACTCAGCGGTTTCGTAAACCCAAGGGAATGGGGCTGGAGTTTTATGAATTTAACGGCCTGAAAGACAGAAATTTCGAAGACTGCCTGGAGCTGCTCCTCAAGTAGCCTACCGCAACTCAATGGTCATCAAAGTCCCGTCACTTGGACTCTTGCAACGAATAATTGCAGTAGCTCCCTTTCCTGGCAGAGTACCTTCATAAACCAGAACAATCCACAAAACTCCCGGCCGGGGATGTTTAAGCAACCACTTCACCACATTTTTTCCCGCGGAAAACTTAGTATATCCGGGACTGGCACTTTTTATTACCACGCCAGCAGGGATAATTTGGTTCACGATGATTGACGTGGGAGGAGGATCCGTGACCTGCAGCTCAAGAATTGTTCTATCGCCACTGTTTTCAAGATATGCTGCACTCACTCCTTCGGCGTGAACTTCTGCGGCACATCCCAGCAGCACTACCAGTAACAGAACAACAATCTGTCTGAATTTTCTTTTGTTTTTCATTTGTCTGTTCCTGCCCTGATAGATTTCAGGGAATAATCTCAAACATATGCTCTTGAGGCTTCCACCTGTATCCGGAACCCATCCAGATACGTTCCACCTCTTCCACATCAACACCTAATCCCTCAACGCTTCCAAAGTCATCATAGACGGCAAGTAGTTCCTCATCATCAATGACATTATCCATATCACTGTCTGCCCAGTGGTACTCAAGCAGCTTCAGACGATCTGGCCCGTCCACTATGATTTCTCTATGACTTTCCTGCCGCACAAGCAATGATCCGATGAACGTTTGTGTTTCCTGATTCTTTCCCTGAGAACTGCAACTGGCCAGATAAGCAAATTTTTTCAGGCCATGCCCCTTCTTATCTATCCACTTCAAGGATTCACGATCAAGGAGTGTAGCTGGTGGCACACTCCGTAATACGTTGCACCCTGGAGGTAATTCTTCTTTGAGCAGGAGTGAGGACTCTTTTTCAGATACAAAAGCAACTGTCACCACCACAGGAAATGGAAGGGTTGACACGGTGTGAGTGGGCATAACCCTACGGGCAGAGAATTGAAAAGTGTCCACACTCTGATACCCGACAAAGAAAAAGGCAGTCACACTGAGCAGGACAATGAATGCAACCAGCGCCATTGCTACAATTCTTGCCGGCCGGATTGCTGTTTCCGCCTCCGGTTCCACTATTTTTTCCGCTACGGCACCAGCATCTTCAGAAAAAAGGATTTGCTCAAGGGAAACACCGAGTACTTCGGCCAGTTTAACACCATTCTCTTCTTTCACTGTTGGAGAGCCCTGCCTCTCCCAGCGGGATATGGTCTCTGTGGTCACTCCAACTGCGGTTGCAAGATAAAGCTGAGTCAGGTTCTGCTGTTCACGGAGATGACGGACTTCAGAGCCACTGATACAGACCATGGCTATCCCGGATTTCACTGATTTCTTATCTGACATGTGTTTGATTGATACAAGATTTTTCTGCTTGACTCTCACGATCAATAAAAAGAGGTCTAGAATTGTGACTATAGTACGCCTTCTTGAACTATTTACAACCCAATTTTCAACAAACAAAACCGATTCCACCATCTAACACGAGACAGCATCATACTGTTATTACAGGTTTTAAAAGGTATCCACACCCGACATCACCCGATATCGGCTTTTTTCTTTTTCATTTCAGATCTACATTGAAGATAAAGGATGGGGCGCAGTGCCCGAGACAAGAACCCTATGTGGAGGAATACTAAATGAGAAAGATGACAACCATGCTGGCAATTTTACTTTTTACTGTAACTACAACGGTGGCAATCCAGGCAGCAACCTTAAAATGTACTGTTGTAAAAGTTGATGATGATATCGTAACCATGGACTGTGGAGAAAAAGCTGAAACCCTTTCCGAAGGAGCAGAGGTAAAAGTGAGAGTGGCAAGAGCTAAGGCTGCAGCGATAGAAGGTTGCTGACAAGCCACCGGGCAGGAAGACCAAACGGCTCCTCTTACTGGATGATTTCCTGCCCGATACACCTTTCCATCTTCACCTGTTTTCACCGCTCTGAACCTTTTTTACACCCTGTTTCTGAGAAAAGAGTGGTAGCGAGTGGCAATTCCTGATAGGTTCTCACATTTTCGCAGCTAAGAATATTGAAAGACCAAGGAGTTCCCATGAGTTTTAAACAATTCCAGTTCATCGAGCAGATCAACAGCAACATAAGTGACTGCGGGTATGAACACCCTACCCCAATTCAGGAAAAGGCCATCCCTGAGGTCATTGAAGGACATGATATTTTAGGTCTTGCCCAGACTGGTACCGGAAAGACTGCAGCCTTTGCCCTCCCGCTGATTCAGCGCCTGGCGAAAGGACCCAAGGGGAAGGTTCGTGCACTGGTCATTGCCCCGACTAGAGAACTGGCGGAACAGATCCATCGCAGCTTTCAGGAACTCTCTGTAAAAACAGGCCTGCGCAGTATTGCAGTATATGGTGGAGTGGGAAAAAATCCGCAATTTGAAGCATTCAGGCGCGGCATTGAAATTCTTGTTGCCTGCCCGGGCCGCCTCCTTGACCATTTGAACAACCACGACCTGAAGCTGGACAAAGTGGAAACTCTAGTACTCGACGAGGCTGACCAGATGTTTGACATGGGATTTTTCCCGGATATTCGCCGCATCCTCAAACACCTGCCTCGCCAGCGGCAGACCCTACTCTTTTCAGCAACAATGCCTGCTGACATTCGTAAACTAGCAGACGAAACCCTGACCAACCCGAAGGAAATCAGCATCAAACTGGAGCAGCCCCTGGATCTCATCACCCAGGCAGTTTACCCGGTTTCAAAAAGACAGAAATCAGCACTCCTCCTCCATCTCTTGAAAACAGAACCAGTTGAAGGCTCAACTCTGGTCTTTACCCGCACAAAATATGGAGCAAAAAACCTTGCCAAAAAACTGGATAAGGTCAAGATATCCGCCACAGCTCTCCAGGGAAATATGTCTCAGAACCAGCGTCAGAATGCCATGAATGGCTTTCGGGATGGGAAGTTCAGCGTTCTGGTGGCAACAGATATTGCCGCTAGGGGGATTGATGTCTCGCGAGTTGCACAGGTTATAAACTTTGACCTGCCTTCAACCGCAGAAGCTTACACCCACAGGATTGGCCGTACAGGACGTGCAGAACGAAGTGGCCGCGCCATAAGTTTCATGTGCTATGATGATCAGGTGATGGTCAAAGCCATCGAACGCTTACAGGGTAAAACTATAAAACGGATCAGCGTTGAAGGTTTTGCAATGGAGGAATCAGGAGAAGAGCCACAGAAAAAAACAGGCCGCTCCCGGAAGCCCACCCAGAAACCACGTAAAAAGGCAGGACCACGTCGTTCAGGGAACCAGCAAAAACGAGCCCCAGCCATAACAAAGAAAAGAACCAACCCTAAAAAAACCAGCAACATCTTTGGTCTAGGTAAAAAGGGACAATAATACCAGCGCAGCAAGACGATTACTGCAACAAGCAGCTCCTCTTCCCATGTAGACACCTGGATCCGTTAGCAATAGAGGTGACGCATCATGATTTATTGAGACATACCTGATTGTGATTTTTATATTTGCACTTGGGTATATTATTTAAATTGAAGTTTAGAGTTTCAAGCAGCAATCCATCATCATGATGGAGGCGGATGAATTTCCGTTAAATTGTTCTTTGACATAAAGCCACTATGGATTTTCACCATATTTTCATAGTCTGGTGGAGGATTAAACTCAATTGGAGACCGGAATATTCGGCACTTTGAGTTTCACCAGTCTCGAATACGAACATTGCTTAAAATCATTTGCAGGCCAAGGCGAACACGGCCAGTTGTAACCAGGATTTCTTTTGGTTCATCCGGCAAATGAGTACCTGAGTAGAATTTCATGGTAAAAAATAATTACCAAAGGACATGGTAAGAGACAGATTGTTTGTTGTCAAAGCAAACAATTTATGGAGGTCTCTGCCATGTCCACGTCTATATTGTATCATGCTTTTGGTTTGAAAGGGATTGAATATCGTTCTACCCACTATATTGGAAACT